>JBKECG010000423.1:0-8083 GCA_047974395.1 Pikeienuella sp. | reverse complement strand
CGCCGCCGCGCTGGCCGCAATGCAGGGCGCGCCGGCGGAGCTGGAGGGGTTCGTCGCGTTCCGGCGCGAGATCAGCGTCATCGCCGCGCGGGGCGCCGATGGCGCCGTCGCCTGTTTCGATCCCGGCGAGAATGTTCACGAGAACGGCATCCTGCGCCGGACCACGGTCCCGGCGTCCTCCGCCCCCGCCGTGGCGGCGGAGGCGAAGGCGATCGCCGGGCGGATCGTCGAGGCGCTCGGCTATGTCGGCGTGATCGGGGTGGAGTTTTTCGAGACCGGGACCGGCGCGCTTCTGGTCAATGAAATCGCGCCCCGGGTCCACAATACCGGCCACTGGACCATCGAGGCGACCACGACCGACCAGTTTCGCCAGCACATGAAGGCCGTCTGCCTCTGGCCGCTCGGCGATCCGGCGCGTCACGCGGATGCGGTGATGGAGAATCTGATCGGCGACGAGGCCGGCGACTGGGCCCGGCTTTCGGCCGGACCCGGCGCCGCCCTGCATCTCTATGGCAAGGCCGAGTCCCGGCCCGGCCGCAAGATGGGCCATGTGACCCGGATCAGGCCGGCGGCGGCGGCATCTTCGGGAAGGTGACCGCGTCGGCGCCGATCGGGTGCCATGCCGGGGCCGAAGAGACATAGATATGCATCGCCGGCTTCAGGTCGGCATGATCGTCGAAAGCGCCGAGCCTCACCGGCATGAACGGGGTGTCCGCCATGGCGCTCCAGAGCGGCGTGCCGCAATCGCCGCAAAAGGCGCGGACCGCATCCGCGCCGCTGTCGCCCTTGCGGGTATAGGTTTTCGGCGCGCCCTTGGTGACAGTGAAAGCCGCAGTCGGCGCCAGCGCGACATAGTTCGGCCCGCCGCCCGTGGCTTTCTGGCAGTCGGTGCAATGGCAGGCGCCGACGCCGGTAAAGGGCGCGGCGACCTTGAAGCGAATCGCGCCGCAGGCGCAGCCGCCGGTTCTTTCCATGGGGGGTCCTTTCAATTCCGGGATTGGCGCGGGCAGATTACACCGCCCTGCTGACAGCATGGTGTCAGTAGAGAGCCGGGGACGGAAAAGAAAGATTCAGGCCTTGAACGCCTCATCCACCGGCGTCTGAAGCCCGGTGACCATGGCGTTGGTCTGGGAGGCCATGCCGACCACTTCCAGAAACTCGCCATATTGCGCGTCGCTCAGCCCCTTGGCGCGGGCGGCGGCGGTGTGGGAATGGACGCAATAGGAGCAGCCATTCGTGATCGAGACGGCGATATAGATCAATTCCTTGGTCAGCGGGTCCAGCCCGCCCTCGCCGCGATGGCTCATCACCGCTTTCAGCCGCTCCCATGTCGCCTTCAGCGCCTTTGGGTCATTGGCGAGCGAGCGCCAGAAATTGTTCACGAAATCGGAGCCGCGGGTCTTGCGGATATCATCGAAGACCGCCGCGGCCTCCGGCGTCAGTTCATCATCCCGGAGCAGTCTGACCGTCGCCATGCCCGCGCGCCGTTCAGCGACGGATCGGGCGTTTGTCGCCGGATCTCACCGGAATCGGCTGAGGCTGCGCGCCCCCGGCGAGACGGTCAAGCCATTCGGCCACGGCGTCGGCGATATCGGACCATTTCAAAGGCGCGTCTCCCTCCGTGGGGAGGGGTGATTCCACCCCTCGCGGCAGAATCAATGTGGGGCGGATGCGCGGCCAAGGAAAGCCCTTGTGACAATTTTTTGGCGAGGGTTCCGGCCCTGGCGCTCAATGCAGCGTCGCATCGCCCATTTCGAGGAATTTCTTCCGTCTTTCGGCGCGAAGCGCCTCCGGCTTTTTCCCGTCGAGCGCCTGCAATTCCTTTTCGATCGCTTCGCCCATGGCCTTGATCGCGCCGGCGGGGTCGCGCTGGGCGCCGCCTTTCGGCTCTTTCACCACCTTGTCGATGACGCCGAGCTTCAGCAGATCCTGCGCCGTCAGCCTGAGCGCGGCGGCGGCCTCGCGCATTTTCTCGGCGTCTTTCCAGAGGATCGAGGCGCAGCCCTCGGGCGTGATCACCGAATAGATCGAATGCTCCAGCATGATCACCCGATCAGCGGCGGCGAAGGCGACGGCGCCGCCGGAGCCCCCTTCGCCGATCACCGCGGCGACCAGCGGCGCGCCCAGCTTCAGGCACATCTCGGTCGAACGGGCGATCGCCTCGGACTGGCCGCGCTCCTCCGCGCCCTTGCCGGGATAGGCGCCGGGCGTGTCGATCAGCGTCACCACCGGCAGGGAGAAACGGTCGGCCATGCTCATCAGCCGCACCGCCTTGCGATAGCCTTCGGGCCGGGCCATGCCGAAATTGCGCTCGATCCGCGACTTGGTGTCGGCGCCCTTCTCCTGCCCGATCACCACCACGGGGCGATCGTTGAACCGGGCCAGCCCGCCGATCACCGACTGATCCTCGGCGAAATTGCGGTCGCCGGCCAGCGGGGTGAATTCGCTGAACAGCGCCTTCACGTAATCGACCGCATGCGGCCGGGCCGGATGGCGGGCGATCTGGCATTTCTGCCAGGGAGTCAGATTGGCGTAAAGCTCGGTCAGAAGCTGCGCCGCCTTGGCGTCGAGCTGCTTCGCCTCGCCCTCGACATCGACGCCGCCGCCCTTGCGCGCCAGCATCCGCAGTTCGACCGCCTTGCCTTCGAGATCGGCGAGATCCTTTTCGAATTCCAGATAGCTCTGCATGATCCGCTCCTCCTCCACCATTGGCGGGGATATAGGGCCTTGACCCGGGCGATTGCAATTCCGCCGCGGAGGGGCGGATCACTCGTCGGGCGAAGCGACGAGTTCGAAAACCGCGTCCGCGCCCTTTTCCGGCGGGCGCCGGAGGATGGTCGCGCGGGTTTCGAAATGGTCCAGCGTCGCCTCCAGCATGCCGACGCAAAGCTCCTCCGCCGGAGAAGCCGAGAAATAGCGGATGATCAGCCGCGTCTCCGACAGCCGCTCGCAATCGAGCCTCGGCGGCCGCGCGCCGGGGTAAATCGACCGCAATTCATCGTGGACATGGCGTTCGACCCCTTCGAGGAAGTCCAGCGCGCTGACGTTCGAGGGGATGAAATCGGGGTAGAAGATCGCGAAACGCTCAAAAAGCCGACGGCCGAAGGCGTGGTGAAGCTCCTTCGGGGATTGTTCGGCCAGTTCCGCCAGCAGGTCGAGCCATTGTGGGAGACTGCGTGGAAGATTGCGGCTTTCACCCCCATCGGCGTCCCTGTCGGCGTCAAGCGCCTTCTGGAATTTTCGGGCGGCTACGGAAGACGACACATCCTTCGCGAACCCGAGCAACTCGGATCGAGTCAGATCGAACATACACTACCCCAACGAATCACACACACACACTCACCACCCAGCATGCACCGGGTAGTACCGCTTGCAAGTGTGAATCCGCACGCCTCGCCGGCGCGCCGGGCCGGGCCGGGTCCGGCGTCTATGCGCCGGCGGCTTCGATCAGTTCAGCCTGCGTCACGATAACCCGCGCCTGTCGGGAGGAAGCGAGGTCGATCAGCTTTCCATCAAGCACTGCGGCGCCCTGCCCCGCGTCCTCCGCCTCCTTCATCGCGGCGAGGATCCGTCGCGCCTGTTCCACCTTAGCCGGCGGAGGGGTGAAGATTTCGTTAGCGAGGGCGACCTGTTTCGGATGAATCGCCCATTTGCCGACGCAGCCGAGCGTCGCCGAGCGGCGGGCCTGCGCGAGATAGCCCTCGTCATCGGAAAAATCGCCGAAGGGCCCGTCCACCGGCAGAAGTCCGTGCTGGCGGCAGGCGGCGACCATGCGGGTGATCGGGTAATGCCAGGGATCGACCGGGTTGGCCGCGCGGGCGGAGCCCGGCTCGCCATTGGCCAGCATGTAGTAATCATCCTGCGTGCCGCCGATCCCGGTCACCGCCATACCCATGGAGGCGGCGTAATCGGCGACGCCGAAGCTCATCGACTGCATCCGCGGCGAGGCGCTGGCGATCTCGTCCACGTTCTGCGCGCCGGCGGCGGTTTCGATGATCACCTCGAAGCCGATGCGCTTGCTCTTGCGCGCCGCGGCCTCGGCGGCGGTGACGACGGCGTCGACCGCGTAGATATCCTTCGCGTTGCCGGCTTTCGGGATCATGATCGCGTCGAGCCGGTCGCCGGTGCGCTCGATCAGCTGCGTCACGTCATGATGCCAGAATTCCGTGTCCAGCCCGTTGATCCGCACCGAGAGCGTCTTTCTCCCCCAGTCGATCGTGTTCACCGCCTCGATGATCGCCTCGCGCGCGGCCGGCTTGTCGGCCGGGGCGACGCTGTCCTCAAGGTCGAGATTGACCACATCGGCGGCGGAGGACGCCATTTTCGGGAAAAGCGCCGGGCGCGAGCCGGGGCCGAAAAGCTGGCACCGGTTCGGGCGGGCGGGGCCGGCGGGCTGGACGGTGAAGCTCATCGGAGGGACCTTTCATGCGGCTCGCGATTCGCCGGGCAAGATCCTTGCGGGCGCCGGCGGTCGCAGGGTTATTATGTTGCGCCGCCGCATGTCAAACGGCGCGCGCCTCCCTGCGAATGCCGGGCCGTCCTCAGGCGTAGCTGGCCGCCGGCGCGCCGAGGCGGGTCTCGTCTGGCGTGACGCCGAGGCCCGGGCCAGCGGGCAGGCTGATATGGCCGCCTTCGATGCTGATCCCGTTCTCCGGGTCGTAATGGTCCTCGATATAGGGCGCGGCGAGCCAGACCCCTTCGGAGAGGCGCGGCGCCACCGTGGCCCCGATATGGGCGCAGGCGGCGGCGATGACGTCGCCGCCCCAGGCGTCGTCGCAGGTATGGGGCAGCGCGCGCGCCTCGCAGATGTCGCGGAAGGTCGCCATGGCGGACAACCCGCCGATCCGCGTGACCTTCATCCCGAACCCGTCGCAAAGCCCCTGGCCGACAAGCCGGACCACCGTCGCCAGATCCTCGCCGTTCTCGTCGATATAGACGGCGTGGCGAAGCTGGCCGCGGATTGCGGCGATCTCCTCTATCGAGTTGCAGGGCTGCTCCATGACGAAGGGGATGTCCGGGCATTCGCGGCTGAGCCGCAACGCGTCGCGCGTCGGCAGGCCGCGATTGCCGTCCACCGCCAGCCGGACCTTGCCGGCGACCCGCTCCCAGACCTTGCGCACGGTCTCGATGTCGATCTCGACCGGGCGGCCGCCGATCTTGACCTGAAGCCGGGGATAGCCTTCCGCGGCTTTCTCCGCGGCGATGCGGGCGATCTCGTCCGGGGCGCCGACGCCGGTGGCGTAATAGGAGGGAACCCTTTCCGTCGCCGCGCCGCCCAGCAGGTCCGCGACGCGGACGCCGTAATGCTTGCCCGTCAGGTCATGGGCGGCGATGTCGATCGCGGCCTTGGCGTAGCGGTGGCCGTTCAGCAGCCCGTCCATCTTCCGGCGCAGCATGACCGGGGTCAGGGGATCGGCCCCGATCAGGCCCGGCGCCATCTCGGCCAGCGCCGCGCGGGCGCCCCTGGCGTGATGCGGCTGATAGGTCGGGCCGATCGGGCAGGTCTCGCCCCAGCCGACAAGGCCGTTATCGGCCACGATCTTCACCAGGGTCGCATCCAGCGACCAGACCGCGCCGCTGGCCATGGTGTAGGGGCCGTTCTTCACCGGCAGATCGTGCTGGTAGACGTGAATTTCGCTGATTTTCATCCTCATGCCCTCCATTCGGCGACAGGCGCGCCCAGAACATCCCGATCGACGCTGATCCCGAGTCCGGGCGCGTCGGGCGCGAGCACCCCGCCATCGACGACCGGGGCGTCGAAGGCGGCGGTCTCGGCCGCGACCATGTCCCGGCAATCGAGAATGCAGCGCAACAGCCGGGGCGGGACGGTCGCCCCGAGATGGGCGATTCCGGCGAAGGCGATGGTCGAGCCGACCGTGTCCTGCACGCTCATGGTCAGACCGGCGGCGCGGCAGAGATCGCGATGGCGCCGCCCCGGCGTCAGCCCGCCGGCCTTGGAGATCTTCAGCCCGACCCCGTCGGCGGCGTCGAGCGCGATCAGCCGGGCGATGTCCTCATCGGTCTGCGCCAGCTCGTCCAGCACGATCGGCACATTGCAACGCCGGCGCAGCGAAAGCGTCTCGCGCCAGGTGGCGCAAGGGGCTTCGAGCGTGAAATCCAGCCCCTCCGGCAGGAGCCGCAGCATGCGGAGCGCGGTTTCCGGGATCAGCCCGCCATTGGCGTCCACCAGGAAATATTCGCCCGGCCGCCGGTCGGCGAGACAGGCGCGAATCCGTTCGGCGTCCAGCGCCGGGCCGCCTTCGCCGTCGAGCGCGCCGATCTTGATCGAGTGGCCGAGATAGCCGCGGGCGCGGTGGTCGGCGACGCGGGCGCGCATCTCCTCGGGCGGGCCGGCGTGGATCGAGGAGATCACCGGCATCCGCCGCCCGGTCGCGCCGCCCAGAAGCTCCGAGACCGGACGGTTCACCGATTTGCCGAAAAGATCCCAGCAGGCGATGTCGATCGCGGTCTTGGCGTGGTTATGGCCGGTCAGCGCCTCGTCCATCGCATCGCCGATCCGTTCGACCTGACGCGGATCGCGGCCGATCAGATGCGGCGCGATCTCGGCGATCCCGGCCCGCGCGCCGGCGGCGTGGGCGGCGATATAGGTGGAGCCGAAGGGTGTGCTCTCGCCCCAGCCCTCGGTCCCGTCATCGGCCTCGATGCGGACGATGCAGGCCTCGAAGCCGCGATATTCGCGCCCGCCCGACAGGAGATAGACCCCGCCCGCATAGGGCAGTTCGACCTGATGGAGCTCGATGGCCGCGATCTTCACGGCGCGGCCTCCTCGTGATCGGGGATCAGCACCAGCTTTCCGGTATGCGCCTTCGACAGGAAATCCTTCTGCGCCTGAACGATGTCCTTCAGCGGATAGGTGCGGGCGACGACGGGGCGGATAGAGCCTTCCTCGATATAGGAGACGAGGTTCTCGAACACGGCGTCCTCCTGGAAGGTGCAGCCGAAAAGCGTGAGATCCTTCAGATAGAGCGTCCTCAGGTCGATCTCCGCCAGCGGCCCGGCGATGGCCCCGGCGGTGGCGTAGCGGCCGCCGCGGCGCAGGACCTCCAGCAGGGCGGGCCATGACCGGCCGCCGACCAGGTCGAGAACCACATCGACGCTGTCGCGGCCCAGTTCGGCCGCGAGATCCGCGTCGCGGTCGATCACCCGGTCGGCGCCGAGCGCGACCAGATCAGCGGCCTTCGCCGGCGCCGTGACCGCGATCACCCGCGCCCCGCGCCGGCGCGCCAGTTGCACGGCGGCCGAGCCGACCCCGCCCGAAGCGCCGGTGATCAGCACCGTCTCGGCGCCGACGGACGCGCGGTGCAGCATGTTCTCCGCCGTGGACCAGGCGCAGGGAATGGAGGCCAGTTCGGCGTCGCTCCAGTCGCAATTCACGGCATAGGTCTCGCGCGCGGGGGCGACGGCGTATTCGGCGAAGCCGCCATCGCATTCCGAACCGAAGGTCCAGCACTCGAAAGGGCGGTAATCGACGTAAGAGCGCAGCATGTTGCGCACGATCACCCGCTGGCCGATGCGGTTTTCGGCGACGCCATCGCCCACATCGGCGATGACGCCGCAGACATCGGCCCCCTGGATGCGCGGGAAGCTCAGCGGCGCGCCGGACCAGCTGGCGTCGCCGTCATTGGCGGCGGCGAAGCCCGCCGCGCCGCCGGCGCTGGAGCCTTCGGAGACCGATTTGGAATACCAGGCGGTTCTGGTGTTGATATCCGTGTTGTTGACCCCGGCGGCCGAAACCCGGATCAGCACCTCGCCGGCGCCGGGCTGCGGCGTGGGGACATCGGTGCGATATTCCAGCGCCTCGTAGCCGCCATGTCCGGTCAGAAGAACCGCGTGCATCGTCTTGTTCATTTGCGCTCCTTTCGGATCGCCGAAGAATCCATCATCGCACAAGGGCCTAGCAGCATTTGGGGCCGGGCGCATCCGCGGCGGCGCCTTCCCGCGCGCGCCGCGCGCAATGGCCGCGCCCGGCGGGGGGCGACATGCGGGGGGCCGGTTATTTCGGCCCGGCGCCCTCGCCGCATTGCGGGAGGAACGGAGACAAGGCATGATGGGCGCAATGGAC
>JBKECG010000383.1:0-12907 GCA_047974395.1 Pikeienuella sp. | reverse complement strand
CGCCGCCATTTCCGAGATGAAGGTGAAGAAATCCGGCGCCAGCGCCTGGCCGTGCAGCATCTCCAGCTCATGGCTGAAATAGCGCACCGGCTGCGCGCCCTCCGGCGCGGACATGTCTATGGTCAGCATGTCGCCATTGACCAGCGCGTAGAAGGGGAACTGATTCTCCCACATTTCCGGGCTGTTCGGCGCTTCGGACCGGTCCCTGTCCGCGAGCAGCCGCTTCCAGCCGAGGAAATTCGGTATCGCGTCATGCTCGATATGCGCCAGATCCCATATGGCGCTCCGGTTGGCGCTGGAGGTGGGGAAATACAGCCGCTCCATCGGCTGCAAATGACCGGGAATATGCCAGCCGAAGCGCACATGGGCGGAAAACACCGTCAGCGCCGCCCGCAATTGCGCTGGCGCCCTCCGCCCGCAGGCCGCCTCGATCCGGAGGATATCGGCCTCGCCCGCCGGAGGTGAAATCGAAAGCGGGATGAGATCCCAGCCGCGCCGCTTCGCGACACCCTCCATCCAGCGCCAGTCTTCGCGCCAACGGAACCAGGGCTTGCCCACGTCTTCGCTCCCCGCCGCATATGGCCCCGCGAACATGCCGGCGGCGCCGAGGGCCGCCAGTTTCAGAACCTTCCTTCGCCTCATCGCCATCCGCCCGCGCAACCCCGCGGCCCTGACGGCGCGGCGCCTCTAACAGGAGAATCTATCCGAATAAGCTTCGCGCCGCCAGAAGCGGGCCCCTTCAGTCCAGCGGCTTCCAGGCGATCGCGTCGATCTCCACTTTCGCATCCACCATCAGCGCCGATCGCACCGTGGAGCGCGCGGGCGGGTTGTCGATGAAGTGCTTTTCGAACACCGCGTTGAAGGAGGAGAAATCGCGCGGATCGTCCAGCCAGCAATTGACCTTGATCACATCCTCCAGCCCGCAGCCGGCCATGGCGAGGACGGATTTGATATTGGCGATCACCTGTTCGGTCTGGGCGACGATGCCGCCGGTCACGATCTCTCCATCCACGGTCGGCACCTGCCCCGAGACATGGACGTAATCGCCCGCCCGCACGGCCTTGGCGAAGGGGCGCTTCGCCCCGCCGGCCTGCGGATCGGCCGTGTCATAGCGGATGAGGCGGGATCTGGTCATGTCGGGCTTCCTGTCTGCTTGCTTGAAAAACGCGTCACCACACCTGGCCGCGGGCGGCGACCGGCGCGCACGCCTCATGACGGAGGCCGCGCACCAGCTCCACCCGGTCGAGCATGTTGCTGACGACGCAGGCGTGATTGGGGACGATGCGGACGCGCTCGCCGACCTTCAGGCCGATCCGGTCGGCCTTCAGCACGCCATGCTCCTCGGAGAGCGACTCGATGCGGATATCGGGGCGGCCGAGCACATGGCCATAGCCCTCCAGCCCGAGAAGATCGGAGGTCAGCACCTTGGAGCCGGCGTCGATCACCGCGCGATCCGGCGCCGGAACGGAGACCACGGTGGCGAGCACGGTGAGCGCGCAATCCTCCCAGCCGCAGACCCCGCGCGCCTGCAGCGAGCGGTCATTGTAGATATAGGTGCCGATCCGGTATTCGGTGGCGACCGGCGCGTCCTGCGCCCGCCACATGCCGGGCGTGCCGCCGCTGGAGACCACCTCCACCACCAGCCCCCGCGCTTCGATCAGCGCCTTCGCCTCGCTCAGCCAGTTCTGCACTTCGGCCTCGCGGCCAGCGGGCGGATAGGTCATCAGCCCGGCGAAGCGCAGCCCCGGCAGATCGGCGATCAGCCCCGCCAGATCCGCCGCATCCGCAGGCGAGGAGACGCCGCAGCGCCCGGCGCCGGTGTCGCATTCGACCAGCACGGAGAGCGGCGCCGGCGCATCGGCGAAAGCGGAGGAGAGGCCCCTCGCCACCGTCCCGTTATCCGCCACCACCGTCAGGCGCACCCGGCCGGAAAGCGCGCGCAGCCGCGCCAGCTTCTCCACGCCGAGGATATTGTAGGTGATCAGGATATCGTCGATTCCGCCCTCGGAGATCATCGCCTCGGCTTCGCTGATCTTCTGACAGGTGATCCCCGCCGCGCCCGCCGCCAGCTGGCGCTTCGCCAGAAACGGCAGCTTGTGGGTCTTGATATGCGGGCGGAGCTTCAGCCCGTGCTGGTCGCAATGGGCCTGAAAGCGGTCGATATTCGCCTCCGCCACATCCAGATCAATCAGCACGGCGGGGGTTTCAAGCGTCTCGAACATCGGCGCCTTCCTCATGCGGGTTTTCGACCATCGGCCAGAGGGCGCGCGTCAGCCGCGTGTAATCATTGCGCGCCGGATCGCTCGGATAAGGCCCATCGACGGCGGCGTAAAGGATGTCCGCGGCGATGGGGCGAAAAGCGCCGTGGAAATGATTGGTCGATTTCACCACCAGCACCTGCCGGGCCGCAGCCTCGACGCCGAGATTGGTGAAGAGATCGGGCGAGAAGGATTGCGAACGGTTGGAGTTCAGCACGATCTCGATTCCGCCATCCGTGCGCACCACCGCGCAATCGCCCATCGGCACGACCGAGGCGCCGAAGCTCTGCACCGCGTCCCGCTGAAGCCTGACCACGGTCACATCCGCGTCCACCGGCTCCCCGGCCTGATCCGAGGTCTTGCCGCCGATGCGCAGATGCAGCCGCGCGCCCTCGCCGGCGGCGTGGCAGAGCCGCACCGCCATCGGGTCCCAGATCGTGCCGAAGGCGATATCGGAAAGGCCGAGCGCCAGCGCCTCGCGCAGCATGATGGTGGAATCGCCGGGCACGCCGCCGCCGGGATTGTCCCAGACATCGGCGATCACCACCGGGCGCGCGGGCGCGGCGGCGGCGCGGGTCAGGGCCTCGCGCGCGGTCAGGAATTCGGGGCGGGTGCGGCCGCGGAAGGAGAAAAGCTCCATCCCGAGATCGCGGGCGAGCGCCGCGCCCCGCGCCGCCTCGCCATCGGTGATGACGATGATCCTGGCGCCGAGATCGGGGGAATCACCGGCCATGAAGCCGTGAATTGCGGAGACGGAAAGCGCCTCGCCCGACGCCTCCAGCGCCTTCATCCGATCGACGAAGCCGCGCATCGGGTCGCGGCTGGTGGGCAGCACCTCGATCATTCGCGTGTCGAAGACCGAGATCACCGGGTCGATCTCGCCCCGCGCCGCCCGCAGGGTCAACTCGACGCAGGCCTCGCCCGTCTCGACGAAATCGGTATGGGGGAATTCCTTGAAGACGGTGATGATGTCGGCGTTCTCATGGCGCCGGGCGCTGAGATGGCTGTGGGGATCGAAGCTGACGCCGATCTTCGCCTTCGGGCCGGCGAGGCGGCGCGCCGCCTCGATCAGCTCGCCCTCGCAATCGACCGTATCGTCGGCGATCATCGCGCCATGGAGCCCCAGCACCACCACATCGACGGGAAGCGCGGCGCGAAGCTGATCCAGAACCTCGTCGCGCAGACGCTCCCATGTCCGGCCGTTGACCAGCCCGCCCGGCTCCGCCCAGGCGGCGACGCCTTCGATCAGTTCGATCTCGCCGGCGTCGCGCCGCCTGCGCAGCGCCGGAAACACGGCGCTGCAAAGCGTCGGCGTCGCCGGGTGTTCGCCCGGCGGCGCATAGAAGCTCTGCGCGAAATCGGTGAAATCCGTGCGCAACGGCGAAAAGGTGTTGGTTTCCGTCGCGACGGAAGCGCAGAAGACACGCATGACCGGGCGTTCCTGTTGAAGATGCGCCAGACTGGTCGGGCGGGCGCCGCGCGGCGCCCGCCCGGTTCGTTCGACGGGATTCACTGAAGATAGGTGGAGCCGTTGGCCTCGCCGATCGCGTTCTTGAAGAGGGTCAGCAGCTCATTGGCCTTCTCGTCCAGATTCTCCTTCACATGCGCTTCGAAGGCCGGCTGGGTCGCGGCGGCCAGCGCGTCGCGCTGCGCGGGGGTCAGGGCGGTGATCTCCATCTTGTCCTTCAGCCCGGCGAGACCGCGATCCGAAGCCTCGATCACCCGGCTGAGGCCGCGGCTGGCCTCGACGCAATTGGCCGCCGCCTCGCGCACCGCGGCCTTCTCGTCATCCGTCAGCCCCTCGTAGAAGGCCCGGTTGATCATGAAGGTGTAGGGCGAGAACAGGTGATTGGTCAGGGTCATGTATTACTGAACCTCGGCGAAGTTCGAGAAGGAGTTGATCGGGATCGGGTTCATCTGCCCGTCGATCACCCCGGTCTGAAGACCGGAATAGACCTCGCCCCAGGCCAGCGGATAGGCCTCGGCGCCCATGGCCTGCACGATCTTCTGATGCGAGGGCAGGGTCATGGTGCGGATGCGGATGCCGTCGAACTCCTCCGGGGTCGCGGCGGTGCGCTTGGAGTTGGTGATCTCGAAGAAACCGCCGGTGTCGGGGAAGCCGAGCACCACGACATCGCCCAGCGAATCCTCGATATCCCTGGCCAACGCCTTGCCGAAACCGCCGTCGAAGACCTGATAGGTCGCCGAATAGCCGTTGAAGGCGAAAGGCAGGTTCAGAACGTCGATGCGCGAATAATAGCTCGCCAGCGCGCCGGTCGAGGTGAGCGTCGCCTGAAGAACGCCGTCGCGCACCATCTGCACATGCTCCTGCGCGGTGCCGAGCTGGTTGGAGCCGTAGACCTCCACGCTCACCGAACCGTTGGTCGCGGTCTCAAGCCCGGTGGCGAAGACGGCGGTGCAGGCATGGGCCGGGTTCTCGAAGGGATCGGCCTTGTTGTCATGGCCGAACTTGATCACGCCCCCGGCCGCGGCGGTTCCCGCGGTCAGGACGTTGGCGGCGATCAGCGAGGCGACCGCCAGGCCAGTCGACAGCTTTTTCATCTGGTTTTCTCCCGTTGATTGAGATGAAGGATGCGTCACGCGAAGCCGAGAAGCCGCGGCAGCATGAGGGCCGCGTCCTCCCAATAGGCGAAGATGAAGAGAACGATGATCTCCGCGATCAGGAAGGGCATGAGCTTGACCGAGATCCGCTCCAGCTTCTCGCCCGTCACCGAAGAGAGGACGAAAAGACAGGCCCCGACCGGCGGCGTCATCAGCGAGATGTTCAGCGCCAGCACGAAGATGATCCCGGCGTGGATCGGGGCCAGCCCGACCTGCTCGGTCAGCGGCACCAGGACCGGGCCGAGGATGATCAGGATCGCGGTGATGTCCATCACCATGCCGACCAGCATCAGGATGCCGATGATGATGGCGATGATGACGAAACGGTTGTCGGAAAGGTTCATCACCGCCTCGGCCACCGCCTGCGGGATGCGCTCGAAGCTGAGATACCAGCCGAGAATGCCCGCAAAGGCGATGATGACGAAGATCACCCCGGTGATGCGCGCGGTGCGCACCAGCATCTGATAGAAGCTCCTGAAGGTCAGGGTGCGATAGACGAAGACGCCGATGAAGGCCGCATAGGCCACGGCGATCGAGGCCGCCTCGGTCGGGGTGACGATCCCGCCCAGGATGCCGCCGAGGATGATCACCGGCATCGCCAGCGCGGTCAGCGAGGAAACGAAGACCCTCCAGACCTCGCCAAGCGTGGCGCCGCGCTCGGCGACGGGCAGGTTCTCGCGCTTGCCGCCAAGGAAGATCACCGACATGCAGACTGCGCAGATCACCAGACCGGGCAGGACCCCGGCGGCGAAGAGCCCGGCGATCGAGACCCCCATCAGCGAGCCGTAGACCACCATCAGCCCCGAAGGGGGAATGGTCGGCCCGATGATCGAACCGGCGGCGGTGACGGCGCAGGCGTAGTCGCGCTTGTAGCCCTCATCCACCATGGCCGGCACCAGCGTGCGCCCGAAAGCGGCGGCGTCAGCGGTGGCCGAGCCCGTCAGCCCGGCGAAGAACACCGAGGCCAGCATGTTGGCGTGCGCCAGCCCGCCCCGGAAACGGCCGACCAGCACCTGCGCCAGCCGGACCAGCCGGCCGGTGATGCCGGTGTCGTTCATGATCTCGCCCGCGAGAATGAAGAAGGGCATGGCGAGGAAGGGAAAGATGTTCAGCCCGTTGAAGACCTTGCCCGGCCCGACCGCGAGGAACTGCGTCCCCCCCATAGAGACCAGCCCGATCACCCCGGCCACGCCGATGGCGAAACCGATGGGCAGGCCAAAGAGGACGAAAAAGACGAATGCGAGCGCGGCGATCATTATTCGGCCTCCTCTTCGAAAGCGGGCTCGTGATATTCGCCAAGGTCGCGAATCGTCACGAGGAGGATCTGGATGGTGGCGATCGCGGCCGAAACCGGGATCGCGGCGTAATAGGGCTGAAGGCTGGTCCCGAAGATCATCGCCTGCCGGGTCGCGCCGCTTTGCGCGAAGCCGACCCCGTACCACAGGACGTAGAAAAACAGCGCCAGCGCCACGAGATCCATGAAGATCAGCAGGATGCGGCGCGCCGGCTGCGGAATGTTGTGAACCAGCGCCGTCAGACCGATATGCTCGCGCCGCGAAATGCCCGAGGATACGGCCAGCATCGCGGCCCAGATCATCAGATAGCGCGCCAGCTCCTCGGGCCAGGGCAATTGCCAGTGAAAGAAATAGCGATCGGCCACACCCAGCCAGACATCGAGCACCAGCAGCAACATAAGCGCCGCGACGATAGCCTCGACAACTGCGTTGATCCGATCGCTGGCTTGCGCGGCCCGCGATCTCATTTGCGTCTCCCTGTATGTATCTTAGGTACAGGTTGTGTGATTCTCGGGCGATAATCAAGCAATTTTTGTTCTTTTGTTACATAAGTGACGTAATTTTCGGCCTTACCAGCCGCATCAGGCTTCTCGGATTGCAAAAATCTGTATCTAACTTACAGAATTGCGCGCAGCGGCAGGGAGAGAATCGTGACGAAACCAGAGCAGACCCGCCCCGCCCGGCTCCCCGGCAAGGGCGGCTCGGTCATCAATGACGTGATCTCGGCGCTGCGCGAGAATGACGGCCGGCTGGCCGCGCGCGAGCAGAAGGTCGCGGATTACGTCAAGGACAATCTGGACCGAATCAGCACGATGACCATCGCGGAGCTGGCCGGCGCCGCAGGCGTCAGCACGCCGACGGTGATCCGCTTCTGCCGCTCGCTCGGCTGCGACGGCTTTCGCGAATTCAAGCTGCGGCTGGCGCAGAACCTGGCCGTCAGCCTGCAATATCTGCAGGTCGATACGGAAAACGAGCTGTCGCCGGCCGAGACGGCGCTGGACCGGGTTCTGGCCTCGCTCTACGCCGGGCTGAACATCATGCGCCAGCAGATCGACCTGAGCCGGCTGGCCGACGCCGAACGGATCATCCACGGCGCGCGGCAACTGGTGGTGGCCGGGATCGGCGGCGGCTCCTCGATGATCGCCGCCGAGGCCGCCAACCGCTTCTTCAGGCTCGGCGTGCCGACCGTGGCGGTCAGCGACAGCTATGTGCTGCAGATGCGCGCGGCGACATTGCGGCCGGGCGATGCGCTCCTGCTGATCTCGACCAGCGGCGAGGCCGACGCGATCATCGCCGCCGCGCGCATCGCCGCAGGCTATGGCGCGGCGACCATCGCCATCACCAAATCAGGCAGCCGGCTGGCGGAGATGGCGCAGGCGCTGGTCGGGATCGACCTGCCGGAGGATCCCGACATCTACAAGCCGACCGCCTCGCGCTACGCCTATCTGGTCATAGTCGATACGCTGGCGATGAATGTCGCCCGCGCCAGGCAGGACGCCACGGTGGAGAATCTCCGCCGCATCCGCGCCTCGCTGACCGCCTATCACGGCCGGACCGGCCCGCAGCCGCTGGGCGATTGACGGACGGCGGCGATTTCACAAAACCTACATGAAACTGTCAAATCCGTGTTTCGGAGCCGTGCAACCAAGCGCCGCTATCAAACTCGGAGCTTTCCATGACATTCCGTTTCCCGGCCGCCATGCTGATCGGCCTTTCCGTGGCGGGCGCCGCCGCCGCGCAGGAAGACGTCGCCCAGCGGAGCAACAAATGGTTCACCGACGCGCAGGCCCGCGTCGCCGAACTCGCCGCCGTGACCCCGAACACCAACCGCGCGAAGAACGTGATCCTGTTCATCGCGGACGGCAACGGCGTCGGCACCAATTACGCGACGCGGCTCTGGGTCGGCCAGCAGAAGGGCGGCATGGGCGATGATCACGTCCTGCCGCAGGAAGCCTTCCCCAATCTCGCGCTGGTCAAGACCTACACCACCAACGGCCAGACCCCGGATTCGGCGCCGACCGCCAGCGCCATGAACACCGGCGTGAAGTCGAAGAACGGCACCATCAACATCGACGAGACCGGCGGCTATGGCGATTGCGACGCGGCGGCGAAGACCGGGCTGAGCACTTTCGCCGAGGTCGTCACCGGCATGGGCAAGTCGGTCGGCGTGGTGACCACCGCGCGCATCACCCATGCGACCCCGGCCGCCGTCTACGCCAAGACCGCGCATCGCGACTGGGAGGACGACACCAAACTGCCCGAGGGCTGCGCGCAGAAGGATATCGCCGCCCAGCTCGTCGATGCGATCGAGGCCGGCACGGTCGATTTCGCCATGGGCGGCGGCCGGCGGCATTTCCTGCCGAACGGCGTGAAGGACGAGGAAGGCGAGGACGGCCGCCGCGTCGACGACCGCAATCTTGTCGAGGAGGTGAAGGGCAAGGGCTGGCAATATGTCTGGAACAGCGAGACCGCGCAGGCCGCCGACCCGACGAAGCCGGTGCTCGGCCTCTTCGAATCCAGCCACATGAGATACGAGAACGACCGCAACGAGGAGCCCTCGCTGGCCGAGATGACCGAGATGGCCATCGGCAACCTCTCCCGGAACCAGGAAGGCTTCTATCTGGAGGTCGAGGCCGGCCGCGTCGATCACGCCACACACGAACGCAACCTGCACCGCGCAGGGACCGACGGCGCCGCCTTCGCCGAGGCGATCGAGAAGGCCGTCGCGATGGTGGACATGCGCGAGACGCTGATCATCGTCACCGCCGATCATGAGCACGCCATCGCCTTCAACGGCTATTGCGGCCGCGGCACGCCGATCACCGGGCTCTGCTACGAGATCGACGAGAACGGCGCCGCCCATAACGGCGTCCCGGCGCAGGGGCTGGACGGCAAACCCTATACGGCGGCCGGCTATCTGAACGGCGCCGGCTCGATCCTGCATCAGGAGGAGGGCGCGAACGACTATGCCGGAACCCGCGCCGCCGATCTGACGCAGGAGGAGGCGACCGGCGCCGACTACATGCAGCAGGCGCTGATCCCGATGAAGTCTGAAACCCATTCCGGCGAGGATGTCGCGGTCATGGCCGACGGCCCCTGGGCGCATCTCTTCCGCGGCGTGATCGAGCAGAACGTGATCTTCCACGTCATGCTCAAGGCCGTGAACGGCGGCTGAACGCCTGTCGGGGCCGGGCTGCGGCCCCTTTTCCAGCGGCGGCGCGGGATCTTCGCGCCGCCGCCTTTTCATGGCCCTGCGCCCCGCCTGTGCGCCGCGGGCACAACGCCGGCGGCCTATCGCGCAAGTTCTGCTCGCGGCGCCTATCAACCAGCCACGAATCGGATATGTTCGCCTCGCAGGATGGGAAAGGGCCGCATGCGCGACGAAGGATTGAATTACGGACGGATGATGGAGCAGGCGCTTCGCGGCGTCATGGCCGAGGCGCTCGCCGAGGTTGCGGCCAACGGTCTGCCCGGCGACCATCATTTCTACATCACCTTCGCCGTCGGCCATGGCGCCGTGCGGGTCCCCGACTGGCTGCGGGAGAAATATCCCGAGCAGATCACCATCGTCCTGCAACATGAATATGACGCGCTGGAAGTGGAGCCGGCCGGGTTCCGCATCAGGCTCAGCTTCTCCAATCTGCCGGCGGATCTCTATGTGCCCTTCGACGCGGTGCTGACCTTCGTCGATCCCTCGGTCGAGTTCGGGCTCAAGTTCGACGCGACCGAAACCGAAGCGCCGGAGCCGCTTGAGACGCCCGAGGAGGAGGCCCCGAAACCCTCCGCCGACGTCGTCAGTCTCGACAAATTCCGCAAGCCCTGAGAAACCGTCGGCGTCACACTCAGGATCGAGGAGAACGCCCCCATGTCCGCCACGCCCGCCACCCGCACGGAAACCGACAGTTTCGGCCCGCTGGAGGTTCCCGCAGACCGTTACTGGGGCGCGCAGACCCAGCGCAGCCTGATGAATTTCCCGATCGGGTGGGAAAAGCAGCCCGTCGCCATCGTCCGGGCGCTCGGCGTGATCAAGCAGGCCGCGGCGGTGGTGAACATGGGGCTCGGCAATCTCGATCCGAAACTGGGCGACGCCATCGTCAGGGCCGCCGCCGAAGTGGTCGGAGGCGAGCTCGACGATCATTTCCCGCTGGTGGTCTGGCAGACGGGTTCGGGCACGCAATCGAACATGAACGCCAACGAGGTGATCTCCAACCGCGCGATCGAGCTTCTGGGCGGGGTGATCGGCTCCAAGGACCCGGTGCATCCGAACGACCATGTGAACCGCTCGCAAAGCTCGAACGACACCTTCCCGACCGCGATGCATATCGCCGCGGCGGTGACGGCGACCACGGTGCTGCTGCCGGGGCTGAAGAAGCTCCATGCGGCGCTGGAGGCGAAGGCGAAGGCTTTCGCCCATATCATCAAGATCGGCCGCACCCACACCCAGGACGCGACGCCGCTGACCCTCGGTCAGGAATTCGGCGGCTACGCCCATCAGGTCGCGCAGGGCGTCCGGCGGGTGGAGGCGAGCCTCCCCAATCTCTATGCGCTGGCGCAGGGCGGCACCGCGGTCGGCACCGGGCTGAACACGAAGCCGGGCTTCGCCGAGAAGGTCGCGGCCGAGATCGCGAAAATCACCGGCCTGCCCTTCGTCACCGCCCCGAACAAGTTCGAGGCGCTGGCCGCCCATGACGCGCTGGTGGAGGCCTCGGGCGCGGTGAAGACCGTCGCCGCCTCGCTGTTCAAGATCGCCAACGACATCCGCTTCCTCGGCTCCGGCCCGCGCTGCGGCCTCGGCGAGCTGGCGCTGCCTGAAAACGAGCCCGGCTCCTCGATCATGCCGGGCAAGGTGAACCCCACGCAATGCGAGGCGCTGACCCAGGTCTGCGCCCATGTCATGGGCAATGACGCCGCCATCGGCTTCGCCGGCTCCCAGGGTCATTTCGAACTGAACGTCTACAAGCCGATGATGGCCTATAACCTCCTTCAGTCGATGCAGCTCATCGGCGACGCCGCCGTCGCCTTCACCGACAATTGCGTCAGCGGGATCGAGGCCGATGAGGACCGGATCTCGAAGCTGATGTGGGAAAGCCTGATGCTGGTCACCGCGCTCGCGCCCGAAATCGGCTACGATAACGCCACAAAGGTCGCCAAGACTGCGCACAAGAACAAGACCACGCTGAAGGAGGAGGCGATCAGGCTCGGCTTTGTCGACGCCGGGACCTTCGACCGCGTGGTGCAACCGAAGGACATGCTCGGCCCGAAGGACTGAGCCGGTCCGCAGACGCGGGGGCGATCGTCATGAAATGGCGCGGCAGGCGAGGCAGCTCCAATATCGACGACCAGCGCGGGGGCGGCGGGTTTGGCGGTCTTGGCGGCGGGCGCGGGCGCATCCCCGCCAGAGGCGGCATGCGGGTCGGCGGGCTCGGGCTCGTCGCGGTCGTCGTGCTCGGCCTGATCTTCGGCGTCGATCCCTCCACCCTGCTCGGCATGATGGGGGATGGCGGCTACGCCCCTGCGCCGCAACAAGGCGCGCAGCAGGCCCGCTCGCCGAACCGGATCGACGATCAGACCGAGGAATTCATCTCCGTCGTGCTGGCGGATACGGAGGAGGTCTGGTCCGGGATCTTCTCCGAACGGCTCGGTAGGACCTATGCGCCGCCGGTGCTGGTGCTCTTCTCCGGCCAGACCCGTTCGGGCTGCGGCGGCGCCTCGGCGGCGACCGGGCCCTTCTATTGCCCGGCGGACAAGCGCATCTATCTCGATGCGGATTTCTTCCGCACCCTGCAACAGCGCCTCGGCGCCGGCGGCGATTTCGCCCGCGCCTATGTGATCGCGCATGAGGTCGGCCATCATGTGCAGAATGAGTTGGGCGTCCTGCCCGAAGTGAACCGCGCCCGCGCCGGCGCCTCCGAAGTGGAGGCGAACCAGCTTTCGGTGCGGCTGGAGCTTCAGGCGGATTGCTTTTCCGGCGTCTGGGCGCGCGAGGCCGAACGGCTCTTCGCCAGCCTGGAGCCCGGCGATATCGACGAGGCGCTGAACGCCGCCGCGCAGATCGGCGACGACAACCTGCAGAAACAGGCGCAGGGCTACGCCGTGCCCGACAGTTTCACCCATGGCAGTTCGGCGCAGCGGGTCCGCTGGTTCTACGCCGGGTTCAGGGACGGCGATATCGCCGCCTGCGACAGCTTCTCCGCCTCCTCGCCCTGATGGCGCCGGCGAAACGCTCGCTGACGCTTTCGGGCCACCGCACCAGCGTCTCGCTGGAGCAGCCGTTCTGGGATTGCTTTCGCCGGCTCGCGGCGGCGGAGGGGATCGCCGTCAACGCGCTGGCGGCGCGGATCGACGCCGCCCGCCCGCCCGACGCCGGCCTCGCCTCGGCGATCCGGCTCCATGTGCTGGAGGCGGCGCTGGCCGGGAAGCTTGCGCGTTAGAGCGTTTCCCGTTCAGTCTGGATCGCCAGTCTGAACGGGAAACGTGCTAACCGATGGTCGCGAGAATCGGGAAGGTCTCAAGCAACCAATAAGCCGCGCGGCTGAAGGCGCCGGTGATCATCGCCGCGCCGACCACGACCAGAAGCAGGGCCATCGCCATTTCGACCAGCCCCATATGTTTGCGGAAACCGCGCATCCCGCGCAAGAAGGGCCGCACGAAGAACGCCGCGAGGATGACGGCCGCGCCAAGCCCCGCCGCCTAGACCGCGAGCATCCCCATCCAGCGCCCGATCGTCTCCTC
>JBKECG010000382.1:0-8708 GCA_047974395.1 Pikeienuella sp. | reverse complement strand
GCTGTCATAGCGGAGGTCGGCGCCCCGATAACCGCTCTCGACATTCGCCCATTTGACCGGCGCGAGCGACGCGGCGCTGAGATTCCAGAGCGCGAAGGAGGTGTTGGCGTAGCATCGCCGGGTCATCGGCGCCGGCACGCAGGCGCTTTCATCCTTTGCGATGTTCTGCGCGCGCACCAGATAGCTTTCCTCGCCGAGCGCGTAGCGTTCCCGCATGGTGAACTCGTGCCCCCAGAGCGTTTTCGCCGATTTGGCGAAGCCGCCGCGATGTTGCAGGAGGTGGCGCAGCGTGACCGGGCGAAGCGAGGCGTGAAGCTCATCGCGCCAGCGTTCCGGCAGGTAGCCCTGAAACGGATCGTCAAGGGAAACGCCGTCCAGGTTTTCGGCGCGATGGATCACGGTCGCGGCGGTCAGCGCCTTGGAGACCGAACCGATCGGCGAAACCGTGCGCCCGTTGAAACGCTTCTCGCCGCCGGTTTCGCAGGGCGTGCGGGCGTAGCCGTGGTTGACCCGCGCGACGATGGCGCCGCTCTCATCCCTGAGGGTCACGGCGTAGCCCATGAAACGCGCGCCGAGCGCCTCGACGATCCCGGCGGCGAAGGCGTCGGTGTCGAAATTCGCGCGCGGCTCGGTCTTCACGAAGCTCGGCCCGGCTACGGGCAGGTCGCTGGCCAGCGCCGCCCCCGGCGCGAGCGTGGCGGCGGCCAGCATGGCGGCCGCCTTCGCGCCGCGCCGCCGCGCCGCCAGCCCGAGAAGCGCGAGCGCGCCGCCGAAAAGCGGCAGGCCGGCGGGCAGCGGCACCGCCGCGACGGTCGGCGTGTACTCCACGTAATTGGCCTGGGCGAAGCCGAAATCCATGAAGGCCGTCTCACCGGCCCCCAGCGTCACGAAGAGCAGGTAGCGAAAGCCGACATCGAGCGTCGCTTCGGTGAAACCGCCATCGCCGATCGCCGTGGTCGAACCGGTGAAGCGGAATCCGGTCGTTCCCGGCTCGTTCAGGATCAGGCTTTCGGTCACCGTCGCGCCCGGCGCGGCGGCCTCAATATCGGGGGTATAGGCTTCGAGAACGGCGAAGGACACGTCCTCGGCCCCGACCCCATCGAAAAGAAGGTCGATCGCAGCGGATGTGCGCGCCAACCCGTCTTCGCCATTATAGCTGGCGAGAAGGCTGAACTCGAACGCGCCGCTGATGACGAGGGTTTCCTCCTCGTCGGCCTCGTTCACAATCTCGGTCCGCCGCCCGTCCGAATAGCCGGACCGGGCGAAGGAACCGACAGGATCGGAGG
The DNA here is from genome assembly GCA_047974395.1 of Pikeienuella sp. Taxonomy (GTDB): domain Bacteria; phylum Pseudomonadota; class Alphaproteobacteria; order Rhodobacterales; family Rhodobacteraceae; genus Pikeienuella. The sequence continues at coordinate 7,422 of JBKECG010000382.1, read as the reverse complement.
TGATCCGCGTCTGCGCGAGACCGCTTCGCTCGACGGTTTCGGAACCGAAGGCCAGAAACGAGCTGCCGGCGTCCTGGCTGGCCAGTTGGGAGATGTCGTATCGGGCGTTGGCGAATTCGGTCGGATCGACGCGATTGGTGCGATGCCGCGCGGTTTCGGCGAAGGGAGCGTCCGGCTCGCAGCCCACGCAGCCGATCTGTGTCGCGACATCATCCACGGCGAGTGTCGCCGCCGCGTCGTCGATCCCGGAATCCCGCGTGCGGACCGGGTTTGGGCCGAAGGTTCTGAGCGACAGGGAATCCGGGGCGCCGCCGCCCAGAATGGCGTAGCTGTGCCGCGCCTGAAGATAGCTGACGGCGTCGATCGGCAAGGCCCTGGCCGCGCTTCCCCAGAGCGCGATGGAGAGGGTGACAAGGTATTTCATTGAAATTACTCCTGAACAGGACGTCAAACGCCAAGAAAATCGTAGAAATAATCGGATGGCTCGGTTTCGCTGCGGCTCACATGTCCGCTCATGCTCGCAAGATCGCACCAGCTCCGGTGATCCGCATCGGCCGCGTCCGCGCCCGGTTTCAGATGAAAATCGAACCGGTCCGTGGCGGCCTGCACCAGTTCGCCATCCGAACGCAGCCCGCGGGTTTCATTCGTCTCGGTCATCACAACCCCCTTTTTTTTCCACAAGGGCGCGCCGGCGGCGGGACAGGAAGACGGCGCGCCTACAGGTGAGGAAGGTTACCGGGCGGCCTGGTGGGAATCCTGACCGAGTTCTGACCGAACGCCGACCGGCGCCGGGTCAGCCAGCCCCCGCGATGGAGAGAAACCGCGCATCAATCCCGAAGCGGCGGGCGAGCGCGCTCGCCTCGCGCAGATGCGCCGCGACGTCCTCCGCCCGGCCCAGCCGTTCCTGCGCCAGCGCCGCCACGGCGTGGATGCGGGGGGTGAAGAACATGTCCTCCGCCCGTTCGGCGCAGGAAAGCGCATGTCCGGCGGCGGCCAGGGCCGCTTCCGGCCGGTCCGCGCGCAAGAGCGCCTCCGCCTGCAAACCGCGCCAGTTGGCGAGTTGCACCCCCGCGCCGGTCGCCTCGAACACCGCGATCCCTTCATCGAGCGATTCAAAGGCCGGCGTGAAATCGCCCCGCCGCGCCAGCGCCCATCCCCGCATCACCAGCCCGGTGCCGAGCCAGAAGGCGAAATCATGCTCCCGGCTCAGCGCCACCGCGCGCTCGGCGCTGGCGAGACAGGTTTCGGGATCGTCGCCGAACATGAAGGGCGCCGCGCCGAGCGCGTGGAGGATCGCCTCGGCGAAGGGATTCTTCCTCAGGCCGGCGAGGTCGCGAGCCCGACCCAGAAAACCGGCCGCGGCCCGATCCCGCCCCATCAGCCCCGCCACCCAGGCGGCGTAGGCGGCGCAGGAGACGGCGGCGCTCTGCGCCGGGATTGATTCCGGCGGCGTTTCGGCGGCGGCGGCCAGCCCCTTTTCAAGATGGGCGAGCGCGCCGCGCAGATCGCCCATATGCGTCAGCACCTGCCCGCGGCTCGCATGGGCCTGAAGGGTCAACGCGGGATCGGCGGTCCGCGTCGCGATGGACAGAAGCTGATCCGCGTGGCCAAGCGATTCCGTGAGCCTGCCACGCACCCATGTATAGATCCAGAGACCGACCTGAATGCGGATTTCGGACCGGGCGTCGCCAAGGGTTTCGTTCAGCGCCTCAGCCTGTCGGTAGGCTGCGCCCACCTCCTCGGCGGCGAAGCCGCGCAGCGCCCGCAGCGCCGGACCGAGGAGGAGGAGGAGATCCAGCTTGCGGCGAAGATCACCGGGCGCGGCGTCCTCGGCCAGCGCCAGCCCGTTTTCGGCGAAAGCCGCCGCCTCCCGATGCGCCGAGCGTTGCAGAGCCGCGCGGCTGGCGGCGGCCCAGCAGGAGATCGCCCGCGCGGTCGCGCCGGCCTCCTGATGATGCCAGGCGAGCCTTTCGGGGCGCGCGGCCTCCGCGCCCTCGCGCTCCAGCCAGGCGGCGATTTCGCCATGCAGGCACCGGCGGTCGGTCGGCTCGATCATCGCATGGGCCGCGTCGTTGATCAGCATGTGACGCAGCGCGCAGCCCGAAAGATCGGCGTCCAGAAACCCCGCCTGGACAAGACGCGCCGCCTTGGCTTCGATCTCCGCCTCGGTCTCTTGCAGAAGATGCGCGATCAGCGCCGGCGGCGCCGGCGGCCCGATCGCCGCGATCACATGAATGGCGGCGCGCAGCGCCGGGTCGAGCGCGCCGATCCGCGCCGCGATCACCGCCTGCACCGTCGCCGGCAGATCGGTGGCCGGATCGCCCCCGCTCTGCGCCGCCAGCGCGAGTTCCTCGATGAAGAACGGGTTCCCCGACGCGCGGCCGATCAGCGCCTCGGCGGCGGCCGCGGGCAAATCCGCCTCGCCGCTGGCGTCGCTCAGCAGCGCCAGACATTCCGCCCGACCGAGCGAGGAGAGGTTCAGCGCCGCCTCGGTCAGCGCCGCTCCGGCCGCCGGCCGCGTCGTCAGCACCGCCATCAGCCGCCGCCGGCCGATATCGCGCAGAAGATGCGCCAGATAATCGCGCGAGGTCGCATCCAGCCAGTGCACATCCTCGAAGACGATCACCAGCGGCTTCTCCTCGGCCGCGATCGCCAGCATCCGGTCGATCAGCGCGAAGCCGCGCCGGCGGCGCTGGGGATCGGAAAGCCCGTGCAACGCCGGCGCGTTGGTCTCGTGGAGGATTTCATCAAGCAGGGCGAGGTCGATATCATCATCCGCCGCGCCCCGGCGCGCCCGTTCCGGCAAGGCGATGCAAAGCGCGCGGATCGGCGCAAGCGGCGTATTGGCCAGCGCGGGCAGGCATTGCGTCTTCAGCGGCCGCAAGGCGATGTGATCGAGCGCGGCCAGAAACTCCGTCGCCAGCCGGGTCTTGCCGATCCCCGGCGGGCCGGAAAGCGTAACCGCCTGCCCTTCGCCGCGCAGCAGGTTGTCGCTCTGCGCCGCGAGAAAGGTCATCTCCGCGCTTCGCCCGACAAAGCGCGTCGGGCGCCGGCGCGGCCGCGCGGGAATGCCGGCGCTCATCTCCGCCAGCGCCAGAAGCCGGAACCCGCCCGGCGCGGGGGCGGTTTCGGCCTCATCCCGCAACTGTTCGCGCGCCGCCCCACTGAGGAGGGTTTCGCCGGGCCGCGCCCGGTCGGCCAGCGCGACCGCGCCCTGCTCGACCTCTTCGGGCAGGGTCCAGCCCCCGTCATCCGGCGCGCCGATGGCGCCGCTGTCGAGACCGAAACAGGCGCCCGCGCCGAGCGCCGCCAGCGCCGCGGCGGAATGCGCCGCCCGGCGCGCGCCATCCTCGCGCAGCGGGTCCAGCCCGAAAGCGGCGGTGAACCCGTCGTTCATCATCCGCAGAAGAGCGCCCTCATGGCGCTCGACAATGGCTTTCGCCTCGGCCAGGAAGCTCTCCGGCGCGTCGCCCAGGCGCAGGCGAAGCACCGCCGCGTAGCGCATCTCCGCCGGGGCGAAAGGGCTGCGCGCCGGCGCGGGTTGCGCCGCTTCCGTCTCGGCCACGGGCGCGACAAAGCGGAAGCCGCGGCCGTGATAGGTTCTGATCGCCCCCGCCCCCGCCGGGCCGAGCGCCTTTCGCGCCTGGCTGACGGCTTTCTGCAAGGCCGCCTCGCTGACATTCCTGGACCAGAACCGGTCCATCAGTTCGGCTTTGGTCGCCATGCGGTCGCGATGCCGGATCAGATAGGCGAGCACGTCGAAAGCGCGCGGCGAAATCGCCGCCGCCGCCCCTGCGGCCAGCAATTCGCGCCGCTCCTCGTCCAACTCGAATGTCAGAAACCTGTAAGGCATTCACATGGGCTTCCCGGAGCGTTCGCCGCAGGATCGCGCAGCTTGCGCCGCGCGTAAAGTTCGGAGACGGCGCCTTGCCCGCCGCGCGCCGATCTGCGCCTATGATCGGGTCACGCCTTTCCCCGCAGGAGATCCGCCATGAAGCCAGCCCCCGCAGCCACCCCCGGAACCGGCGCATGAGCGAGGATATCCTCTGGCGGGTCGAGGACGGGATCGGCTGGCTCACCTTCAACCGCCCCGCCCGGCGCAACGCCTTCACCCTGGCGATGTACGCCCGCATCGCCGAGATCTGCCGCGAAGCGCCCGCGACAGGCGCCCGCGCCCTGATCATGACCGGCGCCGGCGGCGAAGCCTTCGCCGCCGGGACCGACATTACCGAGTTCCGCGGCTTCTCCTCGCCCGAGGACGCGCTCGGCTATGAGCAGGAGATGGACCGGGTGATGGAGGCGGTGGAGACCTGCGCCCTGCCCACCATCGCCGCCATCACCGGCGCCTGCACCGGCGGCGGCGGGGCGATCGCCGCCGCCTGCGATCTGCGCATCTGCGACGCGCGGCTGAAATTCGGCTTTCCGATCGCCCGCACGCTCGGCAATTGCCTCAGCATCGCCAATCTCGCCCGGCTCTCGGCGCTGATCGGTCAGGGCCGGGTGCGCGAGATCATCTTCACCGCCCGTCTGATCGGCGCGGAGGAGGCGCTGAATATCGGGCTGGTCTCGGAGGCGCTGGAGGACGCCGACGCGGTGGTCGCCCGCGCCGGGGCGCTGGCCCGCGCCATCGCCGGCCACGCGCCGATCACGCTCCGCGCCACCAAGGAGGCCCTGCGCCGCCTGCGCGCGCTCGGCCCCGGAGCCGAAGATGAAGATCTCATCACCCTCGCCTATTGCTCTGCGGATTTCCGCGAGGGGATGGACGCTTTCCTTTCCAAACGCCCGCCCGAATGGAGAAACAGATGACCGCCCCGCCCTTCGTCTGCGAGAAAACCCCCGCCTTCGGCGCCGGCGGCATGGCGGTGACGAATCACCCGCTCGCCTCCGCCGCCGCGGTGGAGGCGCTGGCCGCAGGCGGCAACGCGGTGGACGCCACCGCGGCGGCGCTGTTCACCCTGACGGTGGTGGAGCCGATGATGGTCGGCATATTCGGCGGCGGCTGCGCCCTGATCCGCATGGCCGACGGGCGCGAGGCGGTGATCGACGGGCTCTGCACCGCGCCGCTCGGCTGCCGGCCCGACACCTATGAGCCGATCTCCGACGAATGGCCCGACTATATGGAGACCAAGGGCCGCGCCAACCGCGTCGGCCCGCGCTCCATCGCCGTTCCCGGCAATCTCCGGGCCTGGTGCGAGATGCTGGCGGAATTCGGCCGGCTTTCGCTGCCGGAGGTCATGGCGGCCGCGATCCGCCACGCCGAGGGGGGCTTCGCCGTCACCCCCTATCTCGCCAGCTGCATCGCCGAGCAGGCGGCCGATCTTTCGCTCGACCCGGCGATTTCGGCGATCTTCCTGCCCGGCGGCCAGCCGCTGAAGGCGGGCGCGCGGCTGGTCCAGCCCGATTACGCCGCCACGCTGAAACGGATCGCCCGCGAGGGGCCGGAGACCTTCTACACCGGCGCATTGGCCGAGGAGATGGCCGAAAAGATCCAGCGCGCCGGCGGCCATGTGACCGCCACCGATCTCGCCGCCTATCGCACCGAATGGCGCCAGCCGGTGAAGGGCGTCTATCGCGGGGTCGATCTGATCGGCCCGCCCCCGCCCTGTTCCGGCGGGGTGCATGTGATCCAGATGCTGAACATCATGGAGGGCTATGATCTGGCGAAGATGGGTTTCGGCGCGCCCGAAACCCTGCATCTGGCGCTGGAGGCGCTGAAGATCGCCGCCTCCGACCGGCGGGCGGCGACGGCCGATCCGGCCTTTGTCGATGTGCCGGTGGCGCGGTTGCTGTCAAAGGATTACGCGAAGCTCAGGCGGGCGGAGATCGACCCCGCCCGCGCCAGCGACTACGAAGCGCGGGTGTTGAACAGGGAATCCGACAACACCACCCATGTCACCATGGCGGACGGCGAAGGCAATATCGTCTCCTCCACCCAGACCATCAACAGCCTGTTCGGCGCGCGCATGGTCATTCCCGGCACCGGGATCATTCCGACCAACTACATGTACCTGTTCGATCCGCACCCCGGCAACGCGCTGTCGCTGGAGCCGGGCAAGCGGATCACCAGCGGCATTTCCTGCTTCATCGCGATGAAGGACGGCGCGCCGCATTTCGCGCTCGGCCTGCCCGGAGCGCACCGGATTCCGGGCTGCGTCTTTCAGGCGATCATGAATGTCGTCGATCACGGCATGACCCCGCAACAGGCGGTGGAGGCGCCCCGGATCTTCACCCAGGGCCAGATCGCCGAAATCGAGACCGGCTTTCCCGCCGGGACCCGCGAAGCCCTCGCCCGGCTCGGCCACCAGATCGCCGAGGTCGCCCATGTCGGCGGCGGCATGAGCATGATCCGCTTCGATCAAGGCGGGCTGGAGGGCGCGGCCTGCTGGCGGGCGGACGGCACGGCGATGGGGATCGGCGGCGGACTGGCGCGCGCAGGGATCAGCTTCTGGCCGGACCCGCATCGCGCGCGCTGAAGCGCCGGTCAATGAAAATCCCGGCTCGGGAACAGCCGTTTCGCCTGTTCGCGCGGATGGCGGGCGCGGGGCGGATGGTTCATGGGGCGGCGGGGGGCGTCGTCGGCCGCGGGGCGGGTCACGCCGACGGCCTCATCCAGCGGATGGCCGAGATCGGCGAGCCGGTGGGAGAGATCCTCGATCCGCTCCGCGATCAGGTGAACGACGATCCCCTCCCGCTCGATCCGGCCGGAAACCCGAAGCAATCGCCCGCCCATCACCGCGCGGCGATGGCGTTCATGGACCCGCGGCCAGACCACCACATTGGCGACGCCGGTCTCATCCTCCAGCGTCAGGAAGATCACGCCCGAAGCCGTGCCCGGGCGCTGACGGGTGATGACCAGCCCGCAAACCGAAAGCCGCCCTGTCGGCGCCCCAACCAGTTCCGCATGCGACGTCAGGCCGGGAAGCGAGGGACGCAACAGCTCCATCGGATGGGCGCGGAGCGTCAGGCGCATGGCGACGTAATCCTCCACCACCTCCTCGCCGAGATGCATCGCCGGCAGCGCCGCCTCCGGCTCCTCGATCCCCTCCCCGTCCAGAGGGTCGGAAAAGAGCGGCAAGGGCGCCGGCGCCCGGATCGCCCGCACCCGCCAGAGCGCGTCGCGGCGCGTCATCCCCATGCCGGCGAAGGCGTCGGCCTCGGCCAGCCGCTCCAGCGCCGCGGGGGTCAGCCCGGCCCGGAGCCAGAGGCTTTCCGGGTCCGGATAGCCGTTGCCGCGCGCGGCGATGATCCGCGCCGCGTCCTCTTCACGAAAGCCCCTGATCTGGCGAAAACCCAGCCTGAGCGCCAGCGCCCCGTCGGCGCGCCGCTCCAGCCGGTTGTCCCAGGCGCTGGCGTTCACCGAGACGGGTCGCGCCTCCACCCCATGTTCGCGCGCGTCGCGCACGATCTGGGCCGGGGCGTAGA
>JBKECG010000344.1:0-3699 GCA_047974395.1 Pikeienuella sp. | reverse complement strand
CCCCACGTCTCCGCCGACGAGGATCGTCTTGGCGTCAAGCCAGTTGGTGGTGATCGCCGTCTCGTTGACCGAAAGATTGGCGCCGGTCGCAATGTGGTGGCCGGGGTCCAGCATCTCCGGCGGTTTGACGAGGCCCTCGGGGAAAGGCGATTTGCCGTCCTCCTCCCCTTTCTCCGGCTTCTTCAACGCCTGCGGCAGGTTTTCCTTGAAATCCGGCATCTCGCCATCGGTGGCGACGCCGTTCACGATGACCTTGGTCGTCTCTTCGTTGCGATAGACCTCTCCGGCCGGAGCGGCGTCGGAGGAAATCGCTTCGACGATCGCCTTCACGGTTGCATCGAGATCGGCGACCGCATGCACGCGTCCGGCCTCCAGCAACGGATCGAGGCCGAGCGAAAGCCCCTCGGCCACATCCTGAAGAATGCCGAGCTGGGCCTTGAAGACGGATGGATCGACGAAATTATGATCATCGCCGAAGACCAGAAGATCGTCATCCGAGAGATGAACCCTCTGGATCGAAACGGTCATCGTCTCGTTCGGCGCGGCGAAGCCGGGCTCCGGCTGGGGATCCGGCGTTTCCCTGTAGACCGTGCGCGCGTTGAAGCTGTAGCCGACGACTTTCAACTCGCCTTCAAGCTCGGGAAGCGGCCCCCTCGGGGCGCTGAGCTCGGGAAAGCCCACCTCATGCGGGGTGAGCGGCGGCACCGGAAGCGGCTCAAGCGGCTCATGGCTCAGCTCGGTCTTCGCTTCGGGATCGAAATCCAGCAATTCGAACGGCGCGACAAGCGCCACTTTCGCCGGCGGCAGATCTGCCAGTTCTTCGGGCGCGTCGGGGCGGGCCTCGAAGGATTCATAGGCGTCGCGCATCCGCGCCGCATCGACCTTCAGATGAAAGACGCCGATGAAGTGAGCGATGGCTTCGGTGGTCCGGTCCATGACGAACATCTTGATCAGCGCCTCTTCGTTATCCGCCCGCCGTGGATCGGCCGACGGGGAAAGAGATGGACGGAGCCGGCGAACCGGCTCCGTCCGTTTTCATCGGCCTTAGCCGCCCAGATCGTCGTCGCCGACCGAGCTGGAGCTGAGATCGCCGCCAACGACGGTCATCTCGACCGTGTTGTTGAGCACATTCGCGCCCATGACGATGTCCTGGGTGAAGGCCTCCAGGTTCACCGCGGCCGCGGCGGAGGCGTAGGACTCGCCGGTGACGTAGCCGTCATCGCCATTGCCCGAACCCCAGGAGCCGGCGTCGCCGCCCGCACCGCCATCGCCCGTGTAGGCCGTGCTGGCCCCGCCATGGGCGTCGCCGACCATCGCCGCGCCGGACATCGCGTCGCCGACATAGCTGTCGCCGACCGAGCCGTCCCCGCCGGCGGCCATGCCGCCTTCGGAAGCGCCCGAGGTCGCGGAGCCGCCCATGGAGTTGCCGCTGCCGCCGCCGGTGGCGTGGTTGGCCCCGCCGTCGCCGGTGCCCGCGATGCTGGCGTCCGAAGAGCCGGTGTTGTGCAGGGCGGAGTCGGCGTCGTCATCCGATTCCGCGGCCCCGCCGTAACCGGCGATCGCCTCGGCCATGCCGTCGGAATACCCGTCGACATCGTCATCGGAGGCCACATCGACATAGCCGCTGTCGCCGCCGGTCGAAGCGGCGTCGCCATCGCTGGCGGCCCCACCGGACGCAGCCGAGTTGGAGGCGTGGTTCCCCGCATCGCCGCCGGCGGCGGCGCCGTCATTGGTGGCCATGCCGTCGCCGGCGACGTTGTTGTCGGCCGCTCCGGTCTCGGCGCCGCCGGAGGTCGAGCCTCCGCCCGTACCGGTGCCGGCGCCGTGGCCCGAGCCGTCGCCCGCGACCTCATTCGAGCTCGCAGTGTCGCCCGAAGTGTCGCCCGCAGGGGAGTTGCCCGTACCGGTGCCGTTCCCGCCCGCATTCGAGCTGTCGCCCGAAGAGGAGGTCCCGTCCCCGGCGCCGCCGCCGGCAACATCGCCGAGGGTCAGGCCCTGACCGTTGCCGGTCGAACCTGCGCCCGAAGAGACGGTGTTGCTGTTCGTGGCGTTCGCGGTGCCGTTATTGCCGCCGCCAAGGCCGGTGGCGCTGCTGTCCACATCGGCGTCGGCGGGCGAGCTGTCGGCGCTGGCGTCGCCACCCGACGGGGTGTTGCTGCTGGAGCCGCTATTGCCGTTGGCGTCGCCGCCATCAGCCTGGCCGCCATCAGCCTGGGCGTCGGTGTCGCCGCCGGCGGAGGAGCCGGAGCCGGAGCCGTTGCCCTCGGACGCGCCGCCCGCGGCATGGGAGCTTGCGTCGCCGCCGGCCCCTTCGGAACCGTAGCCGACGCCTTCGCCGAGCCCGTCGCCGTCAGCGGAGGAATCGCCGCTCCCGGCGCTGGAGGCGTTGTCGGCGTCGCCCTGCGACCCCTGAGCGGAGGCCGAGCCGTCATTCGCGCCCGAGCCACCGTTCGCATCGCCATTGGCGCCTTCGGCGTAAGCCTCGTCGGTGGCGTCGTTATCAGCCGAAGCGTCGCTGTCGCCGCCCGCGCCGGAGTCGCCGTCGCTGTCGCTGTCGGTCGAGCCGGAGTTGGTGGACGTCATCGCCGCATCGGCGCCGCCGCCGGCGCCGCCGGTGCTGTCGCTGTCGGTCGCCGCGCTAGCCGAGCCGGTGTTTTCCACCACGCCGCCATAGGCGTCGGCCGCGCCGCCATTCGCGCCGGCCGCGTCGGCGTCGCCGCCCGCGCCGGTTTCACCGCCGTCGCCGCCATAAACGTCGCCGCTATCCGCGCCGCCGCCCGTCGCATCGCCGCCATCGGCATGGCCGCCATTGGCCTCGCCGCCATAGGCTTCTCCGGTGGTCGCGTCGCCATTGCTGGCGTCGCCGCCGACGCTGCTCGCGTCGCTGCCGCCGGCCGCGCCGTCGGCGTTGACGTCGATCCCGTCCTCGGCCGTGGCGGTGCCGCCCTGGGCGTAGCCGGAGAAGTCGAACGTGCCGCCGGCGTTGGTCACCGTCGGATCATAGAGCGTGTCGTTGTCCTCAAGGCTCGCGGTCTGGACATTCGCCACGCCGACCTGCGGTCCTTCGGAGGTCATGCCGTTCAGCATCTCGCCGATTTCGACATCGTCGCCCGGGTTCTTGTCGACGATGATGTCGCCGCCCGCGGCGTAGGCCTCGCCCACTTCGGAATTGTCGATGTCGATCACGTCATCATCGCGCGGGATCCACTCGCCGCCGCCGAAGTCGATATTGACGTTGTTGGTGTTGGAGTCGTCACCGCCATTGGTCGCGGTGGCGTTCTGCTGCTGATCCTGGCCCTGATCCTGGCCCTGATCTTGTCCCTGACCCTGATCCTGATCCTGGCCCTGATTGGCGTCGGCGCTCTGCTGCTGCTGCTGCTGGGTCAGGGCCGCCTCATCGACCTGAACCTCGATATCGCCGGTGAAATCGGCGTCGATATTATCGATGTTCAGATCATCGAAAGCGACCGCATTGGCCTGATTGCGAGTCTCACTCATCTGGTACTTCCTCTTGGAAAGCGCCTCTCTCGCCGCCACTCATCTAAAAGGCGGCATCCGGAGTTTGGCGCGGTTGAGAATTCGGCCGTCAGGATCAGCGCGCCAGACGCGCCTTCCTCACCGACCGACATAAGTGCTAGCGATTTCCCTCCCTTCCATTGTCGTCACCGTTCGGCGCATGTCTTTCGACATCGCCGTAGA
>JBKECG010000237.1:0-1960 GCA_047974395.1 Pikeienuella sp. | reverse complement strand
CAGGGCCTCGACATGGACGCCGCCCAGCCCGAACATGACCACCGGGCCGAAGACCGGATCGCGCTGAACGCCGATCACGCATTCGGCGACGCCGGATGTCATCGGCGCCACCATCAGCCCGTCGATCCGCGCCTTCGGCGCCTTTTCCCGGGCCGAGGCGAGGATGCCGCGCGCGGCCTCCGCCACCTCTTCGGCCCCGGTCAGGCCGAGGCGCACGCCCCCGACCTCGGTCTTGTGCAGGATGTCGGGCGAGACGATCTTCACCGCGACCGGGGCGCCGAAGGCGGCGGCGGCTTCGCCCGCCTCCTCCGGCGTTTTCGCCAGACGGAAATCGACCGTGGGCAGCCCGGCGGCGGAAAGCCGGGTCAGCGCCTCCGGCTCGGTGGAGCTGCGCGGCAGCGCCTCGCCGTCCGGCGCCGGCGCCGGCGCGGGCGCCCGCAGGCCGGATCGCCAGCGAGCGCCGAGCGAGGAAAGCGCCGCAAGCGCCCGCACCGCGCGGTTCGGATCGTCGAAAACCGGGCAGCCGGCGGCTTCGAACAGCTCGCGATTGGCGTCCGTGGCGATGGTGACGACATAGATCGGCCGGTCGGGCGCCGCGGCCCGCGCCGCTTTCACGTCCTCGGCCATGGCCGGCCCGATCGCGGGCGAGGCCCCGGCGACCGCCAGAAAGGCGACGATCGCGTCGCAGGCGCCGTCTTTCGCCATCATCTCCAGCGAGGCGCGCATCGCGCCCTCGATGTTCAGCACCTGCCCGGTGATGTCGACCGGGTTGCGCGCCGCGGCGAAGGGCACGAGCTCCAGCACCTTGCGCTGCGTCTCGGCCGAAAGCTCCGGCACCTCCATGCCGCGCTCGGCCGCTTCATCGGCCATCAGCACCCCGGCGCCGCCCGAGACGGTGAAAAGCCCCAGCCCGTCCCCCTTGGGCAGGCCCGCGACCGCCGCCGCATAGGCCATGTCGAAACAGGCCTCGATGGAATCGCCGCGCAGAACGCCATGCTGCCGGAACACGCCGTCGAACACCGCGTCCTCTCCGGCCAGCGCGGCGGTGTGGGAGGCGGCGGCCTTCGCCCCGGTCTCGCTGCGCCCGACCTTGGCCAGGATCACCGGCTTGCCGGCGCGCTCGGCCGCGGCCAGGGCGCGGCGCAACCGGGCGCCGTCGCGGCAGCCCTCCATATAGCCGACGATCACTTCGGTTTCCGGGTCGTCGGCGAGCCATTCGACGCATTCGGCGAAGCCCAGATCTGCCTCGTTGCCGGTGGTGATCCAGTGGCTGACGCCGATATTGCGCCGGTTGGCCAGCGCCAGCGCATAGGCGCCGAAGGCGCCGCTCTGGCTGACGATGGCCACCTTGCCGCGCTTCGGCTTGCCGAGCTTCACCACCGGAGAGAAGCTGGCGTAAAGCTCCTCGGCCACATTCATGTAGCCGAGGCAGTTCGGCCCCAGAATGCGCACGCCGGATTCGCGCGCCAGTTCGGCGATGCGCTTCTGCGCGGCCTCGCCATCCGCGCCCAGCTCGGCGAAGCCGGAGGAGAAGACGACCAGCCCCTGCACCCCGGCCGCGGCCGCGTCCTTCACCGTGCTTTCGACCAGAGCCGCCGGCACCGCGACGATGGCGAGGTCGATCGGCCCCGGCGCGTCGCGCAGGGTGGGATAGGCCTTCAGCCCCTGAATCTCCTCACTCTTGGGGTTCACCGGGATGATCCGCCCCGCATAGCCGAGCGATTTGAGATAGGCGACGGGGATGCCGCCGATCTTGGCCGGGTTGGAGGAGGCGCCGACCACGGCGACCCCCCGTGGGCGGAACATGCGGTCCAGCGACATCTGGTCAGAATCCTCTCTTCATCATTTCGCCTCGGGCGGGATAAGGTTTTCGGGGATTTCGAGGCCCGCCTCGCGATAATAGCGGAGCGCGCCGGGATGCAGCGGCGCGTACATGTTCATGATCGCGGTCTCCAGCGTG
>JBKECG010000227.1:0-14991 GCA_047974395.1 Pikeienuella sp. | reverse complement strand
AGGAAAAACTGCTGCTCGCAGAAAAAGCGGAAGCAACAGGCAAGCCGAAAGCAACCTTCGAGCAAATGTTCGAACTCGCGATCCGGTTTCCTGTAAACCTTTGGAAAGTCTGGGAAACAGGTCGCTTCGACCTGCAACGACTCGTGCTCAGACTGGCCTTTACAGACCGCTTGGCCTACTGCCGGAAAGAGGGGTTTCGAACCCCGGAAGTTTCGTTTCTGTTCAAAGTGTTAAGGGGGGAATCCATGCCGGATTGCAAAATGGCGGAGAGAGAGGGATTCGAACCCTCGGTGGGGTTGCCCCCACAACGGTTTTCGAGACCGCCCCGTTCGACCACTCCGGCACCTCTCCTTGATGCGTCGATCGACGGAGGGGTCTTTAGCCGTGGAGCACAGGCGGCGCAAGGGCGTCTCGGGCGCTTTCTTGCGCCGGCCCGGATCCGCGGGGCGCGCGCCTGCGGCCGGGGCCTGTCGAACCCGCCCCTTCGCGCGTTGATATCGGGGGCTCGCCTCAGTCCAGCAGGCGACGCACCGCCTTTCGCCAGCCGTCATGGCGGCTGGCGCGCTCGGCCTCGTCGAGGCGCGGCTCGAAACGCCGCTCCAGCGCCCAGCTCTTCGCGAATTCCGCCGGCGGGGGGCAGAGGCCGCTTCGCAATCCGGCGAGATAGGCGGCGCCGAGCGCGGTCGTCTCCGTCACAACCGGCCGGTCCACCGGCGCGCCGAGTTGGTCGGCCAGCGCCTGCATCGTCCAGTCGCTGGCCGCCATGCCGCCATCGACGCGAAGCACGGTCGCCCCCGCGCCGGCCCAGTCGCCCTTCATCGCCAGCCAGAGATCCTGGGTCTGATAGGCGACGCTCTCCAGCGCGGCGCGGGCGAATTCGGCCGGGCCGGTGTTGCGGGTGACGCCGAAGATCGCACCCCGCGCCTCCGGCGCCCACCAGGGCGCGCCAAGGCCGGTGAAGGCCGGCACCATGTAGATCCGCTGTCCGGGATCAGCAGCTTCGGCCAGCGCCTGGGTCTCCTTCGCATCACGGATCAGCCCCAGCCCGTCGCGGAGCCATTGCACCACCGCCCCGGCGATGAAGATCGACCCTTCGAGCGCATAGACCGGCTCGCCCTCCAGTTGATAGGCGATGGTCGTGAGCAGACGGTTCGACGACGCGACGGCCTCATTCCCGGTGTTCAGAAGCGCAAAACAACCAGTGCCATAGGTGGATTTCATCATCCCCGGCTCGAAGCAGGCCTGCCCCACCGTCGCCGCCTGCTGATCGCCGGCGACGCCGCAGATCGGGATCGGCCGGCCGAAAAGATCGGGCCGGGTCTCGCCGAAATCATCGGCGCTGTCCCTGACCTCGGGCAGCATCGCGGCGGGGATGTTCAGGAGCTTCAGAAGATCCCCGTCCCAGCGCCCCTCATGGATGTTGTAGAGCATGGTCCGCGCGGCGTTGGTCGCGTCGGTCGCATGGACCCGGCCGCCGGTCAGCCGCCAGATCAGATAGCTGTCCACGGTGCCGAACAGGAGATCCCCGGCCGCCGCCGCCTCGCGGGCGCCTTCGACATGATCCAGCAGCCAGGCGAGCTTGGTCGCGGAGAAATAGGGATCAATCAGCAGGCCGGTTTTCCCTGTAAACATGGGCTCATGACCCGCCTTCTTCAGGTCATCGCACAGGGTCGCCGTGCGCCGGTCCTGCCAGACGATGGCGTTATGGACCGCCCTGCCCGTCCGCCGGCTCCAGAGGATCGTCGTCTCGCGCTGATTGGTGATGCCGATGGCGGCGACATCCGCCGGCTCGGCCGCGCCGCGCTCCAGCGCCGCGCGGCACATGGCGGCGGTGGTGGACCAGATCTCCTCGGGGTCATGCTCGACCCAGCCCGGGCGCGGAAAGATCTGCCGGAACTCCTGCTGGCCGGTCGCGACCGGCTTCAGCGCCGCGTCGAACAGGATCGCGCGCGAGGATGTGGTGCCCTGGTCGATGGCGAGGATATGATCCGGCATGGGGCCCTCCCTGCGCCCATCATATGAAACCGGGCGGCGTTGCCAAGAATTCGCCGCTTATATATCCGATGAACTCTCCGGGCGCGGCCTGAACGCCGCTTCGGAACCTGGCCGCGTGCGGGAGAATGCGGATGAGCGCGACAGAGGCCGGCGACATCCACGACCTGCTGGTGATCGGCGGCGGCGTGAACGGCTGCGGGATCGCGCGCGACGCCGCCGGGCGCGGCCTGTCGGCGGTGCTTGTGGAGATGGGCGACCTTGGCGGCGCCACCTCCTCCGCCTCGACCAAGCTCTTTCACGGGGGCCTGCGCTATCTGGAGTATTTCGAGTTCCGCCTGGTGCGCGAGGCCCTGATCGAGCGCGAAACGCTGCTGCGGGCGATGCCGCATATCGCCTGGCCGATGCGCTTCGTGCTGCCGATCGACCCGGCGCTGCGCCACCGGAACGACGGCTCCACGCTCGGCCGGCTGCTCAACCCGGTCCTGCGCGGGCGCAGGCCGGCCTGGCTGACGCGGATCGGGCTTTTCATCTACGATCATCTCGGCGGGCGAAAGATCCTGCCGGGAACACGGGCGCTGGATCTTTCCACCCACGCCGCCGGCGCGCCGCTGAAACCGGCGTTTCACAGGGCTTTCGAATATTCGGATTGCTGGGTGCAGGACGCGCGCCTCGTCGCGCTCAACGCCCGCGACGCCGCCGCGCGGGGCGCGACCATCCTCACCCGCACGCGGCTGGAGAGCGCGCGGCGCGAGGGCGGGATCTGGATCGCCGTGATCCGCGATGCGGAAACCGGCGAAACCCGCGACCTCCACGCCCGGGCGCTGGTCAACGCCGGCGGACCATGGGTCGAAGAAGTGCTGAACGGCCGGCTTCATCAGAACAGCCGGGAGCGGGCGCGCCTTGTCCGGGGCTCGCATATCGTCACCCGGAAACTCTTCGCGCATGATCAGCCCTATTTCCTGCAACAGCCTGACGGGCGTATCATTTTCGCCATTCCATTCGAGGATGACTTCACCCTGATCGGCACCACCGACCAGGACCATGACGGCCCGCCCGGCGATCCGGTCTGCACCGTGGAGGAGCGCGACTATCTGCTCGCCGCCGCCTCTCATTATTTTCGCGAGCCGGTGACGGCGGCGGATGTGGTCTGGTCCTATTCCGGCGTCCGCCCGCTCCATGACGATCACGCCGGATCGGCGACGGCGGCGACCCGCGATTATGTGCTGAGCCTGTCGGATGAAGCCGGCGCGGCGCCGTTGCTCAGCGTCTTCGGCGGCAAGATCACCACCTATCGGCGACTGGCCGAAGAGGCGCTGGACAGGCTCGCGCCATGGTTCGCCGCGCTTCCCGGCGGCTGGACGGCGGGCGTTCCCCTGCCCGGCGGCGATTTTCCCCATGACGGCGCGTCGGCGCTGACCGACCGGCTTCGCGCCGCGCATCCCTTTCTGGGCGAGCCATGGGCGCGCCGGCTTGTGCGCGCCTATGGGACGGACGCCTTCGCGCTGCTCGCGGGGGCGGAAAGCGCCGCCGATCTCGGCCGCGATTTCGGCGCGACGCTGACCGCGCGCGAGATCGACTGGCTGATGAGCCGCGAATGGGCGCGCCGGGCGGAGGATGTGGTCTGGCGGCGCTCGAAGCTCGGCCTGCGGCTCGACGCCGGCGCGATCGGGGCGATCGACGACTGGATGCGCGGGAGGCGCGGTTGACCCTTCTTCGGCAAAGATCGTTTGGTTGCGGAATGTTTCCGCGGACCGGCGCAAATGTGAACGCCCGGGCACTCGGCTTGGCGCCCCGCTCGGGCTATTTCAGGCCCATGTCACGCGCGCGCGCCCTTATCCGCCTTTTCCCCCTCGCCGCGCTGATCCTCGCGGCCTGCTCCGACGACGCCGCCTCCCCCGAAGTGGCGTTCGAGGAGCCGGAAACCGCCGTCGATTACGATGTCGATCTGGAAGGGGTCGGCGACGAGCGGGCCCGCGATCTGATCCGGCAGGCGCTGGAGGTCTATCGCCAGCAGGAGCGCGGCGCGCAGAGCCTCGCCTTCCTTCGCCGGCGCGCGGAGGCCGACATCCCCACAATGCTGAAGATCATGCGCTCCTACGGCTATTTCGAGGCCGGGGCGGAGGTGAAGGTGATCGCGCCAGAGGACCGCCCCGCCTTCGAGGCCGCGATGCGGCGGGCGGCGGCGGAGACCGCCGGGGACGAAGCCGAGGCGGAGACGGCGGAAAGCGGCGAAGACGGCGCCGGGCCGCGCGCGCTGGTGATGCTGAGCGTGGAGGAGAAGCGCCAGTATATCCTCGCCGCGCAGCGTTTCCTGCTGATCGAGACCGGGGCCGGCGACGCGCCCGAACTGCCCGAACCCGCCCTGCTCGGCGCGCCGATCGGCAAGCCGGCCGCCGCCGAGGCGATCCTCGGCGCCGAGGACAGGGCGGTCGGCCATCTCCGCGCCCGCGGGCGCCCCTATGCGAAATTCATCGGCCGCGACGCGGTCGCCGACCCGGAAATCGCCGAACTGGAGGTCGAGAGCACCATCGCCACCGGCCGCGCCTACGGGTTCGGCAAGGTGCGTTACGAGGGGCTGAGCGCGGTCAGGGCCGAATATCTAGACACCTATATCCCCTTCGAGGAAGGCGAGACCGCCAATCCGGCGAAGCTGACCGAATTCCAGCGCGAGCTGCTCTCCACCGGGCTTTTCGACGCCGGCTCCGTCCGCTTCCCCGAAACCCCGCCCGAAGGCGATCTGGCCCCGATCACCGTCACGCTGGAAGAGGCGAAACCGCGCACCGTCTCCCTCGGCGCGCTCTATTCGACCGACGCCGGCCCCGCCGTCACCGCCGGGTTCGAGCATCGCAATCTCTTCGGCTCGAACGAGACGGTCACCGTGGACATGCTGATCGGCCTCGACGAACAGTCGCTGGAGACCCGCTATCGGGAGCCGCAATGGCGCCGGCCGGGGCAGGATCTCGTCTTCGGACTTGAGCTCCGGCACATAAATGACGACGCTTACGAGGAATTCGGCGGCACCTTCACCGGCGGGCTGGAGCGCGAGATCTCGCCCCGGCTGACCGTCGGCGCCGGCGGGCTGGCCGAGATCAGCCGGATCGAGGACAATGACGGGATAGAGGTCTCCAAGCTGGTCGGCGCGCCGATGTTCGCCGATTACGACGGCGCCGATGACGATCTGGACCCGTCGAAAGGCGTGCGCGCCCGGCTCGGCCTGACGCCCTTCGCCGGCTTCGTCGGCGACACGCCCGCCAGCTTTCTGGTGCTGGATGGCGCCGCCTCCACCTATTTCGACCTGACCGGAGAGCGGAAATACATATTCGCGCTGCGCGCCCGGCTCGGCTCCGTCCTGTCCGGGGACTTCGACGTGGTCGCGGCCAATCACCGGCTCTATTCCGGCGGCGGCGGCTCGGTGCGCGGCTATCGGGAGCGGTTCATCGGCCCGATCGACGATGACGGCGATCCCACCGGCGGCCTTTCCGTGGCCGAGCTTGGCGGCGAGATGCGGGTGAAGGTCACCGAGACCATCGGCCTCGCCGGGTTCCTTGAGGCGGGCTCGGTCTCCAGGGAGGTCGTGCCGACCTTCAGCGAGGGCGTGCAGCTCGCCGCCGGCGCGGGGCTGCGCTATTTCTCTCCGATCGGGCCCTTGCGCGTTGATGTCGGCGTGCCGCTGAACCCGCGCGAGAACGACGACAGTTTCCAGATCTACATAGCCATCGGACAGGCTTTCTGATGTCGCGTCTCCGCTCTCTCATCCCGCTCTTCCTGATCGCCGCGCTGGCCCTGCCGGCGGCGGCGCAGTTCTCCTTTCTCGGCCTGAAGAACAGTCTGGTGGATTTCGTGCTCGACCAGATCTCGGTTCCGGGCGAGTTGGAGATCACCGCCGAGGGCGTGGAGGACGCCGAGGACGGCTCGACGGAGATCGTCGGGCTGAACGTCGCCGACGCGCGCGGGGTCTGGCTCTCAGTGGAGCGGCTGTCGCTGAACTGGGAGCCTTCGCGGATCCTGCGCGGCGATCTGGTGATCAACCGGCTGGCCGCCACCGGGGTCGAGGTGCTGCGCGCGCCGAACGCCAGCGCGGTCGATGTCGAGGTGAAGGAGGATTCCGAACTCGCCCAGACCGATGACGAGCCCTTCGACTGGCCCCGCTCGCCGATCACCACGCATATCAGGAGCATGGAGCTGATCCGCGTCGCCATCGCGCCGGGGCTCGCGCCCGATCTGCCCGGCATCGCCTTCGACGCCCACGGCGCGCTGCGCGACGAGGGCGACGAGCAGTCGCTGCGGCTGGAGATCACCCGCAGCGACAGCGTCTCCGGCCGGATCAAGCTCGATTATATCCGCAATTTCGAGACCAATCGGCTCGATCTCTCGCTGACCGCGACCGAGGACGCGGGCGGCATGGTCGCCGCCCTCGCCGGCCTGCCCAATGACAGCGCCAGCCGGTTCGATCTGGCCGCCGCCGGGCCGCTGACCGATTGGGACGTGAAGCTGGACGGCGCCATCGACCATGTGCTGGCGGCGAAGGGCGCGGGGCTTCTGGACGCGACCGGGCGGCTTTCGGCGAAGGCGGAGCTGACCGTGACTCCGGGCGAGGAACTGGCCCAAACCTTCGGCCCCGCCGTCGCCGCCGCGCTGACGCCGGAGGCGCGGCTGCGCTTCGACATGGCCGAGGATGAAAACGGTCTGGTCACGATCCGCGAAGGGCTGATCGACGCCGGCGATTTCGATCTTTCGGCGCGCGGAACCTATGACCGGCGCGAAAGCGTCGCCGATCTCGACCTGTCGCTGAAGGGCGGGCCGGGGCTCGCCGCGCTCGCCGAAGGGGTCGAATTCGACGGGTTCGGCTTCGCCGGCGCGCTCAAGGGGCCGCTTGACGACCTGAGCGCGGAGGGACGGGTCTCGCTCGACAATCTCCGCACGGCCGCCGCCGATATCGGCGCGGCCGATCTCGCCGCGAAGATCGGGGTGCAGGGCGAGGAGATCACGCTGGACGTCGATGGCGGGCTGAGCGGGTTCCGGCTCGACCGGCTCGACCCGGCGCTGCTCGGCGAGGTCGAACTGGCGATCAACGGCGTCTACGCCGGCGACAAGGCGACGCTCACCGCGCTGCGCCTCGCCGCAACGCCGCTCACGGTGGAGGCTTCGGGCGCGGTGGATCTCGCCGGGGAAAGCGCCGATCTGTCCTACGCGATCTCCGCGCCCCGGCTCGGGCCGCTGGCCGGGGCCTATGACGTCGCCGCCGAGGGCGCGCTCAGGGCTTCCGGCCGCGTTTCCGGCCCCTTCGCCCTTCCCCGTCTCACCGGCGAGGCGGCGCTGGAGGGGATGCGCCATGAGGGCGAGGACTGGGGCGCCGTCCGCCTGACCCATGACGCGACATTCGGCGAGACGCCCGAGGGCGAAGCCGCGATCCGCGCCGATGGTCCGCGCTATGGCCGGATCGCCTTCGACGGCGGGTTCCACCTCGCGGGGGATGTTCTGACGCTGCGCGATCTGATCGCGACCGGGCTCGGCGCGAAACTCGCCGGCGCGGCGGAAGTGGATCTTGCGACCTCGCTGGCCAGGGGCGACCTCAGCATAGACGCCCCCGACCTTTCCCCGCTGGAGCGGCTCACCGGCCGACCGGCCGCGGGCGCGGTCCGGGGCAAGATCGCGCTCGCCCGCGAGGGCGGAAAGCAGAACGCCGCGCTCGATCTCGACATCTCGGATATCGAGGCGGCGGACATGCGGCTGCGGGCGGCCCGGATCGACCTGAAGGTGAAGGACGCGCTCGGCGCCCTCGCCATGGATCTGACCGGCGATTTCCAGGCCGCCGATCTCGGCATGGCCGTGATCGCCTCCGGCAGGCTGAGCGTCAGCGGCGACATGGCCGCGATGGATGTCGAAACCACGCTCAGCGGCGTCACCGGCGAGGTCGGCATGACCGAAGCGGCGCTGAAGGCCCGCATCACCGACGCGCTTGGCGCGCCCGGCGCCGAAGGGACGCTGGAGGCGAAGGGGATCGCCGGTTTCGGCCTCGCGCTCGACGCGCTGTCGGTGAAAGGTTCGGGCCGGAACCTGAGCGCGGAGGCCCCCGCCTTCGACATCGCCGCCGATCTTTCCGGGGCCGATCTCGGCGGCGCGCAGGTCCGCAGGACACGGATCGAGGCGAAGGGCGATCTCGCCGATATCGTCGCCGCCATCCGCGCCGAGGGGATCGTCGCCGAGGGCGCCGGGGCCGGGTCGCTGAATATCGACGCGCGCATCCGCGAGGCGACCGGCGCCGACCCGGCGATCAGCGCGAAAGCGGCGCTTTCCGCCGCCGATTTCGGCGCCGGGCGGCTGGAGCGGACCACGCTGACGGCGGAGGGCCGGCTTTCCGCCCTCGCGCTCGACCTGAAAGCCGACGGCGCGCTGGCGGCGACCGATGAACCGCTCGGCATCGCCGCCGCGGCGAAGGCCGATCTCGCCGACGCGGCCGGGCCGCAGGCGGAGCTGTCGCGCTTCACGCTAAGCGCCGGCGAGGCCGAACTGGCGCTGAACGCGCCGCTCCGCATCATCTCCGCCGGTGAGACCACCCGTTTCAGCGGCATCGACCTCGGGCTGCCGGGCGGCGCGCTGACCGGCGACGCGGCGCTCCATGCCGGCGGGTTTTCGGGCGATCTCTCGCTGGACGCGCCCGACCTGAAACCGGTGGCGAAGCTCGCCGATCTGCCGATCAGCGCCGGCGCGCTGCGGCTAGATGCGAAATTCGACACCAGGGCCGGCTCGGCCGGCGCGGATATCGGCGTTTCCGCCAGCGACCTGCGCTTCGCCGGCGCCGTGGCCGATATCGGCGCGCTGGCGCTTCAGGCCGATCTCGACTGGAACGGAAGACAGGCCGAAGCGAAGGCGACCCTCTCCGGCCCGTTCGCGCAGCCGCTGCGGCTGGCGGTCGCGGCGCCGCTTCGCGCCTCGGGCGGGCCGGTTCCGACCGCGCCGCGGAACGGCGCCCTCTCGGGCTCGGTCGATTGGGCCGGGCGGATCGGCGATCTCTGGGCGCTCGTGCCGGCGCCCGGCCATGTGCTCGACGGCGACGCGCGGGTCGCGCTCAGGCTGTCCGGGACCATGGCGGAGCCGGTCGTCGGCGGCGATATCGGGCTTTCGGACGGCCGGTATGAAAATTTCGACGCCGGCACGATCCTGACCGATATCGAGATGACCTCCAATGTCGATTCCGGCGGCGCCTTCATCGTCGATGTGACCGCGAAGGACGGCGCCGCCGGCATGGTCACGGCGAAGGCGAGCCTCAGCGACGGCGCGCTTGACGCGGCGGTGACGGCGAACAACGCCACGCTGGTGCGCCGCGACGACGTGACGGCCGCGCTCTCCATCGACCTGAAGGCGGCGGGGCCGCTGGACGGGCCGGATATTTCCGGCAAGGTGAATATCGACCGGGCAGAGGTGCGGCTGGTCGCCGCCACCCCTCCGGGCGTCGCCGATATCGGCAAGGTGCGGATCAAGGGCGAGCCGGTG
The DNA here is from genome assembly GCA_047974395.1 of Pikeienuella sp. Taxonomy (GTDB): domain Bacteria; phylum Pseudomonadota; class Alphaproteobacteria; order Rhodobacterales; family Rhodobacteraceae; genus Pikeienuella. The sequence goes on along the minus strand of JBKECG010000227.1, from coordinate 5,502 downwards.
GAGCCCGAGCCCGAACCCGCCGGCGGCGATATCGCGCTGAATATCGACGTGACCGGACCGACCAATATCTTCGTGCGCGGCCGCGGGCTGGACAGCGAATGGTCGGTCGCCCTCCAGATCCGCGGCACCGCCGCCGAGCCGCGCATCGCCGGCGCGATCGAAAAACGGCGTGGGGTGCTGAATTTCCTCGGCCGGGTGTTCGAACTGGACCCCGGCTCGATCCGCTTCACCGGCGGGAAGGAGATCGACCCGACGCTGGACATCAAGCTCCTGCGCGAGAATGACGGCGTGACCGGCGGCATCGCCGTCTCCGGCACGGCGCTCGACCCTGATGTCAGCTTCACCTCCACACCCTCCCTGCCGGAGGAGGAGGTGCTGCCGCGCGTGCTCTTCGGCCGCTCCAAACAGTCGCTGACGCCGGGCGAGGCACTGACGCTGGCGACCGGGCTCGCCACGCTGATGGACGGCAGCGGCGGCACGGTGGACAGCGTGCGCGGCGCGGTCGGGCTCGACGTGCTGCGCTTCGACGAGGACAGCGAAGGCAACGCCAATGTCACCGTCGGCACCAACATCACCAATGACGTCTTCGTCGGCGCCAAGCAGCCGATCGACGGCGGCCCCGGCAGCGTGGTGGTGGAGATCGAGGTCTTCAACGACGTCCACGTCAACAGCGAGGTCGGGCCGGCGGCCGGCACCTCGCTCGGGGTGAAGTGGAAGAAGGATTTCTGAGGCCGGCTGACAGTCCGGCCGTCAGCATCCCCCTTCGACCGTCCAGGGCGTTTCCACGGTGAATTCGCGAACCTCCTCCGGGTCCGGCGGCATGGCCGCGAAATCCGGCTGGAAATAGCGCTCCGCGGCGGGCGATGACGCCGGCTCGTCATCGCCTGCGCCCCAGCCGATCAGATCGAATTGCGGCGCGCGGAATCGCGCCCCGTCGGCGCCGACATAGCGGTATTCGAAACCAAGAAAGCGATACGCCGCCGGCCGCCGCATGTCAGGGTCGATGGAGAACGGCTCCACCATCGGATCGGCCCACGCTGAATATTGAAAGACGATCTCGGGCGGCGGCGGCGCAAGAAGGTCGCCGCGCGCATCCACCGCAACTGCGATCCGCAACCGGTGCGACGCGAACTCCTCTCCACCCCAGTTCCCGCCATACGCGGCCAGAATATCCGGCGGAATTTCGCTTTTCGCCAGCATATAGCCATATCGGTATTCGGTTCCATTCTCCGCCAGTCCCGCAATATCGAAGCGCACCGCGCGCGTGACGGGCTCGGCGCAGCGGACCAGCGCGAACCCGCCCGACCCATCCGCCGCCGAAACGGACGATCCCATCGACGCGGCGATGGCCAGGATCGCGAAACTCCTGCGCATGCTATTCCCCCTGCGGTTCCGGCAGGCCGCTGCGGATATGCACATCCGTCTGCGGATAGGGAATCTCCACCCCCGCCGCCTTCAGCGCCCGCCAGACCTCCAGATAGCAATCCGAGGTCACGTTGGCGACGCCGTTATGCGGATCGGCGATCCAGAACCGGGCCTCCAGATTGATGGCGCTGTCGCCGAACCCCCTGACCAGCACATTGACCCGGTGATCGCTCATCACCCGGGGCACGCGCGAGACCGCCTCGCGGATGATCGGGATCACCGCATCCAGATCGGCGTCATAGCTGACCCCGACCGGCAGTTTCCGGCGCACGGCGCTGTCGGAATGGGTCCAGTTGATGACCCGGTTGATGATGAATTCCTCGTTCGGGATCAGATGCTCGGTCCCGTCCCGCGTCTTGATCGAGGCGAAACGGGCGCCGAGGCTGGTGACCCAGCCATAGGTGTCCGCAACCTCCACCACATCGCCGGGCTTGATCGAGCGGTCCATCAGGATGATCACGCCGGAGACGAAATTCGAGACGATCTTCTGCAGGCCGAAGCCGAGCCCGACGCCGATCGCGCCGGAAAACAGGGCGAAGGCGGTCAGGTCGATCCCCACGGCGTTCATCGCGATCATGATCGCGACCAGCGTCAGGCCGAGCCGCGTGGCCTGCACGATCAGCACCTGCACCGAAGGCGTCAGCCGCTTCGCCCGCGTCACCCGCCGGCTGACGATCCGCGACAGGGTCGCCGCCAGCCACATCAGCACGATGACGAAACCCGCCGCCTTGATGATCAGATAGACGGAGACCCTGAGATCCCCCACCGTCACCGCCGCCCGGTCCAGAAGCGCGATGGTCGGCCCCAGAAGGCGCAGCGCGTTCAGCGCCGCCACCGTCCAGGCGGCCACCGCGAAAAGCCGCGACCAGAACGGATCGGCGACGACGGAGGAGACCAGCCGGATCACGATCCAGGCGTTCAGCAGGCTCGCCGCCAGCCGTACAAGATCGTTCGGATAGCCAAGCCCCGCCAGCGCCGCCGCGCCGATCCAGATCAGGACGACCCAGAGGATCGGCGGCGCCAGCGCGCGCAGCACGCGCCCGACGCGCGAAAGCTGATGATCGTCGGAACGCGGATAGATCCTGTCAACGATCCGCCGCATCAGCCCGGCGAGCAGAAAGGCCAGAATCCCGGTCGCCGCGATCAGCGCCAGTTCGATCAACCCGCGCTCGGAGAAGATCTGCGGCGCGATGGTGCTCCAGATCGTTTCCAGATAGCTCAGAAGCGGCGCGACCCCTTCGCCGAGATCGCGGACGACTTCGTCCAGACTTTCCTCCTGCGCGGTCGCCTGCGGGTCCATCCATGCCCTCTCTTTCGTCAGGAGCTTAGCCGTTGACGAAGAGGAAGCAAGAATGACGCCCCGCCCGGCCGGATCAGGCGGCGCCGAATATCTCGGCTCGCAGGCTCTCGATCAGGCGCATCCGCGCCGGGGCCTCATGCCCCTTTATCCCCGGCAGGTCGGGGCGCTGGAGAAGCGCGCGGATCTCCTCCGCCGTATCGACGACATGGATGCCGGGGATCTTGCGCATCTGCGCCACCGTCGCCAATTGGTGGTCGTTGCGATGCTCCTTGAATTCCGCACGCCTCGCCATGAGAATCAATGGCTTTTCCATCCTCATGCCGGAGAGGATCGTGCCGATCCCGGCATGGCCGACGACGACGCGCGCCGCCTCGAACTTCTCGGCGAATTCGGCCGGGGAGATGAAATCCCGGAATTCGAAATGGGCGGGCCGGTAGCCGGTCTTGCCGATCTGGCCGAAGACAGGCTCATCGGCGCCGGCCGCCGCCTCATCGAGCGCTCGGGTCAGCCGGTCGAAGGGAAGCTGGGTGCCAAGGGTCAGGAAGATCATATCACGCTGCCCCGATAATCCGGCCGCCCGCCTGTCGCCAATGTCTCCCACTGGGTCAGCGCCACATGGCAGAATTTCAGCGCCAGCCGGCCGCTCAGCGAGAGTTTCTCGGAATTGGCGATACTGTCCACCCAGATGGTGCGCGCGCCGGAAAGCCGGCCCCAGAGCAGGCAGAGCAGGCCCGGCGCGGCGCCGGTGGAGATCACCACATCCGGTTTCAGCCGCCGCACCAGCGCGCCGGTCTCGATCAGCCCGCGCAGCAGCCTGATCGGCTGGTTCTGGTTGTAATCGGCGATCGCGTGGAAATCCTGCAACCCGTGCAGCGGCCCCTGCCGCGCGTCGGTGCAGGCGAAACTGACCTTCGCGCCCTCGAAAGCGGGGGCGATGAGCATCATTTGCTCCCAGTGCCCGCCCGAGGAGGCGACGGCGAGAATGCGCTTCGGCGCGTTGTTCCCGTTCATCGGATCGCCGCCTCAGTCCGCATTGAAGAGATCGCGGGTGAAGACCTTGCGCTCCACATCGCGGATCTCCTCCGACAGCCGGTTGGCGACGATCACGTCGGCCTCCCGCTTGAAGGCCTCCAGATCGCGGATCACCCGCGAGCCGAAGAAGTGATCCTCGGCCAGCACCGGCTCGTAGACGATCACCTCGACGCCCTTGGCCTTGATCCGCTTCATCACCCCCTGCACCGAGGACTGGCGGAAATTATCGCTCTCGGCCTTCATCACCAGCCGGTAGACGCCGACGACCCGCGGCTTCCGGTCAAGGATGCGGTCGGCGAGAAAATCCTTGCGGGTGCGGTTCGCGTCCACGATCGCGCGGATCAGGTTCTGCGGCACTTCCGAGTAATTCGCCAGAAGCTGCTTGGTGTCCTTGGGCAGGCAATAGCCGCCATAGCCGAAGGAGGGGTTGTTGTAATGCGCGCCGATGCGCGGATCGAGCCCGACCCCCTCGATGATCTGGCGCGTATCCATGCCGCCGGCCATGGCGTAGCTGTCCAGCTCGTTGAAATAGGCGACCCGCATCGCGAGATAGGTGTTGGCGAAAAGCTTGATCGCCTCGGCCTCATCCGCCCCGGTGAAGAGCAGCGGAACATCGCTTTCCCGCGCGCCTTCGAGCAGCAGCGCGGCGAAGGCGCGGGCGCGCGCCGATTCCTCGCCGACGATGATCCGCGTCGGGTGAAGATTGTCATGCAGCGCCCTGCCCTCGCGCAGGAATTCCGGGCTGAAGACGATCCGGTCGACACCCGTCTCCGCCCGCAGGCGACGCACATAGCCCACCGGGATCGTGGATTTGATCACGATCAGCGCGCGGTCATTGACGGCCAGCACCTGCCGGATCACGGCCTCGACGCTGGAAGTGTCGAAATAATCGGCCTTCGGATCGTAATTGGTCGGCGTGGCGACGATGACGTAATCCGCATCCGCAGCGGCGCCGGCGGCGTCGGTGGTGGCTTTCAGCGAAAGGCGCTCGCTGGCGAGGAACTCCTCCGCCCCCGGATCGACGACCGGGCAGCGGCCATCGTTGATCATCGCCACGCGCCCCGGGTCGAGATCGACCGCGGTCACGTCATGATGCTGCGCCAACAGCAGCGCGTTCGACAGGCCGACATAGCCGATGCCGTAAACAGTGATCTTCATTTGACGCTCACTCCCGCACGGACCCAAACACCACCCGGCCCGCGCGCACCAATACCCGCGCAGCCGCCGCGCGTCGAGACCCGAGGGCGCCGTGGCGTCAGAGCCGGGGCGTCAGAGCCGGGGCGTCAGAGGATGCCTGGCAGGTTCAACCCCTGTTCCCGCGCACAGTCGATGGCGATCTCATAGCCGGCGTCGGCATGGCGCATCACCCCGGTCGCGGGATCGTTCCAGAGCACCCGCCCGATTCGCTTCGCCGCCGCCTCGGAGCCGTCGCAGCAGATCACCATGCCGGAATGCTGGCTGAAGCCCATGCCAACGCCGCCGCCATGATGCAGGGAGACCCATGTCGCGCCCGAAGCGCAGTTGAGGAGCGCGTTCAGCAACGGCCAGTCGGAAACCGCGTCGGAGCCGTCCTTCATCGCCTCCGTCTCCCGGTTCGGGCTGGCGACGGAGCCGGAATCGAGATGATCGCGGCCGATCACCACCGGGGCTTTCAACTCGCCCGAAGCCACCATCTCGTTGAAGGCGAGGCCGAGCCGGTGGCGTTGCCCCAGCCCGACCCAGCAGATCCGCGCCGGCAGGCCCTG
>JBKECG010000089.1:0-3418 GCA_047974395.1 Pikeienuella sp. | reverse complement strand
GACCAGCCATGCTCGTCATCGCCGATCAGGATCCGGCCCGGATCGGCGGAAAGCGTGGTCTTGCCGGTGCCCGAGAGGCCGAAGAAGACCGCGGCGTCGTCCGGGTCGCCCGGCGCGTGGTTGGCCGAGCAGTGCATCGGCATCACGCCCCGGTCGGGCAGCAGGTAGTTCAGTATCGAGAACACGGATTTCTTGTTCTCGCCGGCATAGGAGGTGCCGCCGATCAGGATCAGCTTCTGCTCGAAGCTGATCGCGATCACGGTCTCCGTGCGGCAGCCATGGCGCGCGGGATCGGCCTGGAAGCTCGGGCAGTTCACAACGGTGAAGCCGGGGATGAAATTCGCCAGTTCGGCCTGTTCGGGCCGGCGCAGGAGATGGCGGATGAAAAGCGCGTGCCAGGCCAGCTCGGTCACGACGCGCACATTCAGCCGATAGGCCGGATCGGCGCCGCCATGGAGATCCTGCACGAAATAATCGCGCCCCTTCATGTGGGAGAACATGTCGGCCTTCAGCCGCTCGAAGGCGGCCGGATCGAGCGGGGGGTTGTTCTCCCACCAGATCGTGTCCTTCACGCTCTTCTCGTTGACGACGAACTTGTCCTTGGGCGAACGGCCGGTGTGCTTGCCGGTCGTGGTCAGGAAGGCGCCGCCTCGTCCGATCTCGCCCTCGCCCCGCCGGGCGGCGGCTTCGACCAGCGCCGGCTCCAGCAGATTGTAGTGAACCGAGCCGAAGCCGCTCGCTCCGATCGATTCCAGGGGGATGTCGGCGTTGAAGACGCCGGTGCGGATCGTTTCTGCGGCGGGGCGGGCAGTCTCCGTCAAGGGACTCTCCATTCAGCACAAGGGCGACCGGGCGTCGCCGAGATTGACAATGTCTTCACACATTTCGGCGCGCAAGTCGCGCCGGACAGGACGGGTTCCGGCCTCCGGCCCCGGTGGCGATCCCCGATCGGAGACAGCCCCATGATTCGCGGCGCCCGCCCAAAGGTGTAGGCGCTATAGCACGCCGCCGCGCCCTGCATAGCCCCACAAAGCCGGTCAGATTGGCGCAGCGGTCGTCCCGGCCGGATTGCCGCGCGACTTTAGCGAGGTTAAGTAGTAGGGAATAGACGCAGAAGTCCAAGGGACTGGGAGTTAACGACATGGCCACGATCGCGCTGGTCGACGACGACCGGAATATCCTCACCTCCGTGCAGATGGCGCTGGAGAATGAGGGATATGAGGTCAGGACCTACACCGACGGGGCGACCGCGCTGGCCGCGATCAGCCAGTCGCAGCCCGATATGGCGGTGCTCGACATCAAGATGCCGCGCATGGACGGGATGGAGCTTTTGCGCCGGCTGCGCCAGAGCACCGACATGCCGGTGATCTTCCTCACCTCCAAGGATGAGGAGATCGACGAGGTTCTGGGCCTGCGCATGGGCGCTGACGATTACGTGAGGAAGCCCTTCTCGCAGCGCCTGCTGATCGAGCGCATCCGCGCCGTGCTCCGCCGGCGCGAGGCGCAGGATGACGGCGCGGAACGGGCGGAGGCCGACAAGGTGCTGACCCGCGGCCGGCTGGTGATGGACCCGCTGCGCCACGCCTGCACCTGGGGCGGCCAGCCGGTGACGCTGACGGTGACGGAGTTCCTGATCCTCCACGCGCTGGCGCAGCGGCCCGGTTTCGTCAAGAGCCGCGACCAGCTGATGGACGCCGCCTATGATGATCAGGTCTATGTCGATGATCGCACCATCGACAGCCATATCAAGCGCGTGCGCAAGAAATTCAGGGTGGTGGACGAGGACTTCTCTTCGATAGAAACGCTTTACGGCGTCGGCTATCGTTACAAGGAGGTCTGATCGGGCCGCGATGGACCGGAAAGCGAAGCGCGCAAGGGCGAGACGACGCTCTCGCCGTTCGAGCTTCGGGCTCGGCGCGCTTCTTTTCGCCCTTCAGGACTGGCTCGGCCTCGTCACCGAAGAGCAACGCAAGAGCCGGGAGACCGCCCGCAGCCGCCTGCGCCGGATCCGCAACCGGATGCGCCGGGGCGGCATCTCGCCGACCAATTCGCTGGCGCGGCGCATCGTCGCCTTCAATCTCTTCGGGTTGGGGCTGCTGGTCGCTGGCGTTCTCTATCTCAACCAGTTCCGCGCCGGGCTGATCGACCTGCGCACGCAAAGCCTTGTGACCCAGGGCCAGATCATCGCCGTCGCCGTCGCCGAGGCGGCGGGGATCGGCCCTTCGGGCACCCGGTTCGATCCGGTGCGGGCCAATCTGGTGCTGAAGAGGCTGGTGGAGCCGACTGGCGTCCGGGCGCAGGTCTATGACCGCGCCGGCCGGCTGACCGGCGATACGCGGCTGCTCCGGCAGGGCGCTGGCGAGATCGAGACCGAGCGCCTGGCCCCGCCCGGCGAGGGCGAGGAGGAGAGCCCCTTCTCCGTCGCCGAACGCTGGTACCAGAAGGCGGTCCGCTTCTTCACCGGCACCCCGCCGATCTATCGCGAAACCCCGCTTTCCGGCGTCTCCGAAGAGCAGGAGGTCTTCACCGCGCTTCGCGGCGGCGTCGCGCGGTGGGAGCGGATCAACGCCGAGGGCGAGCTGATCGTCTCCGTCACCGTGCCGATCCAGCGGTTCAAGGCGGTGCTGGGCGTGATCATGCTTTCGACCGAGGGCGGCGATATCGACGAGATCGTCGAGGCGGAGCGGGTCGCGATCCTTCAGGTCTTCCTCTTCGCGCTGGCGACCTCGCTCGCGCTTTCGGTGCTTCTGGCCAACACCATCGCCAAGCCGATCCGCCGGCTGGCCGAGGCGGCCGAGGCCGGCGGCGCGCAGGAGGCGCGGCCGATCAACCCGCAGCGGATCCGCTTTCCCGATCTCACCTCCCGCACCGACGAGATCGGCTATCTCTCCTCGGCGCTGCGGCGGATGACCGAGGCGCTCTATGACCGGATCGACGCGATCGAGAGCTTCGCCGCCGATGTGGCGCATGAGATCAAGAACCCGCTCACCTCGCTCCGCTCCGCGGTGGAGACATTGCGCATCGCCAAGACGCCGGAGATGCAGGCGCGGCTGCTGGAGGTGATCCAGAACGATGTCGGCCGGCTGGACCGGCTGGTCACCGACATCTCCAACGCCTCGCGGCTCGACGCGGAGCTGACGCGCGAGGAGATGGAGAGCTTCGACATCATCGAGCTGATGCGCGCCATAGCCGAGATGAACGCGGCCGCCGCCGCCGAACGCGAAGCCCATGTCGAGGTGGTGGAGGGCGCGCAGAAGGCGATGCAGGTGAAGGGGCTGCAAGGGCGGATCGGGCAGGTTTTGCAGAATCTGGTCGGCAACGCGCTCTCCTTCACCCCGCCGGGCGGCGCGGTGCGGATCGTCGCCGAGCCCCGCGCCGCCGGCGTGCGGGTCGTGGTCGAGGATGAGGGTCCGGGCGT
>JBKECG010000071.1:0-14173 GCA_047974395.1 Pikeienuella sp. | reverse complement strand
ATAAAAATATCATCTCTACGGCCATGCCCGGTCAAATCTGCGGTTGATATTTGTCAACAACATCGCGCGAAGCCGCCCCTATGCTGCCCCGGAAATCGAAGAGCGCACCGCCAGGGAGAATCACTCTGTCCGAGCTTCGCCGCCTCGCCCTGTTCTCCGGGATGACGGAGGACCATTTCGCAACGCTCACGCGCGGCGCCTATGTCCAGAATTTCCCGCCGCAGATCGACCTGATCGGCGAAGGGGAGCTGAGCGACTTCCTGCATATCGTGCTCTCGGGCGCGGTGGAGCTTTATTGCAGCTGGAACGAGCGCGAGACCAGCATGACCACGGTGCGCCCGGTCTCCACCTTCATCCTCGCCGCGACGGTGAGAGACGCGCCCTATCTCATGTCCGCCCGCACGCTGGAGAAAAGCCGCATCGCCCTGATCCCCAGCCAGGACGTGCGCGCCATGTTCGATCTGGACGGGGCCTTCGCCCGCGCCATCGTCGAGGAGCTGGCGCAACGCTACCGCGCCGTCATCAAGAGCACGAAGGAGTTGAAGCTGCGCAGCTCGCGCCTGCGGCTCGCGAATTATCTGATCCGCGAGCAGCGCCGCGCCGGCGGCGGGCCGGAATACCGCCTGCCCTTCGACAAGAAGCGCCTCGCCTCGCTTCTGGGCATGACGCCGGAGAATCTGAGCCGCGCCTTCAGAAGCCTTCAGGATCATGGCGTCCAGACCGATGGCGGCCAGATCACGATCCGCGATCAGGGCGAGCTGGAGCGTTTCGCCAAGCCGCATCAGTTGATCGACGATCAGGCGAATTGAACCGCAGGACGCCGCCCCGCTCCGGCCCCGTTGATGCTATGCTCCCCGGCAGCCACCGCAGGAGGGAGCCGGAAAATGCCGCGAACCACGCCCGAGCAGCCGATGCAGACCGTGATCACCACATTCGAGGTGACGCCCGGCACATGCGACGATCTGGTCGATCTTCTGCGGGGAGTCCTGAAGACCCATATCAGCCGCCAGCCGGGCTTCGTCTCCGCCGCGCTGCATGTGAACGACGCGCGCACCCGCGTCGCGAATTATTCGCGCTGGCGCTCGCGGGCGGATTTCCTCGCCATGCTCCGCGGCGCGGGCATGCGCGAGCACAACCGGCGCCTGCATGAGCTGAGCCGCAGCTTCGAGCCGGTGATGTACGAGGTCGAGGACGCTTTCGAAGCGTGACCCCTACATCACCGCGCCGATCTGCCAGGGCACGAATTCGTAATCGCCAAGGCCCTGCGCCTCGGATTTGGTCATCTCGCCGGAGGCGACGCGCAGAAGCTGCTCGTAGATCTCGCGGCCGATCTCCTCGACCGTCGCGCCGTCGGTCAGGATGCGGCCGGCGTTGACGTCCATGTCCTCGACCATGCGCCGATACATCTCGGTATTGGTCGCGACCTTCAGCGAGGGCGAAGGTTTCGCCCCGAAAGCGGAGCCGCGCCCGGTGGTGAAGGTCACGAGATTGCAGCCGGAGGCGATCTGCCCGGTGACCGAGGCCGGATCATAGCCGGGGCTGTCCATGAAGGCGAAACCGGGCCTCGTGACCGGCTCGGCGTATTTATAGACCCCGGTCAGCGGCGTGGTGCCGCCCTTGGCCGCGGCGCCGAGCGATTTTTCGAGGATCGTGGTCAGCCCGCCCTTCTTGTTGCCGGGCGAGGGGTTGTTGTCCATCGAGCCCTTGTTGCGGGCGGTGTAATCCTCCCACCAGCGGATCAGCCCGACCAGCCTGTCGCCCACTTTCCGATCCACCGCGCGGCGGGTCAGAAGATGCTCGGCCCCGTAGATCTCCGGCGTTTCGGCCAGAACCCCGGTCCCGCCCTGCGCGACCAGAAGATCGCAGGCGTAGCCGAGCGCGGGATTGGCGGTGACGCCGGACCATGCGTCGGAGCCGCCGCATTGCAGCGCCACCATCAGTTCGGAGGCGGGGCATTCCTCCCGCGCCGCCTCATTGGCGAGGGGCAACATGGCGCGGACCTTCTCCACGCCCATCTCCACCGTGCGGCGGAGCCCTGCCACGTCCTGAATGTTCATGGTCTGGAAAAGCGGCCCCTTCTCCAGCCCGTAAGCCTCCAGCAGCCAGTCGATCTGGTTCATCTCGCAGCCGAGCCCGACCATCAGCACCCCGGCGTGGTTCGGATGGCGGGCGTAGCCCCACATCACCCGCTGCAAGGCCTCGAACCCCTCGCCGGAGCCGGCCATGCCGCAGCCGGTGCCATGGACGAAAGCAACCACGCCATCGACATTCGGATATCTCGCCATCTCCTCCGGCCCGAAGGCGGCGGCGATCTTGCGCGCGGCGGTGGCGGAGCAGTTCACCGAGGTCAGCACGGCGATATAGTTGCGCGTGCCGACCCGGCCGCTTTTCCGCCGGAAGCCCATGAACGTGTCGGGCGTCTTCGCCGGCGCGGCGTGGCGAAGATCGGTGCCGAACTCATATTCCACATCCGTCGCCCGGAACTCCACATTATGGCTGTGGACATGGGCGCCGGCGGCGATGTCCTCGGCGGCGTAGCCGATCACCTGCGCGTATTTGCGGATCACCGCGCCCTTCGGGATCGGCGCGGTCGCCACCTTGTGGCCGCGGGGAATCAGCGCCTGCGCGGCGATCCCCTCCACATCCGCGCCAACCTCCAGCGGCCGGATCGCGGTGACGACATTGTCGGAAGGGTCGAGCCGCACGATGTCGGCGGGGGCGGAGCTTTGGGCCATATCTTCCTCAGGCGCGGTCGGGGGCGTCCCGGCGGTGGATGGGTCGGGTCCGAAACCGCCGGACGGCGGCTCGGCCATGATCATGCGCCCGATGGGGCCGCCGCCGCAAGGGCGAGGCCCGGATCAGCGATAGGCTTTCATCCAGCCGAGCCCGCCTTCCGTGGCGCCGGCGGGCCTGTACTCGGCCCCGATCGGACCGGTCCAGCCCAGTTCCGCCATGCGCGGCAGAATGCGCTCATAGGCGATCTCGCCGGTGTCCGGCTCGCCGCGCCCCGGCGCGCCGGCGATCTGGACATGGCCGATCAGGGGCATCAGCGCCTCGAACCGGCGCAGAAGATCGCCCTGCATGATCTGCACATGGTAACAGTCGAACAGGATCCTCAGATTGGCGGCGCCGGCGCGGATGATGATCTCCGCCGCCTGCTCGACCTCGGTGAGGAAATAATCCGGCGCGTCGCGGGCGTTCAGCGGCTCGATCAGCACCATCTTGCCGAGATCGCGCGCCTCCTCGGCCGCGTAGCGGAGATTGGCGATGAACGTGTCCTCGTCGCCGAAACGCCCGGCCATCACATGCACCGCGCCGGCGCCGGTCGCATGGGCGTAATCCAGCGCCTGATCTATCGCGGCGCGGGCCTCCGCCTCCCGCCCCGGCAGGGCGGCGAGGCCGTTCTCCCCCTCCCCGCCCCTGACGGTGTTGACGCTCAGGAGCGGCAGCCCGGTCTCCTCCAGCGCAGCGGCGAGATCGGCGGGCGGGGCGTCATAGGGCCAATGCGCCTCGACCGCGTCGAAACCGGCGGCCCTGGCGCGGCGCACCGCCTCCGTGATCGGCAGTTCGGTCCAGAGAAACCCGAGATTGGCGGAAAACCTGATCATCAACTCCCCTCCACGCTGTAATGCTCCACGAGATCCGCAATCTGCGCTTCGGTCAGCCTGACCGGTCCGCGCCCGTGGGTCAGGAGCGCGAGCTTCGCGGTCTCCTCCAGCTCCTCCATCGCCCAGACCGCCGCCGCCAGATCCCTGCCGGCGACGACCGGGCCATGATTGGCCAGCAATACCGCCGAACGCGCGCCGCCAAGCCCCCTCACCGCGTCGCCCATGGCCGGATCGCCGGGCCGGAAATAGGGCAGGAGCCGCACCTTGCCCAGCCGCATCACCGAATAGGCGGTCAGCGGCGGCAGCACGCATTCGGGATCGACCTCCGGCAGCATGGAGAGCGCGACCGAATGGGTCGAATGGAGATGCACCACCGCGCCGGCGCCCTTGCGCGTCTCGTAGAACGCGTTGTGGAGCGGCATTTCCTTGGTCGGCGCATCGCCGCCGATCAGCGCGCCGGACGCGTCCAGCCGGCTGAGCTTCGCCGGATCTAGCGTCCCGAAACTGGCCCCGGTGGGCGTGACCAGAAGCCCGCCATCCTCCGTTCGCGCAGAGATATTGCCGGAGGCGCCGGGCGTCAGCCCACGCGCGTAGAGCGAGGCGGCGAAATCGCAGATCGCCTCGCGGAGCTTCGTATCGCTCATGATCCCGCCCCCAGCATGGCGACGGCGCGGGCGAAGAAATCCTCAGCCCCGAAATTGCCGGATTTGAGCGCAAGCGTCAGATTGCGCCCTTCCGCGCGCAAGGCCGGCACGCCGGGGTCGATCTCCGGTCCGATCTCCAGCGCGCCTAGCCCAAGCGCCTCGACCACCGCGCCGGAGGTCTCGCCCCCGGCGCTGACCAGCCGGGCGACGCCGCCGGCGACCAGCGCCCGCGCCGCCTCGCCCATCACCCGCTCGATCGCGGCGGCGGTCCTGTCGCGGCCGAAACGCGCCTGCGCGGCGCGCACGGTTTCGGGATCGGCGGAGGAATAGGCGAGCGGCGTCCCCGCAGCCGCCAGCGCCCAGGCGGCGACGGCGGCGCCGGTGATCTCCCCCGCCATCACCGCTTCGGCGCCGATCTCCAGCTTCGGGCCGTCATGGGCCGCGACCTGCGCGCGGGTGGCGCGGGAGCATGACCCGGAAAGGATCGCCGCCCTCCCCGTCGCCCCGCGCCAGCCGGCGCCGGCGCCGGCCAGAAGCCCCGCGCGGCGGAAATTCTCCGGCAGGCCCAGCGCGACGCCGGAACCGCCGGTGACAAGCGGCAGATCGGCGGCGGCGCGCCCGATCCGCATCAGATCCTCATCGGTGATCGCATCGACGACGATCAGCCGCCGCCCTGCGGCATCCTCCGCCCGGAGCGCGGCGAGGATCGCATCGGCGCCCTTCGCCACCACCCCGGCGCCGACATGGCCGACGCCGAGCCGGGTCTGCGGCGCCAGCCAGCGGCGGAGATCGCTGTCGGTCATCGGCGTCAGCGGGTGGTGCTCCATCCCGCTTTCCGAGAGGAGCCGGTCGCCGACGAAAAGATGGCCCTGACAGACCGAACGCCCGGCGGCCGGAAAGGCCGGGCAGACGATTACCGCCTCGGCGCCGAGCGCCGCCGCCATCGCCTCGGCCACCGGACCGATATTGCCTTCGGGCGTCGAATCGAAAGTGGAGCAGTATTTGAAGAAGAACTGGCGGCAGCCCTGCGCCCGCAGCCATTCGAGCGCGGCGAGCGACTGGCGCGCCGCCTCCGCCGCCGGGATGGTGCGCGATTTCAGCGCGACGACCCCGGCCTCCACCCCTTGCGCGGCCGGCCCTTCGGGCACGCCGGAATATTGCGTGACCCGCATCCCACCCTTGGCCAGCGTGTTGGCGAGGTCGGAAGAGCCGGTGAAATCGTCGCCGACGCAGCCGAGCAGCATCACGCATCCCCCGGCAGGGTCAGCCCGGCGTTGCGGGCGTAGACCTTGGCGACGGCGGCGTCATCCTCCCGGCCCAGACCGGAGCCGGAGGCGGCCATATATTGCTGTAGCGCGGCGGCGGTCAGCGGCGCGGAAAACTTCGCCCGCGCGGCGATATCCAGCACGATGCCGAGATCCTTCAGCCAGATATCCACCGCCGAAAGCGGCGCATAATCGCCCTTCGCGATATGCGGTCCGCGATTCTCCAGCGCCCAGCTCGCGCCGGCGCAGCGGGAGATCACCTCCAGCGTCTTCTCCGGGGCGACGCCCTGGGTCATGCCGAAGGTGATCGCCTCGGCCGCCGCGGCGATATGGACGCCGACCAGCATCTGGTTGATCGCCTTCATCGCGCTGCCGGCGCCGGGTTCATCGCCGAGTTCGAACACCGTCTCCGCCATCGCGTCGAGCGCGGGGCGGGCGGCGGCGAAAGCCTCCGCCGGGCCGGAGGCGAGAATGGAGAGCTTGCCGGCGGCGGCCTTCGCGGCGCCGCCGGAGATCGGCGCGTCGAGCCAGAGAAGCCCGGCCTCCGCCGCCCTCGCGGCCAGCGCCCGCGCCTGATCCGGGGCCATGGTGGCGCAGGCGACCGCCACCGCGCCCTTGCGCAGATGCGGAGCGACGCCAGCGGGGCCGAAAAGCGCGTCCTCGACCTGCGCGGCGTTGACGGTGACGAGGACGACCGCATCCAGACCGGCGCCGCGGGAGGCGATGTCGCCCGCCATGCCGCCCTCGGCGCGAAAGGCCTCCTCGCGCGCCTTGTCCATATCGACGCCCAGCACCTCCAGCCCCGCCCGAAGGCAGGCGCGCGCCATGCCGCCGCCCATGGCGCCCAGCCCGATCACCGCGATTCCGCTCATTCCGTCTCCGCTTTCACGACGCCCCGACTAAACACGAGTTTTCCGCGCGGGAAAACGTCGGGAATGCACACTCCGCGCAAGGCGATCGGGAACCGGAATGAAACCGGGGCCGGTTCAGATCTGATCGACCAGCGCCTCGCCAACCGAACAGACCGCCTCGCCCGGCGAATTCTCGACATTCAGCACCTTCACCACGCCGTCCTCGACGAACATGGAGTAACGCTTGGAGCGCGCGATCAGCCCGGCGGGCGGCGCGGAGAAATCGAGCCCGAGCGCCCTGGTGAAGGCGCTCTCCGCATCCGCCAGCATGCGGATCCCGGCCGCGGTCGCGCCGGTCGCCTCGCCCCAGGCCTTCATCACGAAAGGGTCGTTCACCGCGACGCAGACGATCTCGTCCACGCCCTTGCCGGCCAGATCCTTCGCCGCCTTCACGAAGCTCGGCACATGGGTGTTGTGGCAGGTCGGGGTGAAGGCGCCCGGCACCGCGAAAAGAGCGATCTTGCGCCCCTTGGTCAGCGCCGAGACGGAAACGGCGGCCGGGCCGCCCTCCCCGAGTTCGACAAGGCTGGCTTCGGGCAGTTTGTCACCGACGGCGATGGACATGGGGGCCTCCTCAGGCGGGGTTTCATCGGCGCCGACTATAGGGCGCCGCGCGGTCTTGTCACCCCGTCCCGCCCGCTTCAGGCGAGCCGGCCGATGATCACCTGCGCGGCGCCATAGACGCGCCGGTCCAGCGCCTCCAGTCGGGCGGGAATTTCGGCGCTCTCCGCCTCCTCCAGCACGATCAGCGCGCCGGGAGCGAGCCAGCCGCCAGCCTCGGCCGAGGCCAGCGCCGCCTCGCCCAGCCCGGCGCCATAGGGCGGGTCCATGAACAGCAGGTCGTAAGGCTCGCCCCGGCAGGGGCCGAGCCGGGTGGCGTCTCGCCGCCAGATCTTGGTCTCTCCGGTCAGGCCCAGCTTCTCCACATTCTCGCGGATCAGCGCGCGGGAGGGGCCGTGATCGTCGATGAAGACAGCCCGCGCCGCGCCGCGGCTCATCGCCTCCAGCCCCAGGGCGCCGGTGCCGGCGAAGAGATCCAGCACCCGCATCCCTTCCGGCGCGCCGCCGTAAGGGCCATGGGCCAGAAGGTTGAAGAGCGATTCCCGCACCCGGTCGGCGGTCGGGCGCAGATGCGCCTCGCCGCCCCCCGCCTCTCCCGGCGCGGCCAGGGCGCGGCCGCGGAACCTGCCGCCGACGATTCTCATGGCGTCACCCCGTCCCGCAGCCGCTGGCCGACCGCGACGATGCTCTCGATCGCGGGGCCAAGCTCGGCGCCCAGTTCGGTCAGTTCATACTCCACCGAGGGCGGCGAGGTCGGCATCACCCGCCGCGCCAGCACGCCCCGCCCCTCCAGCTCGCGCAGCCGCTGGGTCAGCACCTTGGCGGAAACGCCCGGAATATCGGCGCGCAGCTCGCTGAAGCGGCGTGGGCCGGCGCGCAGCGCCCAGATCACATTCGGCGTCCAGGCGCCGCCGATCACCGCCATGCAGGCGGAGATCGGGCAGCCGCCCGGCGGCTTGGGCGCCTTGCTGCGGCGCATGGTCAGGGCCATCCGGGCCTCCGTCGCGGTTACCGGGGGGAAACCCGAAGTTTCAGGTAACCGGTGGTTATTTGGTTTACAAGAGAAACCATCCTTGCCAGATGATCGGCGGCGCCCCGCGCATCATCAGAAGGACGATCACCCATGAAGCTCTATTACAAACCCGGCGCCTGCTCGCTCGCAAGCCATATCGCGCTCCGCGAGATCGGCGCCGATTTCGGGATCGAGAAGGTGGACACCGCCAGGGGCGTCACCGAGACCGGCGCCGATTTCAGGGCGGTGAACCCGCTCGGCTATGTGCCGGCGCTGGCGCTGGCCGATGGCGACGTCATCACCGAAGGGCCGGCCATTCTCCAGTTCATCGCCGATTCCGCGCCGGAATCGGGCCTCGCCCCGGCGGCGGGAACGCGGGCGCGCACCAAGCTCCAGAGCCTTCTGAACTTCATCGGGACCGAGCTTCACGGCGCTTTCGGCGTCTTCTTCCGCGGCGCCGGCGACGAGGCGGCGAAGGCGCGGCTGAACGCGCGGATGGACCGGTTCGACGCGATGCTCGCGGATGGCCGCGCCTTTCTGACCGGCGAGACCTTCACCGTCGCCGACGCCTATGCTTTCGTCGTCGCAAGCTGGACCCGGCCGCTGAAGATCGACCTTTCCCGCTGGCCGCATGTCGCCGCCTTTGTCGAGCGGGTCGCCGCGCGCCCTGCGGTTCAGGCGGCGATGAAGGCCGAAGGGCTGCTCGGCTGAGACGAAAGGCCCGGCCTTCGCGGCCGGGCCTGCGCCGGATCAGGCGTTCACATCGACGACGACGCGGCCCTTCACGGCGCCCTTGAGGATCGCCGGGCCGAGCTTGGGCAGATCGGCCAGCGTCGCCATCTCGACCATCCCCTCCAGCTTCTCCATCGGCAGATCGACGCCGAGCCGGCGCCAGGCCTCGACCCGCTGGTCATAGGGCCGCATCACGCTGTCAACGCCAAGGACGCTGACGCCGCGCAACAGGAAGGGGATCACCGTCGCCGGCAGTTTCGCGCCGCCGGCGAGGCCGACCGCGGCGATGGCGCCGTCATATTTCATCTGCGTCATCACCCGCGCCAGCATCGCCCCGCCGACCGCATCGACGCAGCCGGACCAGGTCTCCCGCTCCAGCGGCCTGGTCGGCGCTTCGGCCAGATCGGCGCGCGGAACGATGGTCGTCGCGCCGAGATCGCGCAGATAGGCCTCCGTCTCCGGCCGGCCGGTGACGGCGGCGACCTCGTGGCCGAGCTTCGCCAGGATCGCGACCGCGACCGAGCCGACGCCCCCCGCCGCGCCGGTGACCAGCACCGGCCCCGCGCCGGGCTTCAGCCCCGCCTTCTCCAGCGCGATCACCGCCAGCATCGAGGTCAGCCCGGCGGTGCCGACCGCCATCGCCTGTTTCGTCGTCAGCCCGGCGGGCAGCGGGACCAGCCAGTCGGCCTTCGCCCGCGCCTTCTGCGCATAGCCGCCCCAGACCACCTCGCCGACGCGCCAGCCGGTCAGCACCACCTTGTCGCCGGGCTTGTAGCGCGCATCCGCGCTTGTCGCGACCACGCCGGCGTAATCAATGCCGGGCACATGCGGGTAATTGCGCACCAGCCCGCCATTCCCGGTCAGGCAGAGCCCGTCCTTGTAGTTCAGCGTCGAGTATTCGACATCGACCAGCACCTCGTCCTCGGGAAGCTGGTCAACCTCCATTTGCGTCAGTTTCTGGCTGATCGCGCCGTCTTCGGCTTTCTCGACAAGAAGGGCGTTGAAGGGCATTCGGGCCTCCCGGCGGTGAACTGGATCCGGGCGGAGCTAAAGGCGCGCGCCGGGCTTTGTCAAACTGTCGCGCCGGGCGGGATTGCCTTCGCGCCGCGCTTGGCGTTTCAGTGATCCATGGACAGCGAGATTCCCATGCGAGGATCCAGCGGGTTGCGCCTCGACGATCCGCGTCTTCTGGCGACGGCGGCGATGCTGGTCTTCGCCGGGGCGCTCTGGATCGCCGTCGGATCGGTGATGGGCGCGGCGGATTTCTGGCTGATCGAGCTTTGCCGCGCCGGTTTCTCGGACCCGGCGCCGGCGGAGGCGACGCGCCTTCCCGGCCTCTCCGCCCGGCTGATCCTTGAGACATGGGCGATGTGGACGCTGATGATGTCGGCGATGATGCTGCCCTCGACCGGCGCGACGCTGGCGGCCTTCGCCGATGTCGCCCGGATCAGGGCGACGGGCGCGGCGCTGGCGGCGCGGGTGGCGCTGTTTCTCGGCGGTTATCTTCTGGTCTGGGCCGGGTTCTCCCTGATCGCGGCGCTGGCGCAGCTGGGCCTGCGCGGCGGCGATTATTTCAGCCTCGACGGCGCGGTGGCCGGGCCGCTCGCGGGGGGCGCGCTGCTGCTCGCGGCCGGGCTGTGGCAGCTTGCGCCGATCAAGCAGTCCTGCCTGGTGAAATGCCGCCAGCCGATGGTGTTTCTGATGAGCGCCTGGCGGCCCGGCGCCCTTGGCGCGGCGGCGATCGGGTTGCGCCACGGGGTTCACTGCCTCGGCTGCTGCGCGCTGCTGATGGCGCTGATGTTCGTCTTCGGGGCGATGAATCTCTGGTGGATGGCGGCGATCGCCCTCTATTGCATCGCGGAGAAACTGCTTCCCGGCGCTGAAAGCTGGGGCCGGGCGGCCGGGCTGTTGATGCTGGGAGCCGGCGCGGCGATGATCGGAACGCAAATCTAGAAGGAAACGACATGGCCCGCAAAGGCGACGGCGTAGAATGGCGCCTGAAAGGCGAGCTGGCGCTCAACTGCAATTGCGACGTCTTCTGCCCCTGCGTAGTGTCGCTGGGCCAGGCCCGGCCCTCCATGGGCTATTGCCAGGCCTGGCTCGGCGTGCGCATCGACGAGGGCCGCCATGGCGAGACCGCCCTTTCCGGGCTCAACATCGCCATGCTGCTGGATATTCCCGGCCGGATGAGCGAGGGCAACTGGACCGTCGCGCTCTATATCGACGAGCGCGCCGACGACGCGCAATACGCGGCGGTGGAGAGGATCATGACCGGCGCCGCCGGCGGGACGACCGGGCTTTTCACCATGCTGGTCGGCAATGTGCTCGGCGTGCGCCGCGAGGCGGTGAGCTTCGAGACGGACGAGAGCGGCGTGCGCACCGTGACCGCCGGGCGCGCGATCTTCGGCCAGGTGAAGCCGATCGACGGGGCCGCGCCCGATAGCGGCGTCACCATCAACAACACCAGATACTGGATGGGTCCGGTGGTGACCGCCGGCGTCGGCCTGAAATCGAAGCTGAGGGATTTCGGCCGGGTCTGGAATCTCGACGGGCGTTCCGCTGAAATCTGCGTGATCGACTGGCGCGGCCCCTGAACGGCGGCGCCTTCCTTCCTATATCCGGCCCTTGTACCCCATGCGGCCCCCCTCGGCCGCGCGCCTAGTGGAAGGACATCCGATGCGCAATCGCAGCCGGGTCATCATCGCCGGAGTCTTCGCCGCAGCCAGCGCCGCCCAGGCCGCGGATGCGCCCGACCAGAGCCTGTTCTTCGGGCTGGAGAACGACATCTTCGCCGGCACCGACAACCATTACACCAACGGGGTCCGGCTCGAATACACCAGCGCGCCGGGCGACGTGCCGGCGCTGGTCGAACCCCTGCGCGACGCGATCGCGCCGCTTTACGGCGAGGGGGTCGAATGGCGTTCGGTCTGGGGGATCGGGCAAGGCATGTATGTGCCGTACGGCATCGGCCGGCGCCATCCGCCGCGGCGGAACCGCCCCTATGCCGGCTGGCTCTACGGCTATTACGGGCTGGCCGCGGCGCGGGCGGGCGCGCTCGACATCATCAGGGCCGATATCGGCGTGCTCGGCCCGCCCTCGCTGGCGGAGCCGATCCAGAAGGAACTGCACGAACAGATCGGCTCGCCGCGGCCGGCGGGCTGGGATTCGCAGATCGAGACCCATCCGACCGTCGCGCTGTCCTATCAGCGGGTTCAGCGGTTCAGGCATGAAGAGGAGATCGCCGGCGCCCCGGCGCGGGCGGAGTTCCTGCCGCATATGCGCCTCACGCTCGGCAATGTGGACACCTACGCCGCGGCCGGCTTCACCTTCCGCGCAAGCTGGAACGGCGCCGATGATTTCGGCCCGGCGACACGGCTGCGCGGCCATAGCGGCGGCGGGATCGCCGCGCCCGCCGACGGGGCCGGGTTCAGCGTCTTCGCCGGGGCGGAGGGGCGCGCCTACGCCCATTCGGGGCTGATCGAGGGGCCATTCTTCGGCCAGGGCCGCCCGGCCGAGCCCGAGAACCTGACCGGCCATGTCATGTTCGGCGCGGCGGTCTCCTACGGCTCGGCCGAGTTGAGCTACACCCATGTGGTTCAGGCCAAGGAATACAAGGCGCAGAAAAGCACCAATCCCTGGGGCGCGCATCAGTTCGGCGCGCTCAATCTGCGCGTCGGTTTCTGACCCTCTCCGCCCGCCCGAAGAAATCGGCGAGCAACCCCGCCACCGCCTTCGGATCGTCCACCGGCGAAAGATGACCGGCGCCGGCGACCTCCCGCCGCTCGGCTCCGGGCTGGAGCCGTTGCAGCGCGTCGAGGATCGCCTTGGCCGAGCCCTGCGTGCGCTCGCCCTGCATCAGCAGGACCGGCGCGGCGATCGCGGACAGGGCCTCGGGCGTGACCTGACCTTCGGGCCAGCCGGAGACCATGTGGAAATCCTCGGCGAGGAAGGAGAGCGCCCGCGCCACCGCGTCCCGCGCCGGGCCCGGCATCCGGTCGAACTGCCCGGGCTGGCCCCAGGCCTCCATGAAAAGGCGGGCGCCGTCATGAAAACGGCCCTCGGCGCAGGCCTGATAGACCGGGGTCATCGCGCGGGCGTTCTCCTCGTTCTCGGCCCCGTCCGCGTCGGTCAGAAGGTGAAAATAGACCGGCTCGATCAGGGTCAGCGAGCGGGTCAGATCGGACCGTTTCGCCGCCACCCGCCCCATCACCGCCCCGCCGAGCGAAAGCCCGACGAGATGCGCCGGCCCGCCGCCAGCCTCCGCCGCCGCGCCCTCGACATAGGCGAGCGCCTGATGTTGGAGCGAGATGGACCGGTCGCCCCGATCGGAACGCCCATGGCCCGGCATGTCGATGGCGACGCAGCGCCAGCGATCCGCCAGCTCCGCCATCACCCCTTTCCAGAGCCCGGCGAAAGCCAGCGAGCAATGCGCGAAAAGCGCCAGCGGCGCGCCCGGAGGCCCGGCCTCGAACAGGCCGACCCTGCAGCCCCCGACCTCGATCAGCCGCTGTTCGAACCCGCTCACCGGCGCCGCCCCTGCCGGCGAAAGGGTCGGGGCCGCGCCCCGTCTTCGCGTTGAGCCATGCGGATTTTCCCTGTGCCGCCGCGTCTTGCCGGCAGCTTGCCCGCCCCGGCGGACTTTGCAAGCCCGTCCCCGGCTGCTAGAGGGGCGGCGCGCGCAACAGGGGAGTCGGCGATGAAGCCTGAAATTTCCATCCGCATGATCGCCGGAAACTCCAATCGCAGATTCGCCGAGGCCATGGCCCGGCGCATTTCCGTCTATCGTGGGGAACCCGTCCGGCTCGCCGATGTCCGGGTCGAGCAGTTCAACGATGGCGAGATCTTCGTCGAGATCTACGACAATGTGCGCAATGAGGAGGTCTTCGTCATCCAGTCCACCTCCCGCCCGGCGAACGACAACCTGATGGAGTTGCTGATCGTCACCGACGCGCTCCGCCGCGCCTCGGCCAAGCGGATCACCGCGGTGATGCCCTATTTCGGCTATGCGCGGCAGGACCGGAAAACCGCGGCGCGCACGCCGATCACCGCCAAGCTGGTCGCCAACCTGCTGACCGAAGCCGGGGTGGACCGGGTGCTGACCATGGATCTCCACGCAGGGCAGATTCAGGGCTTTTTCGACAAGCCGGTGGACAATCTCTACGCCGCGCCGGTCTTCGCGCTGGATGTGAAACACCATTTCAAGGATATCGACGACTACATCGTCGTCTCGCCCGATGTCCGCGGCGTCGCCAGCGCGCGCGAGTTGTCCAAGCTCATCGGCGACTGGCTAGCCATCGTCTACAAGCGCCGCGCCAGGCACGGCGAGGTCGAATCCATGACCGTGATCGGCGAGGTCGCCGGCAAGCGCTGCATCATCGTCGATGACATCTGCGACACCGCCGGCACGCTCTGCAAGGCGGCCGATCTGCTGATGAACGAG
>JBKECG010000069.1:0-17731 GCA_047974395.1 Pikeienuella sp. | reverse complement strand
TTTGGGCCCGTGGGTGTTTCTCGACCACATCGGGCAACGTCACCGACGATGTCATACTTCAGTATCTGGAGATCCACGGAAAACGTGATGCTACCGGCGTCAGCCGGTAGTCGTTCACTTTTTCGAAGGCGGATCACGGCTAAATCGCTTTCAGTGGATCTTCGAAAATCGGACCGCTTGTGCGGAGAGGCGTTCGCGTCGGGCGGAGGCGGCCCGGTCAACCAGGCTGAAACCCGACTCGTCCCGACCCTGCGAATGGGCGATGTTGTCATTCTTCACAATCTCGCCGGCCATGAACGCGGCCTCAAGATCGCCGACGGGATGGACATAGGTGAGAGCGGATAAATCTGCTTAATTGATCAGAGCGGCGCGGCGGCGCCTTTGTCGTTTGGGAACCTGTGATGAAGAAGATCGGCTTTCTTTCCTTCGGGCATTGGAACACCGAGCCCGGCTCGCCGCTCAGGAGCGCCGGGGAGACGTTGACGCAGTCCATCGAACTGGCGGTGGCCGCGGAAGAGCTGGGCGTCGATGGGGCGTATTTCCGTGTGCATCATTTCGCCCGCCAATTGGCGTCGCCCTTCCCGCTGCTGGCCGCGGTGGGCGCGCGGACGTCGAGGATCGAGATCGGCACGGGCGTCATCGACATGCGCTATGAGAACCCGCTCTACATGATCGAGGACGCCGGCGCGGCGGATCTGATTTCGGGCGGGCGGCTGCAACTCGGGATCAGCCGCGGCTCGCCCGAGCAGGTGGTCGATGGCTGGCGTCATTTCGGCTATGCGCCGGGTGAGGGCGAAGACGCCTCGGACATGGCGCGGCGCCATGCCGGGATCTTCCTGAAACATCTCGACGGCGAAGGGTTCGCCCGGCCCAACCCGCGCCCGATGTTCCCGAACCCGCCGGGCCTGCTCAGGCTGGAGCCGCATTCGCCGGGCTTACGCAATCGCATCTGGTGGGGCTCCGCCTCGGACGCGACTGCGGTCTGGGCGGCGCAGATGGGGATGCATCTCCAGAGCTCGACGCTCAAGGTCGACGAGACGGGGGAGCCGTTCCATGTGCAGCAGGCGAGGCAGATCCGCGCCTTCCGCGACGCCTGGAAGGAGGCGGGACATGACCGTGAACCGCGCGTCTCGGTCAGCCGGTCGATCTTCGCGCTGATGAACGACACGGACCGGATGTATTTCGGCCGTAGCGATGAAAGCGATCACATTGGCCATATCGACAATTTCCGCGGCGTCTTCGGCCGGAGTTATGCGGGCGAGCCGGACCGGCTGATCAGGGCGTTGAAAGAGGATGAAGCGATCGCCGCGGCTGACACGTTGCTCCTTACGGTTCCGAACATGCTTGGCGTTGAATACAATATCCATGTGATGGAGAGCATACTGACCCATGTGGCCCCGGAACTCGGCTGGCGCTGAGCCGCCGCCTCGCCGCAGGTCCCCCGAGCGGTTTTCACCCTTCGCAATCCTCCGCATTCGCCTTCATCTTGACGGCGGCCGCCCGATCGGGTGTCGATCGATATGATCGGACCGAACCCGGTGAAGACAAGATTGACATGCTGCTGATCACAATCTGGCCGATATTCGCGTTGATCTGCGTCGGGTTCGTTCTCGCGCGGCGCGCCTTTCCTTCCGCCGATTTCTGGCCTGCGGCGGAACGCATCAACTATTTTCTGCTGTTCCCGGCGCTCCTGATCTCCAGTCTTGCGAAGGCGCCGGTTTATGATCCCGGCGTCCTGCGGCTTGGCGCGGCTGCGGCGGCGACGATCGTGATCGCCGCTGTCGCGCTCGGCTTCGCCCGGCGGATCCGTCCGGCGCCCGCCGCCCGGTTCGGGCCGTTCCTGCAGGGCGTGGTTCGGTTCAACACCTATCTCGCCCTGTCGATCCTTGCGGTTTTCGCCGGCGCCGAGGGGCTGGAGCGCGCCGCGGTCTATCTTGCGGTCGCGGTGCCCTTGGGCAATGTCCTGTCGATCATCGCCCTGACCGGCGGCGCCCCGGGGTCGCGCGCGCCCCTCGCCATCATGCGCGTCGTTTTCCGGAATCCGCTGATCCTCGCCTGCCTTGCGGGCTTCGCCCTCGCCCTGGCCGGTATCGGCCTGCCGTTCGGGACCGGGGATTTCCTGGCCCTGCTGGGGCAGGGCAGCCTTCCGCTCGGTCTGCTCTGCATTGGCGCGGCGCTGAAACCGGGCGCGTTGCGTCAGGACCTCTCGGGGATGGTCGCGGCCAGCTTTCTGCGCCTTCTGCTCATGCCTGTCCTCGCCGCGATGACGGGCGCTCTTTTCGGCCTGGCCGAGGTCGAGATGCTGGCGCTGATCGTGTTCTCGGCCGTGCCCGCCGCGACGACCTCCTATGTCCTGACGCGTCAGTTGAACGGAGATGGGACGTTCATGGCCGGGATCGTGACGTTGCAGACCGTGGCGGCGGCGCTGACCATTCCGCTCGTCCTCTGGGTCCTTGGCGCGCAGTGAGAAGCGTCGGGCCGCAATCGCAACCCGGCGCGGTTGAGGCGACCATTCCCCTGCGCTGAACCACCGGCCCCTGACCGCGCCGGCCCGCGCCGCGCCGCCGCCCGATGATATGACGGGGCCGGCGCTCGGGCGGAGGGCGCGAGATTGTTTCGCCCGGTCGTTCAAGCCCTTTCATCCATCTCGCTTATCCTATTTAAAATCGAGTAAAATTTTGCTATAATCATAATACAAGTCATCATTTGTGAGATAAATGTTGATATGAAGTCTCTCGAGTCGGCGCCCTGCGGGTCGGGGCAGGAAGTTTCTCACGCTATTGCAAGGCTATATGGCATGGGGCGTGCGCGTCTCGCCTGTCTCAACACCCTTGCGGCGCGGACATTGTTCATCGCCGGAGCCGGCGGCCCCGCCCTCGCGGCGGATGTGGATATTGATGGAGGCGCTTCCGTTTCCGCGCCGATCGCCACCGAAGCCGGGGATCGTCTGCGCGTCGGGGTCGATGGGGAGGGCAGGCTGGCGATCTCCGATGGCGCCGTGGTTGAAAGCAATACGGGCTATATCGGACGGAACGCCGGCTCCTACGGCGTCATCACAATTGGAGAAACAGGCGCTGGCAGCAGATGGTCCAACGGGGCCGGAATCTATGTCGGTTTCGAAGGGATCGGCGTCCTCAATATAGGCGCGGGCGCGGCGACCGCGGATGAGATCTATCTCGGTCATCTCCCGGGTTCGTCCGGTACGATAGACATGAATGGCTCCGCCGCATCGCTGACGGTCGCGGATTTTATCGAGGTCGGCGATCATTCAACCGGATCGCTGAATATTTCCAACGGAGCCGTTGTCCAAAGCGCCCGGGGCTGGCTCGGCGATGAGGAGGACGGGCGGGGCTTCGTATACATTGATGGAGCGGGCTCCATCTGGAGAACGGGTTTCTTCAATCCGGGCGCGGAGGGCGCCGGAACAGTGGCGGTGACGGGTGGCGGGCGTCTAGAAAGCAGCTATTCATGGAGCGCCATCCGGTCCGCCTCGTCCGCCGACATCACCATATCCGGCGACGGCTCCGAATGGGCGCTGAGCGACTATCTGCTGCTGGGCGCCAACGGAAGCGCAAAGCTGCTGGTCGAAAATGGCGGCAAGATCACCAGCGGCGTGGGCTATATCGGTTATGATCTGGACAATGCGCGCCCCGGTTCCGACAAGCCCCTGCATGGTCAGGTGACGATCAGGGGCGCCGGCGCCGGCTGGACCTCGTCATCCGATATCTTTGTCGGCCACTCCCTGAACGGGGAGCTTTGGATATTGGATGGCGGCGTCGTCAACTCCGCCGGCGGCGCAATCGCATTCAACCAGTTCGCCGGAGGGGCTACGAGCCCGTCCACAAACGGGACCGTCCTTGTTCATGGCGAGAATTCGCGATGGAATATCGGCGCGAACGGCCTCGGGATGAGCATTTTCACCGATTCCAACGCCAATCTGACCATCGCCGGGGGCGGTCAGGTTGCAAGCGGCGGAGAGGTGACCGTCACCCAGGGGGCGGGCACGAAGGCGCGTATCAATATTGGCGCGGCCGCCGGGGAGGGTGCGGTGGCGCCGGGGATTCTGAGCGCGCCTTCGATCAGGTTTTACGATGGCGACGGGGGGATCCTGTTCAATCACACGGCCGCGGATCATGTGTTCGACGCGGCGCTGAACGGCGGCGCCGACAATGCGGCCGGCTCGAACACCGGGCTGATCGGCGATGGCGCGGTGGAGGCTGTCGCGGGGCGCACCATCTTCAACGCCGGCCATGGCGATTTCGCCGGCAGACTTGAAGCGCGTGAAGCGGGAATTCTTCAGATCAACGGCGACATGTCCGGCGCGGGCGTCTCGGTTCTCACGGGTGGGCGGCTTGAAGGAAACGGCGCCGTCGGCGCGGTGATCAGCCGGGGCGCCATCGCGCCCGGCGTCAAGGATGCGGCCGGAAAGCTGACCATCGGCGGCGATCTCACCCTTGAAAGCGGTTCGGTCATGGATTTCGGGCTTGGCGGCCCGTCCGGGACGGCCGGCGTGGACAGCGACCTGATCGAGGTCCGCGGCGACCTTACGCTCGATGGCGCGATCAACATCGCCAATACGGGCGGGTTCGGGCCTGGCCTCTACCGTCTCGTGAATTATGGCGGCGGGCTGACCGATAACGGGCTCGACATCGGCGTGACGCCGGCGGGTTTCGCCGCGACGGGCCTCACCTTGCAGACCTCGGTCGCCAGTCAGGTCAACCTGCTGGTCGCCGGGCCTGCGGCCGGGTCGTTTTCCTTCTGGGACGGGCCGAACAAGACCGCCAACGCCGCCGTCGATGGCGGCGCCGGGGTCTGGACCGCGACAGGGGCCAACTGGACCACCGCCGATGGCGGCGCCAACGGGGCGTTCGACCCGGCGGCGCTGCTGATCTTCGCCGGAAAGCCCGGCGCGGTGACGGTGGACGACAGCGCCGGCGCCGTCGCCATCCGGAAGGGGATGCAGTTCTTCACCGACGGCTACACCGTCGGCGGGGACAGTATCGAGCTTGACGGCGCGACGGTCGTTCATGTCGGCGACGGGACGGCGGCCGGCGCCGGCTTCACCGCCACCATCTCCTCCGCTCTCACCGGCGCGGGATCGCTGGAGAAGACCAATTCCGGCGCGCTTATCCTCGCCGGCGCCAACAGCTACACGGGCGACACCACGGTCAAGGCGGGGCGACTGTACGTAAACGGCTCGATCCTCGGCGGCGGCGACATGTTCGTCGCCTCCGGTGCGAGGCTCGGCGGCGTCGGATCGCTGGGGGGGAAGACCTTCGTCAACCGGGGCGGGACGATCGCGCCGGGCGGCTCGATCGGCGCCCTGACCGTCGGGGATATCCAGTTCGAAGCGGGCTCCACCTATGAGGTCGAACTGAATGACGGCGGCGCCGGGAAAGGCGTCGACAACGATCATATCAACGCGACCGGCGCCGCGACGATCAAGGGCGGGACGGTCCATGTGACGCCCGAGAACGGGGCCGATGACGGAACCACCTACATTCCTGACACGACCTACGCCGTCCTCACCTCGGCGGGAGAGAGGCGTGGCGAGTTCGACGCCGTGACTGACGATTACGCCTTTCTCGAATTTGCGGACAGCTATGACGCCAACAATGTCTATCTGACCTCCTCTCTGATCGGCGCCGGGACGGGGGCGTGCCCGGCCGGGCTGAGCGCCAATCAGAACGCGTCCTGCGGCGGCGTGCTCTCTGTTGGCGGCGGCGATCTCCATACGGCCGTCATCAACCTGTCCAACGCCGATGCTCCCATCGCGCTCGACCAGTTGTCGGGCGAGATCCACGCCTCGGCCAGGGCCGCCCTGGTCGAGGACAGCCGCTTTCCGCGCGAAGCCGCGCTGGGGAGGCTGCGCGTCGCGCTTGGCGCCGCCGCCGCCGACAATGGCGCCATGGCCGAAAGGCGGGTCAACGACATGTTCGCCTTCTGGGGACAGGGCTTCGGCTCCTGGAGCGACTGGGACGGCGATGGAAACGCCGCCCGGTTCGACCGCTCGATCGGCGGCTTGTTCCTCGGGGGCGATGCGGAGATCCACGAGAATGTCCGCCTTGGCCTTTTCGGCGGCTATGGCGATTCCAGCTTCGCGGCGCGCGACCGCAATTCGACCGGCTCGGCCGACAACTGGTATCTGGGCGCCTATGGCGGCGCGCGGTTCGGCGGGCTGGGGCTGCGCTTTGGCGCCGCCTACGCCTGGCATGAGATGGAGATCGACCGTTCGGTCGAATTCGCGGGTTTCTCGGACAGGCTGTCGTCAAGCTATGGCGCGCGCACCGCGCAGGTCTTTGGCGAGATCGGCTATCGCATCGACCATGGCGATGCGGCTTTCGAGCCTTTCGCGAATATCGCCTATGTGCATCTGAGCACCGACGGCTACGCCGAAACGGGCGGGGAGGCCGCGCTGACCGGCGGCGGTCAGAGCATGGAGACCACCTTCACCACCATTGGCTTGCGCGCCGAAACGCGGTTCAGCCTGGAAGGGACCACGGGACGGCTCAGCGGCGGGGCGGGCTGGCGTCACGCCTTTGGCGATGTGACGCCGCTGGCGACCCACGCCCTCGCCGGGGGCGATCCTTTCACCGTCGCCGGCGCGCCGATCGCGAAGGACGCCTTCGTGCTCGATCTCGGCGCTTCGGTGGATCTGACCGAGAACGCCAGGCTCGGCGTCGCCTATGACGGCCAGTTCGGCGACGGTTTCGCCGATCACGGCTTCAAGGTGAACCTTTCCGTCCAGTTCTGACAGGGCGGCGCCGGGTTGGGCTCACCCCCCGCCATGCGGAACCGGTAATGCGCCCCGGTCGCCCGATCGTCCCCGACCGGCCAGCGGGGGCAGCAGATCGCCGGCGACGAGGCGCGATAGCATCGGCCGGATCACCGGCCAGGTGGCGACCGGCGCCAGGAACAGGTCGCGGACCAGCGGCAGAAGCCGGCTGTCCGACTGATACATCGGCGTCAGCAACGCGCTGAAGCTCTGATAGCTGAGAACATGCCAGCGGCGCATCCTGGCGTAGGCCGGCAGCGCGTCGTCGAGCGGGCCGCGCAGGGCGAGAACCAGCGCCAGCGCGTCCAGCAGCGCCATGTTCGCCCCCTGCCCAAGCTGCGGGCTGGCGCGATGCGCCGCGTCGCCGATATGGGCGAGCGCCGCCGCATATGGCCGCCGGAGCGTTCCATGCATGTAGCGCGCGGGCGTCATCTGGTCATGGCGGGCGATCGTCTCCAGAAAAGGCGCGATCTCGGGCCAGAGCGCCCGCGCTTCGGCCTTCCAGCCCTCCAGCGGCGTTTCGGGCCAGCGGGACAGCCTGTCGGCCGGCATCGACCAGAAGACCGCCGTCAGCGGGGTCGGGTCGTCGGGCAACCGCCCGATCGGCAGGACGCCGATCATGCGATCGGCCCGGCGATAACGCTGGCGCAGATGGTTGCGCTCAAAGCCCGTGTTCCCCGGCCAGGGAACGGTCCCCCAGATCGCGCCATAGGGCAGGGGGCGGGCGACCAGCGGCGACAGGCGCGATCCGGCGCCCGAAGCGTCCACGACCAGATCGAAGGGGCCGAAACGGCGGCCATCCTCCAGCGCGACATGACGGCGGCCCTTGTCGAGCGGCGCGGCGCTCACAAGGGCCGAGGTCTCCACCTTCACGCCGGCCGCCGCGATCCGGCCCCACAGCAGCCCGAAAAGAGCGGCGCGATGAAAGGCCCTGCCCGGGGCGCCTGCCGGGTAGCTGACATCCAGCACCCGGCGCCCGCTTTGAGCCGTGTCGCCATACATCCGCAGGATCGGGCTGGAGAGCGCCCGCGCCTCGGCCCCCGCGCCCAGAAGGCCCAGAACCGCGAGCCCGACCGGTTGTATCACCAGACCGGAACCGATGGGGCGGGGCGCCTCGAACCGCTCGAAAAGCGTGACCTCATGGCCGTCGCCAGCGGCCAGCAGCGCCGCGGCGAGACCCCCGATCCCGGCGCCGATAACGGCGATCTTCAAGCTCATGACCGACCTGTTCCAGATCTATGACGCGATGCGGCTGCTGAAGGATTTCTGAGCGGATGGCGCCGGAGCGGGCGGAGGCCGCGGGCCTCGGCGCCATCGCCGGCCCCGATGACCGGCGACGCGCGCCTGAAGGCCTTTGGCGACGACGATGAAGACAGGCCCGGACAGGCCGATGCGACGCAGGGGCCGAAAGGACCGGCTTCAATCCGGGTCCGACAGGATGGCGTAGATCTTGCGCGTATGCCCGATGATCTCCCATGTCCCCTTCCAGCCGCGCGGCAGCATGATCGCGTCGCCCGGACCAAGGGTCTTTCTGGTTCCGTCGAGATGGGTCATCACGATCTCACCTTGCAGGAAATAGCAGAATTCGGCCGTGGTCGAACGGTCGGCGGTGAAGCGCCCCGGCGTGCATTCCCAGACGCCGATGTCCAGCGTTCCGTCGGGCGAGGTCCAGAGCGAGGTCGCGGCCTCCTTCTGGCCGGGGGAAAGCGTGGTGGGCTTGTCGGCCATGGCGCCGAGGTCGATCCCGGCGAGGCCGGAGAAAACGGAAAGGTCGATCATGTTCCTGCTTCTGGTTTCAGGGGCTTAACGCCCGGTGATACGGTTGGCGAGCGTTGCTAGGCGTGAAGTCCTCGCCCCGCCGCTTGCGGCTTCGCGCCGGTCGGCGAGATGGTAGAGCCAATACATGGAATGCACCCCGAGCCAGCGGAAGGGTTCGACCTCCCATTTGCGGGGGCGGCGGTTGACCCAGGGCAGGGCGGTGCGCTCCGTTTCGCGGTCGAGGACCAGATCAGCCAGAGTCCGGCCCGAGAAATTCGAGGTCGAAACGCCGGTGCCGACATAGCCCCCGGCCCAGGCGACGCCGGTCCCGGCGTCGAGGCCGGCGGTGGCGCACCAGTCGCGCGGCACGCCCAGCACCCCGCACCAGGCGTGATCCAGTCGCAGGTCCCTTGTCTGCGGCAGCATCCGATAGAGTATGCCCTTCAGCTTCTCGATCGTGTCGGGCTGGGTCTGTCCGCGAATATCGGTTTTCGAGCCGAAACGGTAGGGCACGCCGCGCCCGCCCATGGCGATGCGGTTTTCCCGCGTGCGCTGGGCGTAGCAATAGGCGTGAGAGGCGTCGCCGAAGATCTCGTATCCGTTCCAGCCGATCTCCTCCCAGAGCTTGTCGGGCACGGGTTCGGTGACGACGATGGCGCTGTTCATCGGCAGCCATTCGCGCGCGCAGCCGGGAACCCCATGGGTGAAGCCCTCGGTCGCGCGGACGATGCGATGGGCCTTGACCGCGCCATGGGTCGTGGTCACGCGGCCCCTGTCGATGGCGGTGACGGCGGTCTGTTCGTAGATCTTCACGCCGCGCCGCTCGACCGCTTCGGCCAGCCCGCGCACGAGCTTCGCCGGCTGCACCCGGGCGACGCCTTCGGTCGCCAGCGCCCCCATGACGTTGCTGATGTTGATCCGGGCGGCGGCCTCCCTGGCGTCGAGCAGGCGGCTGCGCGCCTCGGGCACCCGCCAGGCCATGTCCTCCTCATGCTCCTCGCGCAGGCGCTGAAGCTGGGCGGGGCTGCAGGCGAAGCTCAGGCAATCGGTGCGGCGGATATCGGCGTCTATTCCCTCCAGCTCCGCCACCCGGATCACCTCATCGACCGCGCCGCGCATCTGGCGCTCCAGGTCGATAACGCCGTCGCGCGTGCCCGAGGAGAGATCTTTCGTCCGGCTCCATGAGAAACTGCCCGAGAGCCAGCCGCCATTGCGGCCAGATGCGCCGAAACCGGCGAATTCCTTCTCGATCACGGCGATGGAGAGGTCCGGCTGCGCCTCTTTCAGATAATAGGCGGTCCAGAGGCCGGTGTAGCCGGCGCCGATGATGCAGATATCGACGTCGATGTCGCCGGGCAGCGGCGGGCGATAGTCCGGGACGCCGCCGATATCGGCGTACCAGAAGGAAATATCGCCGTTTTTCTTCACGTCCATGGCGTTGCTCCTCAAGCGCCGTCGGTTGAACCGTCATCCGTCAGAAGCGCGCCTTCGGACGGGGCCCAGGCCAGTTCGACCGCGGCCCCGATGGCGAAGGGTTCGTCTTGCGTCGGCATGCGCGAGATGACGGTGGTCCCGTCGCCAAGCGCGATCTCGTATTTGATCGCCGAGCCGAGATAGAGCATTTCCCGCACCCGGCCCGCCAGCACATTCTTCATCTCGCCCGAAGCGCCGGTTCCGGCCGGCTGGACGCTCACATCCTCTGGTCGCAGCAGGATCACCTGCGCGCCTTCGCCCTTCGGCGGCGTCGGCGCGGTCACGGTCGCGCCGGCGATCTCGATCGCGGTCTCGCCGCCCGCGCCGCGATGAGGGCCGCGAAGCACCGAGCTTTCGCCGATGAAACGGCCGACGAACAGCGTTTCGGGCTGGGTGTAGAGCTGGTGGCCGGTGCCGACCTGTTCGATCCCGCCCTTGTTGAACACGGCGATCCGGTCGGAAAGGACCAGCGCCTCCTCCTGATCATGGGTGACATAGACGAAGGTCGAGCCAAGCTCGCGGTGGATATGCTTGATCTCCAACTGCAACACCTCGCGCAGTTTCTTGTCGAGCGCGCCGAGCGGCTCGTCCATCAGCAGCAGCCTCGGGGTGAAGACCATGGCGCGGGCCAGCGCCACGCGTTGCTGCTGGCCCCCGGAAAGCTCGCCGGGATAGCGATGGGAAAAGGCGTCGAGCTGGACCTTCTCCAGCACCGCGCGCACCTGTTTCGCGCGTTCGGCCCTGGCGACGCGGCGCTGCCGTAGCGGATAGGCCACGTTCTGCGCCACGGTCATGTGCGGAAACAGCGCGTAATGCTGGAAGACCACGCCGATATCGCGTTTGTGGGCGGGGACGTTGCCGATGGATCGTTCATCCAGCGCGATCTCGC
Organism: Pikeienuella sp.; assembly: GCA_047974395.1. Taxonomy (GTDB): domain Bacteria; phylum Pseudomonadota; class Alphaproteobacteria; order Rhodobacterales; family Rhodobacteraceae; genus Pikeienuella. The sequence goes on along the minus strand of JBKECG010000069.1, from coordinate 6,836 downwards.
CCCGGCTGATATCGGTGAAGCCCGCGATCAGGTTCAGCGTCGTGGTCTTGCCCGAACCCGAAGGGCCGAGAAAGGACATGAACTCCCCCGGCTCGACCCGGAGGTCGATATCATCAAGCGCGGTGAAGTTTCCGTAGAACTTGCTGACGCCCCGAATGTCGATCGCGGCGCCCTTGCTTTCGGTCTCGACATTCATTTCCTGCGCCCCTTGCGTGTTCCGAGTATCAGCCCGCCGCCGATGATCAGCGTGGTCGCCATGAAGATCAGCGATCCGACCGCGGCGACGGTCGGATCGGCGTCGCGGGTGATCGACGAATAGATCTGCACCGGCAGGGTCTTCAGTTGCGGGCTGGTGATGAAGAGCGACACGATCACTTCGTCGAAGGATGTGACGAAGGCGAAAAGCGCGCCCGAGAGAATCCCCGGCAGGATCAGCGGCAGGGTGACGGTGAAGAAGGTGGTCAGCCCCGAAGCGCCGAGGCTCGCCGCCGCGGTCTCCAGCCTTTCGTCGAAAACGGCGAGGTTCGCGCCGACCGCGATCACCACGAAGGGAACCGCCAGCAGCGTATGCGCCAGCACATAGCCCAGCCATGTGCCGACCAGCCGGGTGTCGAGATAGACGGCGTAGATTCCGACCGCCAGCACCACGCCCGGCACGATCATCGGCGTGATCAGGACCGCGCGGATCAGCCCCCCGGCGCGGGATTTCATCCGCTCGATCCCGATGGCGGCCATGGTGCCGATCACCGTGGCGACCGCCGCCACCATGGTCGCGACCCGGGCCGAGACGGTCAGGCTGTCGAACCATTGCGGGTTGGTGAAGAAATTCTCGTACCATTGCAGCGAAAAGCCGCTGGGCGGGAAGGCCAGGGATTTCTTATCGGCGAATGACATGGGGATGACGACCAGCGTCGGCGCCACCAGCCACAGCGCGATCAGGAAACAGGTCAGGCCCAGAAGCAGGCGGGGAAGTTTGAGCTTCATTTGCCGCCTCCGCTGGCCTGATATCTGCGTTTCATGAACGGGCTGGCGATGGCGAGGACGCCGAAGGTCGCCAGCAGAAGCATCACCCCCATCGCGCCGCCGCGGCCCCAGTTCAGCAGCGACAGGACCTGCTGCTGGATCAGCGTCGAAAGCATGGTCGAGCGCGGCCCGCCAAGAAGCAGCGGCGTGATGTAGAAGCCGAGCGCCAGGATGAAGACGATGGTCGCGCCGGCGAAGACTCCGGGCAGCGACAGCGGCAGATAGACCTGGAAGAACGTCTTGACCGGATGGGCGCCGAGACTGCGCGCCGCCTGCAACAGCCGCATGTCGATCCCCCGCATCACCGCGAAAAGCGGCATGATCATGAAGGGCAGAAGCACCTGGGTCATGCCGATGGTCACGCCGAGCTGGGTGCGGATGAGCCGCACCTTGTCCAGCCCCAGCGAAAGCAGGACCCGGTTGATCACGCCCGAATCCTGCAACAGGATCACCCAGGCCAGCGTGCGCACCACGCCCGAGACCCAGAAGGGCACCAGCACGCAGAGGATCAGAACCAGCCTCAGCCGCGGCCCCGCCGCCGCCATGGCGAAGGCGTAGGGATAGGCGACCAGCACGCAGGCCAGCGTCACCCAGAAGGAGATGACGAAGGTGCGGATCAGCACCGTCACATTGACCGGCGTGCCGAAGAACCAGATGTAGTTCGCCAGCCCCGGCTCCGGGTCGGTGAAGCTGCGCAGCACGATGACGCCAAGCGGAACCGCCATCACCAGCAGCAGCACGGCGAGCGCAGGCAGGGTCAGTACGAAGGCGCGGCGCGATCTGTCGGCCATGATCCCCCCGTTTTCATGAGACGCATGTCACCATGCGGGCGCGGGTCCGGGGCCCGACGGGACCCCGGAGATTGTCGGCGCGGATCAGTTTCCGGCGATGAATTCCGCCCATTTCTCGGTCAGGGCGGGGTAGTTCTCGACCCAGTATTCGATGTTCTGATTATAGGCCATGGCCTGTTTCTCGGGCGTATTGGTCATGAAGGATGCGGTCAGATCATCGACCTTGGGCTTCGAATCGGAATTGATCGGCGAATAGGAGGTCTGTTCGGCCATGATCTCCTGCGCGCGCGCGCCGAGATAGGCGTTCAGCAAGGCATAGGCGGCGTCGGTGTCCTTGACGCCCATGGGGATGGTCATCTGGTCCTTCACCACCACCCAGTCCTGCCAGACCGGTTCGTAATTCGCGCCATTGGCCAGCGCCGCCTTGCCGCGCCCGGACCAGACGAGGACCATGTCCGCCTCGCCGGATTCGAGCATCTGCTGGCTTTCGGCGCCGGTGGTCCACAGGATCAGATCGTCGCGCATCCCCCGCCATTTGTTCAGCGCCCGGTCGATATCGGCGGGAAACAGGTCTTCCTTCGCCACCCCGTCATTCAGCAGCGCCAGTTCGACCATATAGGCGGGGGGATCGGCGTAGCCGGGAATGGCGCGGGTGCCGGGGAAATTCTCGGTGTCGAAGAAATCGGCCCAGTTCTTCGGCGGATTTTCCGCGTAGGTATCCTTGTTATACATGAACATGACCGCGTAATTCATCGCCGGCACGCTGCATTCGCCAACCTGCCCCGGAGGGATTTTGGAGATGTCGAGCTTGGTGAAGTCGAGCTTCTGAAAGAAAGTGCCGCAATGGACGAAGGGCAGGAAGTCGCCGGTGTCGACCACATCCCACATGACATTGCCGGCTTCGACCTGCGCCCGGATCTTGGCAAGCTCGGTCGGGCCGTCCGAGAGCAGCGTCACGCCGGATTTCTCGACGAAATCCTCCAGCGCGGCGATCTGGCCGTCCTGGTAGATGCCGCCATAGGAGACGAAGGTCAGCGTCTTGCCGGCCAGCGAGCCTTCGGCCACCTCGCCGGCGACCGGGCCTTCGGCCAGGGCGGGCGAGGCGAGGGCGAGCCCCGCCGCCAGGGTGAAGATGGTCGTCATTGGTCTGGTCATGTTTTTCTCCCGTTGGATTCTGGTCAGTCTGTCGGCGCGTCGGGGGGATCGCCTCCTTCGCGAAAGCTGTTCAGATAGGGTCCGGTCGAGGTTGGCGGCGAGATGACGAAGAGCACTTCGGCCTCGCTCCGGCCGATATTCTCGACCCGATGCGGCAGGGAGGAGGCGTATTCGATCGAATCCCCCTCATCCATCAGATGGCTGACCGGGCCCAGATCCAGGCGGACCCTGCCGCGCAGCACCAGAAGCATCTCGTGGGAATCGCCATGGCTATAGGCCTCGTCGCCCGAGGAGCCGCCAATGGCGAATTCGGCGACATAGATCTCGAACTGGGTCAGCGGACGGCGTGAGAGCAGCATCTTGCGCTGACCGTTCATCACCGGCAGGGCCGGGCGTCGGGATCGGCGCAAAACCGGGTCGCGCGCGCTTTCTCCATCGGCGAAAAGCTCTGATATGTTGGCGCCGAAATAATCGGCGATGCGGATCAGCGTCGAGGTGCTCGCCCCGGTCAGTCCGCGCTCAAGCTGACTGAGGAAACTGGCCGAAGTGCCGATGCCCTCGGCCAGCTGCCTGAGCGACAGGCCGTTGGCCTTGCGCAGCCGCCGCAACCGGTCGGCCACGAGGCGCCGCGCCTCGGTCTCTTCGGTGATGGCGATGTCTTTCGGCTGGGGGTGGGGCATCTTGTTCAGCGGCTAGGAGATTAACTTAACAAGTGTTAAGTGCGCCGGAGCAAAATTCAACGATTCTCTGGATACGCGAGCGGCGTGAAGAGATCCGCCTCTGACGATCGTCCGGGCAGCCTCTCGCCATCGCCTTTTGGCGTTTGGCGTTCCCGGTTGATATGCTGCGCCGGGTGAGCGCGGGCGCGATGAAGCTGGATGTGATGGAAGTGACTGAAAAAACGGAAAATACAGGGCATTCCGGGGCCGCCCGGCTGTCCGTCGCCCCGATGATGGACTGGACGGATCGCCACTGCCGCTATCTTCACCGTCTGCTGTCGCGGCGGGCGCTGCTTTATACGGAGATGGTCACCGCCGCCGCCGTCGTTCATGGCGATCGGGGGCGGCTGCTCGGGTTTTCGCCCGAGGAGCGGCCGCTGGCCCTGCAACTCGGCGGGTCCGAGCCGGCGCTGCTGGCGGAGGCGACGCGCGTTGCGGCGGATTTCGGCTATGGGGAGGTCAATCTCAATGTCGGCTGCCCTTCCGACCGGGTTCGCTCGGGCGCTTTCGGGGCCTGTCTGATGCGCGAGCCCGATCTTGTCGGGCGTTGCGTCGCGGCGATGATCGACGCCGCCGCGGGGCGGGCGGAGATCACCGTGAAGTGCCGGATCGGCGTTGACGATCAGGATCCGGAACAGGCGCTGCCCGATTTCATCGACCGGGTCGCCGCTTCGGGCGCGCGCCATTTCGTCGTCCATGCGCGCAAGGCCTGGCTCGACGGTCTCAGCCCGAAGGAGAACCGGGAGATCCCGCCGCTGGATTACGATCTTGTCCGCCGCATCCGTGCGGGGCGGCCCGATCTCTCTTTCTCCATCAATGGCGGGATCGCTTCGCTGGAGCAGGCGGAGGGCTTTCTCGCCGAAGGGTTCGACGGGGTGATGATCGGGCGCGCCGCCTATCACGACCCGGCGCGCATCCTGATCGACGCCGACTGGCGGATTTTCGGCGAGGACCGGCGCATCGCCCCGGAAGAGGCCGTTCGCGCCATGCTGCCCTATATCGAGGCGCGGCTCGCCGCCGGCGACCGGCTGAACCAGATCACCCGCCATATGCTCACGCTGTTTCAGGGGCGCCCCGGCGCGCGGCGCTGGCGGCGGGCGCTTTCCGAGGGCGCGCATCTGCCCGGCGCCGGGCCGGCGCTTGTCGAAGAGGCGCTCGGCGCGGTAGAGCCTGATCAAAGAGCGGCTTGAGGATATCAGCATGAATCTCCCCATCGGCGACCTGGCGCTTCTGGTCGCCTTTCTGCTTCTGGTCGGCGCGGCGGCCGGCGTTCTCGCCGGACTGCTGGGCGTTGGCGGCGGCATCGTCATCGTGCCGGCGCTGTTCTACGTCTTCATCGCGCTGGACTATCCGCCGGAGACGTTGATGCATGTCTGCGTCGCGACTTCGCTGGCGACGATCGTGCTGACCTCGGCGCGCTCGGTGTCGTCGCATCACAGGAAAGGGGCGGTGGACTGGGCGCTGTTGCGCTCCTGGGCGCCCTATATCGGCGTCGGCGCGGTTCTGGGCGTGTTGGCGGCGGACCGGCTGAAAAGCGCCGCGCTGATGGTGGTCTTCGGCCTGCTGGCCTTCGCCGTGTCGCTGCACATGGCGTTCGGGCGGGCGCATTGGCGGCTGGGCGAGGCGCCGCCGAGCGGCCCGGCGCGGGGCGGGATCGCGACTTCGGTCGGGTTTCTCTCCGTCCTGATGGGGATCGGCGGCGGCACGTTCGGCGTGCCGCTCCTGACGCTCTATGGCGTCGCGGTGCACCGGGCGGTGGCGACGGCGGCGGGTTTCGGGCTGATCATCGCCATTCCCTCCACCATCGGCTTCATCATTTCGGGCTGGGGGGAGCCGCTGCGCCCGCCTTTCACGCTCGGCTATATCAACGTGCCGGCCTTCGCGATCATCGTGCCGATGACGGTGCTCTGCGCGCCCTATGGGGTGAAGCTGGCGCATTCGCTGAACCCGCGGCCGCTGAAGCTGCTCTTCGCCTTCTTCCTCGCGGTGACGGCGCTGAACATGCTGCGCAAGGCGTTTTACGGCTGAGGGCGGGGCTCAGTTCTTCAGGATCAGCCGGTCGCCGCGAAAGCGGGTCTCCTCCAGCCGGCCGAGGAAGCTCATGCCGAGGAGCGATGAGCGGAGCTTGCCCCGCTCCGCCACCGCCGCGCGCACGCGGGAAAGGCCGACCGCGCCGATGGCGACGCTGTCCAGCGTCGCCGGGGCGACGAAGGCGCGCCCGTTCGCGGTGGTGACAGGTTGCGAAAAGGCGAGGTTTTCAGGGTTCAGCCCGGCGGCCTCCGCATCCTCCCAGGTCAGAAGCACCAGCGAGGCGCCGGTGTCGATCAGCATGCCGATAGCGACGCCGTTCACTTCCGCCGCCGCGCGGAAATGGCCGTCCCAGGCCTTCCTGATCTCGACTTCGCCTTCGGCGCGGGCGATGGCGATGGTCGGGCTGATTTCACCTCTCATGCGGTCGAAAATCGCGCGCGCCTCCTCGCGATAGGCGAAACCGGCGATCGCCGCGGCGAAAATGGCGAGCCAGCCCGCCGCCATCAGCACGGCGGGTCGTGGGCGGACCGGGCGGCGGCGAAAGCCGTAAATGAGGATCGCGACCAGCAGGATGGCGAGATAGATCAGCCGCTCGCCCGCCCCTTCGGCCTGAAGCGCGCCGGGAAAGCGCGCGTCGAGCTGCACGACGAGGATCGCGACAAGCACGATCAGGGCGATGGGCCAGAAAAGCATCCGCGCGCGGCCTCGGGGGTCTGGTTGCGTCCCGCCCATGATGGGCGCGCGCGGGGCGGGGTCAACCCCGGTCGGCCAGCCGCGCGGCGCGGCCCCGGCGCGGGCGCTGCGTGATCAGCGCCTCGCGGGCCGGAAGCGCGGCCATCAGCGCGCGCCGGGCCTCCGGCGTCATCCGCGACCAGGCGCCGATCTCGGCGCCGGTCCGGTGGCAGCCGATGCAGAAACCGCTTTGCGGGTCGATCAGGCAGATCTTCACGCAGGGGCTTTCGATCTCCGCCCGCCGCCAGACTTCTTCGTCCCCGCCGCTCATTAGTGCAGCCTCCTTGGTGGAAGGTTCGCCTTATGTTGTGTGATCCTTTCGCTTCCGGCGCCTCGCTGCGACGGCCCGTGTCGCTTTCCAGCGAATGGCCAGAATGAGACCGGC
>JBKECG010000063.1:0-4961 GCA_047974395.1 Pikeienuella sp. | reverse complement strand
CGCGGGCGCGGCCCCGCTCTACGCGCTTTCCGCCGAAGAACTGGCCGGTTGAGCATGGGCGACGGTCAGGAAGAGACTCCGCTGGACGAAAGCCGCCGCCTGCCGGCCGGGCTCGCCTATCCGCATGGAGAGGATGTTCCCGCGCCGGGCGAGGCGATCGAGGTGGCCGAACGGGTGCTGTGGCTGCGCCTGCCGCTGCCGATGAAGCTCGACCATGTGAATGTCTACGCGCTGGACGATGGCGACGGCTGGACCATTCTCGACACCGGCTTCCAGACCGACAGGACCAAGGCGATCTGGGCCGATCTGATGAACGGCCCGCTGGCGGCGAAACCCGTGCGCCGGGTCGTCGCCTCTCATCACCACCCGGACCATATCGGCCTCGCCGGCTGGTTTCAGGAGCAGCATGGCGCCAGCCTCTGGACCACGCGCACCTCATGGCTTTTCGCGCGGATGCTCACGCTGGACCATCAGGATCAGGTGACCGAGCCGGCGCTTCTGCACATGAAGCGCGCCGGGGCGGACGAGGCGCGGCTGGAGTGGCAGCGCCGACGCGAGCCGATGAACTTCTCCCGCGTGGTCGCGCCGATGCCGCTCGGCTACCGGCGGATCAGGGATGGCGAGCGGATCCAGATGGGCGGGCGCGCCTGGCGGATCTTCACCGGCGACGGGCACGCGCCGGAACAGGCGACCTTCTGGTCGGCGGATAATGAACTGGTGCTTTCCGCCGATCAGATCCTGCCGCGCATCTCCCCCAATGTCGGCGTCTTCGCCACCGAGCCGGAGGCCGATCCGCTCGGCGAATGGCTCGCCTCCTGCAAGAAGTTCCAGCCCTTCGCGCGCGAGGGGCACACCGCCCTGCCCGGCCATAACCGCCCCTTCACCGGCCTGCCGAAACGGCTCGGCCAGCTGATCGACAATCATCACGGGGTGATCCGCCGGCTGGCGAGATTCCTCGACCAGCCGCGCACCGCGATCGAATGTTTCGACACGATCTACAAACGCCCGATCCGCGACGATGAATTCGGCCTGGCGATGGTCGAGGCCATCGCCCATCTCAACCACATGCGCGCGACCGGAGAGGCCGAGCGGACGCTGGATGGGGATGGCGCCTATCGGTTCCGGCTGAAGGGCTGAACTCAGCCCAGCGCCGCGAAGGCGGGGGCGTAGTCGATGCGCCCCGCCGGCGCCGGCGCGCCGGCCAGCGGCGCCATCATGAAATGCGGTCCGGCGTAGGGGCAGTCAAAACCTGTCGTCGCGGTGAAGCCGAAACGGCCGTAATAGGCCGGATCGCCGAGGACGAAGACCGCCGCCCAGCCCTCCGCCCGCGCCCGCGCCAGCCCGGCCTCGACCAGCGCCGCGCCAAGCCCCCGCCGCCGCGCCGTCGCGGCCACCGCCAGGGGCGCGAGACCAAGCGCGGGAAAGGGCGCGCTCATGCGCGAGAACATCACCGCCCCCGCCAGGGCGGCGCCATCCGGCGCGACCAGTTCGATCACCGCGTCGCCATCGCGGCGAATCGCCTCGACCAGATCGGCCTCCGCCGGGGTCGCGAAACAGGAAATCAGCAGCGCGCGCGCCGCATCGGCGTCTTTTCGGCGAAACTCGCGTATATCCATGGCCTCACACCACAAGGTTGCGTCATATCGGCCAAGAAAGCCGGTGCGGCGGAAAAATGTCTATGCTATCCGCTTTGGGGTGCAAAATGAGAGGAGTGGTCCGATGGGCGCATATGTTCCGGGCGAAATGGACATCACCCAACACAAGAAAACCTTCGCCGGATTTCTGAAGGTCGGCATGTGGCTCTTCGGCGTTTCCGCCGCGGTGCTCATCTTCCTGGCGATCTTCGCCGTCTGACCCATGCCGCCGAACGCCCGGATCAGCCGGGCGACGACAGAGGGACGTCCATGAAAATCGCAATACCCAAGGAAACGCGGGAAAATGAAACCCGCGTCGCCGCCGTGCCGGAGACGGTGAAGAAATTCGTCGGCCTCGGCGCCGAAGTGGTGGTGCAGGCCGGCGCGGGCGAAAGCGCCTCGGTTCCCGACGCCGCCTATGAGGCCGCCGGCGCCGGCATCGCCAAGACCTTCGCCGCGACGCTGAAAGGCGCCGATATCGTGCTGAAGATCCAGCGCCCGACCGAAGCCGAGGTGAAGAGCTTCGCCAAGGGCCAGATGCTGGCCTGCGCCATGGCCCCGCACGCCGACCGCGCGATCACCGACGCGCTGGCGGAAAAGGGCGTCGATCTTTTCGCCATGGAGTTCATGCCCCGCATCACCCGGGCGCAATCCATGGACATCCTGTCCAGCCAGGCCAATCTCGCCGGCTACAAGGCGGTGATCGAGGCGGCGAACGCCTATGGACGCGCCATGCCGCAGATGATGACCGCCGCCGGCACCATCGCCCCGGCCAAGGTCTTCATCATGGGCGTCGGCGTCGCCGGGCTTCAGGCGATCGCGACCGCGCGCCGGCTCGGCGCCATCGTCACCGCGACCGATGTGCGCCCGGCGACGGAGGAGCAGGTCGCCACGCTCGGCGGCAAGTTAAAAGCCGTGAAGAACGAGGAATTCGCCGCCGCCCAGACCGCGGGCGGCTACGCCAAGGAAATGTCCGACGACTACAAGAAACAGCAGGCCGAGCTGGTCGCCGGCCATATCGCCAAACAGGACATGGTCATCACCACCGCGCTGATTCCGGGTCGCAAGGCCCCGATCCTGGTGAACAAGGCGATGGTCGCGTCGATGAAGCCCGGCTCCGTCATCGTCGATCTCGCGGTCGAACAGGGCGGCAATGTCGAAGGCGCGAAATTCGGCGAGACGGTGGTGACGGAGAATGGCGTGACCATTCTCGGCTTCGCCAACCTGCCCGGACGGCTGACCGCCGACGCCTCTGCGCTGTTCGCGCGCAACCATTTCAACTTCCTCTCCCCCTTCTTCAAGGACGGCGCCTTCGCGCTGGACGAGGAGGATGAGCTGGTGAAGGGCGTGCGCCTGACCAAGGACGGCGCCGTGATCCATCCGCAACTGACCGGCGAGAAGGGCTGAACCGATGTCCGAGCTTCTCAATTCCCTGAAAGAGGCCGCTGAAGCCGCGGCCGCGGCCAGCCAGAAGGTCGCCGACATGGCGGCGACGGCGGCGGCGACCGCGCCCGAAGGCGCCGTCGCCGGCGTCGTGGAGGCGGCGACCGAAAGCGCCGGGGTCTCTCCCTTCGTCTTCTATCTCTCGGCTTTCGTCCTCGCCTGTTTCGTCGGCTATTACGTCGTCTGGTCGGTGACGCCGGCGCTGCATACGCCGCTGATGTCGGTCACGAACGCGATCTCCTCGGTGATCGTGGTCGGCGCGCTGGTCGCGGTCGGGGTGGACACCTCGCTCGCCAGCGGCTGGACGCCGGTCTTCGGCGTGATCGCGCTTTCAATGGCGGCGGTGAACATATTCGGCGGCTTCCTCGTCACCGAACGCATGCTCGCCATGTACAAGAAAAAAGGCTGAGGGGGCGGATAGATGGCCAATTTCGCAGCATTCGCCTATCTCGTCGCCGGGGTTCTCTTCATCCTCGCGCTTCGCGGGCTCAGCCACCCGACCACCTCCCGGCAGGGCAACCGCTATGGCATGACCGGCATGGCGATCGCGATCGTCACCACGCTGATCGTCTATCCGCCGAGCGGCTTCAGCGGCTGGGCGCTGATCCTTCTCGGCCTCGTGATCGGCGGCGGGCTGGGCGGGCTGATCGCCAAGCGGATCGAGATGACCAAGATGCCGCAGCTCGTCGCGGCCTTTCACAGCCTTGTCGGCCTCGCCGCGGTCTTCGTCGCCGCCGGCGCCTTCTACAGCCCGGAGGCTTACGGAATCGGCGCGGTCGGCGCGATCCATACCGGCTCGATCATCGAGATGAGCCTTGGCGTCGCCATCGGCGCGATCACCTTCTCGGGCTCGATCATCGCCTTCGCCAAGCTTGACGGGCGCATGTCCGGCGCGCCGATCATGCTGCCGGGGCGGCACATGATCAATCTCGGCCTCGCCGGCCTTCTGATCCTGATGGTGATCCTGCTGATCACCACGCAGAGCACTTTCTGGTTCTGGGCGATCACCATCGTCGCGCTGGTTCTGGGCGTTCTCATCATCATTCCGATCGGCGGCGCGGACATGCCCGTCGTCGTCTCGATGCTGAACTCCTATTCCGGCTGGGCGGCGGCGGGCATCGGCTTCACGCTGGGCAACATGGCGCTGATCATCACCGGGGCGCTGGTCGGCTCCTCGGGCGCGATCCTCAGCTATATCATGTGCAAGGGCATGAACCGGAGCTTCATCTCCGTCATCCTCGGCGGTTTCGGCGGCGACGACGCGGCCGCGGTCGCAAGCGGCGGAGGCGAGCAGAAGCCGGTGAAGCGCGGCTCGGCCGATGACGCGGCCTTCATCATGCAGAACGCCGGCTCGGTCATCATCGTGCCCGGCTACGGCATGGCGGTGGCGCAGGCGCAGCACGCGCTCCGCGAGATGGCCGACAAGCTGAAGGCGCACGGGGTGGATGTGAAATACGCGATCCACCCGGTGGCGGGGCGCATGCCCGGCCATATGAACGTGCTGCTGGCCGAAGCCAACGTGCCCTATGACGAGGTCTTCGAACTGGAGGATATCAACTCCGCCTTCAGCCAGACAGATGTCGTCTTCGTGATCGGCGCCAATGACGTCACCAACCCTTCGGCCAAGACCGACCCGAACTCGCCGATCGCCGGCATGCCGGTGCTCGATGTCGAAAAGGCCAAGACGGTGCTCTTCGTGAAGCGTTCGCTCGCCTCCGGCTACGCCGGGATCGAGAACCCGCTCTTCTTCATGGACCAGACCATGATGCTTCTCGGCGACGCCAAGAAGATGTGCGAGGATGTCGTAAAGGCGATGGAGTAAGCCAGCCCACGGGCTGGACGATGCAGGCCGCCCCACGGGGCGGCCTTTTTCATGGCCTCACT
>JBKECG010000050.1:0-8334 GCA_047974395.1 Pikeienuella sp. | reverse complement strand
CCCGGTCTTCACCCGCTTCACCAATTCCGAACGGGTGAACGAGGAGCGTCTTCGCGCCCATTGCGTCGAGGCGGCGGAGCAATGCGGGCTGCTCTCCGTCCCCGAGGTCGCGGCGCCGGCGCGGCTCGACCGGGCGCTGGCGGAATGGGATCCCGCGCGCCGGATCATGTTCTGCGACGAGAGCATGGCGGGCGAAGGCCCGGCGCTGGCCGGCGAGACGCCCGGCCCCTGGGCGATCCTGATCGGTCCCGAAGGCGGCTTCGCGCCGGAGGAGGCGGCGATGCTGAGGGCGGCGCCCTTCGCGCGCCCGGTCGCGCTCGGGCCGCGCATCCTCCGGGCGGATACGGCTGTGGTGGCGGCAATGGCGCTCTGGCAGGCCGCGCTCGGGGACTGGCGATGAGCTTTTTCCGCCCTGAAGCGATCCGCCTGATGTTTCGCTGGGCGGAGACGGCGCTTTACACCGCGATGACCCTCGGCGGCGCGCTCTGGCTGCTCGACAGGGGCGCGGTCTGGTGGCTGGCGTTGATCCCGGTCGTCGCCGGCGGGCTGCTGATCCGTTCGGCGGCGCTTTCGGCGCTGGCGGCGCGCGAGGCGGCGGGCTCGCCGGGGATCGTCACCGTGGATGAGCGCCGCATCGCCTATTTCGGCCCCTATGGCGGCATGGTCGTCAGTCTCGACGATATTTTCGAGATCGAGATCTTTCCGCCCGACGAGCCCGCCTGGCGATATGAGCCGGTCTGGGCGCTGCGCTGGTCCCCGACGGAGTCGGCGGTGCTGATCCCGGCCTCGGCCGAAGGGGCCGACCGGCTGATCGACGCTTTCGCCGCCCTTCCCGGTTTCGCGCCGATGAAGGCGTTGGCGGCGCTGAAATCCGGCCATGGCGCCGGCGCGACGATCTGGCGGCGAGAGGACGCGCCCGCCTTTCCCGCCCTTGCCCGGAGCGGCGGCGCGGATTAACTCCGGGCGGGTGGTCGGCGCGGTTCGACCCGAAACCCGGAGGAAACGGCGCCATGTCGATACCGCAACAGGGCGGCGGCCCGATCGAAAGCCGCGATCAGCTCGCCGCCTATCTGGAGGCCGGATGCAAGCCGAAAGCCGATTGGCGGATCGGCACCGAGCACGAGAAATTCGGCTATTGCCTCGAAAGCCGCAAGCCGCTCCCCTATGACGGCCCGCGTTCGATCCGGGCGATGCTGGAAGGCCTGCGCGACGGGTTCGGCTGGACCCCGGTCGAGGAGGCCGGCAAGATCATCGGCCTGACCAGGGACGGCGCCAATGTCAGCCTGGAGCCGGGCGGGCAGCTGGAGCTGTCCGGCGCGCCGCTGGAGACGATCCATCAGACCTGCGACGAGGTGAACAATCATCTCGCCGAGGTGAAGGCGGTGGCCGACCGGATCGGCGCCGGCTTCATCGGTCTCGGCGCCTCGCCCGACTGGAGCCATGACGAGATGCCGATGATGCCCAAGGGCCGTTATCGGCTGATGACCGATTACATGGGCCGGGTCGGCACCCATGGCACGCAGATGATGTACCGGACCTGCACCATCCAGGTGAATCTGGATTTCGCCTCCGAACCCGACATGGTGAAGAAGCTCCGCGTCGCGCTGGCCCTGCAACCGGTGGCGACCGCGCTTTTCGCCATGTCGCCATTCTTCGACGGCGAGAAGAACGGGCATCTGAGCTGGCGGAGCCGGATCTGGCGCGATCTCGACGCCGACCGCACCGGCACGCTGCCCTTCGTTTTCGAGGACGGGTTCGGCTTCGAACGCTATGTCGATTACGCGCTCGATGTGCCGATGTATTTCGTCTATCGCGACGGGAAATATATCGACGCGCTCGGCCAGTCCTTCCGCGATTTCCTCGACGGCCGCCTGCCGGCCCTGCCGGGGGAGATCCCGACGCTTTCGGATTTCGCCGATCATCTGACCACGATCTTCCCCGAGGCGCGGCTGAAGAAATTCATCGAGATGCGCGGCGCCGATGGCGGCCCGTGGCGGCGGATCTGCGCGCTGCCGGCCTTCTGGGTCGGGCTGATCTACGAGCAGGGCGCGCTCGACGCGGCCTGGGATCTCGCGAAGGGCTGGAGCGCGGAGGAGCGCGAGGCCGCCCGCACGGACGCCTCCGTCAGGGGGCTGAAGGCGGAGATCGGCGGGCGGAGCATGCTCGACCTCGCGCGCGAGACGCTGGATATCGCCGAGGCCGGGCTGAAGGCCCGCGCCCGGACCGGCGCCGGCGGCATGCTGCCGGACGAGACACATTTCCTGAACGCGCTGAGGGAAATCGCCGAAACCGGCGAGACCCCGGCCGAGGAGCTTCTGCGCCGGTTCGACGGCGAATGGGGCGGCGATTTCGCGGGGCTCTACCGCGATTGCAGCTATTGAAGCGGCGCGCCGCCCCTTGCGGCGGCGCGCCCTTGTCGGTCAGTTCCTGGCCATCATGTTCTTGACGACCCCGACGATGACCATCGCCAGTCCGCCGCCGACGCCGCCGCCCAGCACCTGCTGGATGATGGCGCCGAAATCCATGCCGCCGGCCCCGGCCGCGGCGGCGTCCGCCGCCGCGGGGTCGACCGCGCCGCCGGTCAGCGCCGAGAGGATCTGACCGCCGACCCCGCCGCCGATCAGGCCGGCTATGCTGTTGCCGATCGCGCCAAGGCTCAGATTCTTCAGCGCGGCCCCGGCCGCGTTGCCGCCGAGCGCGCCGGCGATCAGGTTGATGATGAGCTGTTCCATGGGGTTCTCCGCCTGTCATGAAGTCAGGCGCGGTCACTATCGCCTGACATTGACGACTCTATCACGGAATCGGCTGATTTTATGACGATTCCGTGATCACTTGCGGTGAGAGAATGTTGCGCCCCCCCTCTCATCCCCGAAGAGGGGGGGCTCATGCGACGGGCGCATGGCGCCTGTCGCCTTGATCAGCGCCGCGCGCTCCCCACTTGAACGCCGTCGCCGGGGATGTTTATCGCGGCGAAATGCGGCGCAACGGCGGAGATTCTGGCGCCGCTCCAAGGTGATTTCAGGGAAAAGTCGAGTTATAGCGTGTCACATTCGCATTGAATCAGGATTCCCAGCCTTCGGATCAGCGCCGCGCCCGCGCCGCCGCCGCCGCCGCTTCCTCGGGCAGGCCGAGCGCCCGATAGACCCCGGCGAGGGCGGTGTTGTTCGGAACGCTCATCGGCTCATAACCCAGTCGCCCCATCAGCGCCTGTTGCGCCTCGCCAAGACGGCCGGCGCGGATCAGCGCGTCGAGATGGATCTGGTGGAAGAGATCGCGTTGCGCATGGCTGCCGCCGCCGCGCCAGATTTCCGGCAGAGCGCGGCCGAGCGCGTCGGCCGCCCTGGCCCAGTCGCCCTTCGCATGGGCGGCCAGCCCCTCGCAGGCGGGCGTCGCCATCTCCCGCCAGATCGCGGCGGACCAGGAGGCGCTGTCGCAATGCTCGCGCAGATTGGTCAGCAGCTCCTCCGCGCCCGCCCGGCCGGCGCGGGCCAGCGCATGGAGATATTGCATGGTCAGGAACGGGTTGATGAAATCGCGGGTCCGCCCTTCGACCCGGTCGGCCAGCCCTTCCCAGCGCGTCCCCACATCGACCCCGACCAGCTCCAGCCGCGCCAGCAGCGAGATCTCGTTGATCTGGTCCTGGCTGTAATCGGGCTCCACCCCGTGGACGCGCCGGTCATGGATCGCCAGCGCGTCGCCGTAATCGCCCTCGGAAATCGCAAAGAGCGCCATATGCCACCAGTTATGGCAGTAGAGGACGGAGTTCCTGCCCTCCCATGTGTCGCTCAGCCCGCCCAGCAACTCGCGCCCCTCGGCGCAGCGCCCCTCGGTCAACAGCACATGGGCGAGCGCGTGCTGGGCCCAGCCCTCGGCGCGATCCAGCGCGATGGCCCGGCGGGCGGTGGTCTCCGCCTCGCGGAGAAGGTGGCTCTCCTCCTGTCCGAAGGCGAGCATGCCGAGCGCGCCGGGCTCATCCGGGAAGGCCCGCGCGCCATAGCGGGCGGAATGGAGCATGCCCGGCGCGTCGCCGAGATCGAACTGATGGGTCTGGCGGATCTTCACCGTCACGAGGTCGGTCGGATGCGCGTCCAGCAATTCCTTCGCATCGGCGATCACGCCGGGAATGTCGCCCCCGATCCATTTTCCGGCATAGGCGATGACGCGTCGCTCGCGCTCGGTCGCGCCGCCGGCGGCGGCCTCCGCCCTATCCAGAAAGGGCCGGGCGAGCGCGGGGCTGTCGGCGCGCTCCGTCCACATCATCAGGATCGCGGCGTAGGCGTTGGCGATGGCGCAGCCGGGATCGGCCTTCGCCGCGGCGAGGATATTGGCGACCTTGCGCTCGAACCCGATCAGCCCGCCGGTGAAATCGCGGACCGCCCGCGCCGTTTCGGGCTCGGATATGGTGACGATATTGCCCCAGTGATCGGTTTCGGCCATGGCCCGACCATAGCGCCGTTCAACGCCGCTGTGAACGCGCGGCGCGATTGCCGGCGGCGCGCCCTTCGCCTATGCCCGGGCCCATGTCGCTCGAATCGCATGACAGCCCCGAGGCCGCCGTCGCCGCGCTCCGCCGCCTCTATGAGGCGGAGACCGGGCGCTTGCGCGCGCGTTTCGCCGAATTCGCCGCCGGCGCGCGGTTCGATGAGCGGGTGAGCGGTCATTATCCGCTGCTCGCGGTGAATGTGGAGACGGCGCTGCCGCATCCCCCGGCGCAGTCCTTCGGCTTTTGTGATGCGGCCGGGCGTTACGAGACCACGATCACCCGGCCCGATCTCTTTGAATCCTATCTCCTGATCCAGCTTCGCGAACTGGCGCGGAATCACGCCTGCCGGTTCGAGGTCGGGCTTTCCGACATGAAGCTGCCGATCCATTTCGCCTTTCCGGACGGGATGAACGTGACGGGCGACCTGACCACGGAGCATATCGCCGATTTCGCCCGGACCTTCGACGCCCCGGATCTCGCCACCATGGACGACACCCATGTGAACGGAGAGATCGACTATCTCGGCGCTCCGGTCCGCCCGCTTTCGCTCTTCACCGCGCCGCGGGTGGATTATTCGCTGCACCGGCTCAGCCATTACACCGGCGCGGGGGCGGAGCATTTCCAGAATTTCGTGCTCTTCACCAATTACCAGTTCTATGTCGATGTGTTTCGCGGCGTCGCCGAAGCGCAGGTCGCCGATCCCGCAAGCGGCTATGAGGCTTTCGTCGAACCGCGCGAAGGGGCGCATCCGCCGCAGATGCCGGCCTATCACCTGAAACGGCCCGATCATAACGGGATCACCCTGATCAATATCGGCGTCGGCCCGTCCAACGCCAAGACGATGACCGATCATGTCGCGGTGCTGCGCCCCTCCGCCTGGCTGATGCTGGGTCATTGCGCCGGGCTGAGGCGCACGCAGCGGCTGGGCGATTACGTGCTGGCGCATGGCTATGTGCGCGACGATCATGTGCTGGACGCCGATCTGCCGGTCTGGATTCCGATCCCGGCGCTCGCCGAAGTGCAGCAGGCGCTGGAGGCGGCGGTCGCCGAGATCTGCGATGTCGGCGCGGGCGAGCTGAAACGCGTGATGCGCACCGGCACCGTCGCCTCGATCGACAACCGCAACTGGGAGCTGCGCGACCAGGCCGAGCCGATCCGCCGCTTTTCACAGTCCCGCGCCATCGGGCTGGACATGGAGAGCGCGACCATCGCCGCCAACGGTTTCCGTTTCCGCGTGCCCTACGGGACGCTGCTGGTCGTCTCCGACCGGCCGATGCACGGGGAGTTGAAGCTCCCCGGCATGGCCTCGGCCTTTTACCGGGCGCAGGTCGATCGGCATCTCGCGGTCGGGCTCAGGGCGATGGAGATCCTGCGCGAGATGCCCTCCGCCCGGCTCCACAGCCGTAAATTGCGGAGCTTCAACGAGGTTCCGTTCCAGTAGCGTTACTCGGGCAGGGCCACCAGCACATAGAGAAAAGTGGCGAGTTCGGAGAGTTCGAAATCGCCGAAAGTCGCGTCGATCAGGTCGAAGATCGTCCCGTCGAGATAGATCGCCGAAAGCGCGCGATCGACCTCCAGCCGCAACCGCCGCTCGCCGCCCTTCATCGCCAGCGAATAGGGCTCATAGGAGAATTGCTCCTCCACCACCCGGATCGGGATCAGCCGGTCTTTGGCCTTCAGCGCGCCAAGCTGATGCAGCAACAGGCCCTGATCGCCGAAATAGACGTCGATCTCGCCGCGGCCGAGCGCCTCCAGCCCCTCGCGATGGGATGAGAATTCGATGATGGCGGAGCCGCCGTCGCCGACCGCTTCGCGCGCCAGCGCGATCCCGGTGGCGCCTTTCAGCGCGCCGACTGGCTGGCCGGCGAGATCGCGCACGTTCTGCACGCCGTCGCGGCGGAGCGCGGCGCCGATTCCGTCCATGAAATAGGGAATCGAGAAATCCAGCGTCTCGCGACGCGAGAGCGAGGCGGTCATCGGCCCGCAATGAAGATCGACCCGCCCGTCGAGGATCGCGTCGAACCGGGTCTCCGAATCGACCGTCACGAACTCCACCGCCAGCGCCTCGCGGTCGAGCCGCTGGCCGATGGCCGCAGCCACCTCCTGGCAGAGCGCGACGGCCAGACCGGCGGGGGCGCCGTTTTCATCCAGATAGGAGAAGGGCGCCGCGCTTTGCCTCACGCCGAGGCGGATGGTCCCGGTCTCGGCGATCCGGTCGAGCGCATCGGCCAGCGCCGGCGGCGCGGCGCATAGGGCGAGCAGCAGAAAGGTGAGTACGGCGCGCATGCTGAGGCTCCCTGAAGCGATTTTTTCCGGGAGCATACCCCATCGCGCGGGCTTTGCGCCCCCCCTTGGCTTCGATCAGCCGGAACCGGCGGCGGGGCGTTTGTCCCCGGTCCTTCGTTTCATCTCGCGCATGGCGATATACCAGGCGGAGCCGACGATCACCGCCGCGCCGATGACGACATAGGCGTCCACCGGTTCGTCGAAGACGGTCGCGCCGAGGATCGTCGCCCAGACGATCTGCAGGAACACCACCGGTTGCGTCACCGTGATCGGCGCGCAGGCGTAGGCGCGGGTCAGCGTGTAATGGCCCGCCGTGGCCACGACCGCGAGCCCGGCCAGCCAGGCGAGGTCGGACAGACCGGGCGCGCGCCAGTCGGCGAAGGCGAAAGGGGCCAGCGTCAGCGTGCTGCAAAGCGAAAGCATGGCGACGATCTCGGCCGGCCGCGCCACCCGCGTCAGCAGTTTGGCGAAGACGAAGGAGGCGGCGAAAAGCGGCCCGGCCGCGAGTTGCGCGAGCTGTCCCATGCCGATGGCCTGAAATCCGGGGCGCAGGATGATCAGCACCCCGACCAGCCCGACGGAGACGGCGAGTATCCGCCGCAGGCGGAGCTGTTCGCCGAGAAAGACGGCGGCGAGGATGGTCACCAGGATCGGCTGCACATAGCTGAGCGCGGTGACCTCGGCCACCGGAATCCGGGCCATGGCGTAGAACCAGAGCAGAACCCCGATCCCGTGCACCAGCCCCCTGCCGGCGCAAAGCCCCCAGACCCGCGCCGCCGGGCGCCGGCGGATCATGCCGATCAGCGCCGGAGAGACCAGCAGAACTCCGAAAAGATAGCGGATGAAGGCGGTTTCCGCCGTCGGCAGGTTCGATCCGAGATAGCGCACGATCCCGGTCATGGTCACGAAAAACAGGCCCGATGCGAGCATCCAGGCGACGCCGGCGGCGATATTCTCCTCCCGCGCCCGAGGGGCGGATTGCGCGGCTCTGTCGTCAGCCATCGGGGCCTTTCAGGAAATTTCCCGGGGAGACTAGCGGCGGCCGCGATCCGGCGCCATGCTCTCCGCGACATGGGAGGGCTGCGTATGAAGCATGACTACACCGGACCGGCGCTCTGCGCCCTGACGGCGACCGAGGCGGTGGCGCTTCTGGAAAAGGGCGAGGTGTCGCCGCTGGAGATGATCGACGCCGCGCTGGAGCGGATCGCGGCGGTCGAGCCGGCGATCAACGCGATGCCGGTTCTGTGTCCCGAGAGGGCGCGCGCGAAGGCGAAGACGCTGAAAAAGGGCGACGAGGCCCCGTGGCTGGCGGGCCTGCCGCTGGCGATCAAGGACCTGACCGCGGTCGAGGGTGTGGTCTCCACCTGGGGCACGAAGGCGCTGGCCGATTTCGTCCCCACCGAAAGCGACACGCTGGTCCAGCGGATGGAGCGGCGCGGCGGCGTCGTCCTCGGCAAGTCGAACACGCCCGAGATGGGCGCCGGCGGCAACACGTTCAACGAGGTCTTCGGGCGCACCCGCACGCCCTGGAACACGGCGCTGAACGCCGGCGGCTCCTCCGGCGG
>JBKECG010000468.1:0-7067 GCA_047974395.1 Pikeienuella sp. | reverse complement strand
GACAGGATGCTGCTGGAGGACGGGGCGATGACGCCCAAGGTCAGCCAGGGCGTCACCACCGTCGTCGTCGGCAATTGCGGGATCTCGCTGGCGCCGATGCCGGCGCCGGTCCGCCAGCCGGTGACGCCGCCGCTCGATCTTCTGGACGATAGCGGCGAATGGTACCGCTATCGCAGCTTCGCCGATTATCTCGCCGCTTTCGAGGAAAGCCCGGCCGCGGTGAACATGGCCGCGCTTGTCGGCCATACGACGCTGCGCGCCATCACCATGGACGATCTGGACCGCCCGGCGACGCCGACGGAGATCGCCGCCATGCAAGAGCTGGTGATCGAGGCGATGCGGGCCGGCGCCATCGGCGTCTCCACCGGTCTCGCCTATCCGCCCGCCGCCGCCGCGACCACCGAAGAGGTGATCGAGATCTGCCGCCCGATGGCGCCCCATGGCCTCCACGCAACCCATATGCGCGATGAGAGCGAAGCCACGATGGAGGCGCTGGAGGAGACCTTCGCCATCGGCCGGGCGCTCGGCGTGCAGACGCTGATCTCGCATCACAAGCTGGCCGGGGCCGCCTCTCACGGGCGGTCGGTGGAGACGCTGGGCGTGATCTCGGAGGAGATGAAACGCCACAAGGTCAGCCTCGACTGCTATCCATACGACGCCTCCTCCACCATCCTGACCATGGATCTCGCCGGCGCCTCCGGGCGCACCATCGTCACCTGGACGCGCGGCATGCCCGAATACGCCGGGCGCGAACTGACGGAGATCATGGCGGAGCTGGATTGCTCCTTGGAAGAGGCCGTCGCGCGGCTGCAACCGGCCGGAGCGGTCTATTTCCGCATGCATGAGGACGATGTGCGGCGGATCATGAAATTCGATCCGACGATGATCGGCTCGGACGGGCTGCCGCATGACAACTTCCCCCATCCCCGGCTCTGGGGCACGTTCCCGCGGGTTCTGGGCCGCTATGCGCGCGAGCTGAAGCTTTTCAGCCTGGAGGAAGCCGTGCGCAAGATGACCGGCCTGACCGCGACCGAATTCGGCTTCCCCGATCGCGGCTTCATCCGCGCTGGCGGTTTCGCCGATATCGCGATATTCGACGCCGAACGGATCGAGGATCGCGCCACTTTCGAGGATCCGAAGCAGATGGCGGCCGGGATCGAAATCGTCATCGTCAACGGCAGGATCGTCTGGGAAGACGGCGCGCCCGCCGGCGCCCGGCCGGGCATGGTGATCAGAAGAAAGGTCGAAGACGCCGCATGACAACCGCCAATATCCTCATCGGCTTCGGAATCCTCGCCGCCAACGCCGGGCTTCTCGGGCTGGTCTGGTGCATCCTGCTCGCCAGACGGGTGCAGACGGGCCGGGTGCCGCATGATCAGCTTGAAACCGTGTTCAAGCGGCTTTCGCTGATCAACATGGCCTCGATCGGCGGGGCGATGTTCGGGCTGGCGCTGGTCCTCGCCGGATTCATGATCGGCTAGGGCGTTTCGATCTCCAGCAGCTCCGCCCAGAGCCGGCGCTGCGCCCCGGCGTCGTTGAGCTTCGCCGCCAGCGCGCCGCCGGCCCGCGCCATCGAAGCCGTCGCCGCCCGGTCGGCCGCCAGCCGGTCTAGCGCGGCGCGCCATTCGGCAGGATCGGGGCCGAGCGCCAGCCCCGCCCCCGCCGCCTCCGCCAGCGCCGCGCCGGGCCATGACCGCGCGTAAAGCCCGGCCGCCCCGGCCACGCCATGTTCGATCAGCTTGTTGAGCGAACGGGCGGCGTTGAAAGGCGTCTCCGTCAGCGGATAGAGCGCGACATGCGGGCCGAGCCCCGGCAGCGCCGTCCGCCAGTCGCGCCAGCCCATCGGCCCGAGATCGCGCGCCCGCTCATGCCCGACCATCGCCCCATGGCCGCCGCCGACGATCAGTTCGGCCCGTGGATGCGCCTCAAGGAAACCCCTCAGCATCGGCGCCAGCAGCGCGAAATCCGGCCCGTGGACCTGACTGCCGAGAAAGGCGACCCGGAAAGGGGGGGGCCCGTCATGATGCGCCAGTGTCGAGAAGGCCGCGTCCCAGCAGGGATCGAGCCGCCTGACGTCGAGACCGGGAGCGCGCGCCCGGATCATCTCCGCCAGCGCGGGCGAGCTGACCACCGCCGCCTTCGCCCCGGGCAGGAACCGCGCCGCCGCCGCGCGCTCCACATTGTCCAGCTTGAACCGCCAGTAGCGCGACAGGGCCGCATCCGCGCCCTCAAGGTCGATCGCGTCGTCGATCAGATAGACATGGCGCGGGCGCAGGCTGTCGCGCCCGGCCCGCGCGTCATGGCGGATCACCAACCGCACCCGGTCGGAGGCGAAGACGGTCGGCGCGTAGCGGCGCACAAGCCCATCCGCCAGCCAGCCGGCGCAGGCGTTGGCGAAATAGAGATCCGCGGTCGGCGAATTCAGCGTCGTCAGCGCCCGTGTGAAGAAACGGCGAAACATCGCCGGCTCAACGCCGGTCCTTCACGTTATAGGCGATCATGACCAGCACGACCCAGCCCATGAACAGGAAGAGAAAGCTCAGCCCGCCCAGGATATAGCGTTCCGGGTATTCGGGCGTCTCCGCCAGGGTCGGCGCGACATGGGCCGAGAGATAACGCTGCTGGCGGCGCGCCTCGCTTTTCGCGGTCTCGAAAGAGGCCAGCGCGATGCCATAGGCCTGCTCGGCCAGCTCGCGCTCGACGCTCAGCGCCTCGAACTTGCCGACGGCGGCGGCGAGCGCGTCGCCATCGCCGTTGGAGGCGAGCCGGGATCGCTCCTCCGCGATCGCGGCCTCCAGCGAGCGGATGCGCCGCTCCGCCGTGACCACGCGCGAATCGCCCGCCGCCGCGAATTGCCTCAACTCGGCGAGCTTCAGCTGTTCAGTGGTCAGCGCGCCCTCAAGCTCGCCGATCCGCAGCATCATCGCGCTGACGTCGAGGGTCGGATCCACGCGCTGCTCTTCCATGCGCAATTCGCTCAGCCGCAGGCGCACCTCGCGCAGTTTGTCCGCCGCCTCGGTCAGGTAGAGCTGCGAATCGCGCACCGCGTCCTCGCGCGCCTCGGCCGAGAGCCGGTTGATCAGCGCGGTGCTGTCCGTCAGCACCGCGCGGGCGATGTCGCGCGCGTCCTGCGGGTCGAAGGCGCGCACCTCCACCTCCACGATGCCGGCGTTGAAGGAGACCAGCACCATGCTCTTCCAGTAGTCGGTCAACTCCTCGATCGAGAGATCGTCGCCGAGCGAGAACCACCAGTCGCTCTCTTTCGGCTTGTTGAATATGGTCCTGAGATCCAGCTCCTCCTGAAGCTTCTCGACCAGATTCTGGCTCTGGATGAAACCGTAGAGGACCTCCGCGTCATCGGCGGAGCCGCCGGCCGCGCCGCCGCCGAAAAGGGCGCCGAGCGCGCTGAGCGCCGGCCCGTCCTCGGACTGGATGGTGAAGGCGAGTTGCGAGGCGTACTGATCCGCCGCGCGGAAATGCAGATACCAGTTCGCATAGATCGAGGGCAGCGCCACCAGCAGCGCGAAACTGACCACAAGCAGCCAGTGACGGAACCGGAACCGGGCCCTGGTCTGGCCGAGCGGGCGGCGCGGCGGGCCGGGCCGGCGGGCGACGATGCGCCCCGGCCCCTGTCCGCCCCCCTGCCCCGCAAGCGGTTTGGGGCCGGTCTTGGGCTCAGGCTTCAACGCGCCGCCGCCGGGGCGGGCGGCGGGCGGGGTCGCCGATTTCACCTGCCCGGACAGGGGCGGCGCTGTGAACAGCGCGTCGCCCACGGACCTGAGTTGAGCGGAATCAGCTTTGTTGTCGGTCATCAGTCAACCTGTTCCGGCGCGCGGCTCTTCGGCGTCGCGGGCCGAGATATGCGCGTATCCGGCCGATATTGCAACGCGACCCTTTCCGCGCCGACCGCCGGCGCCGATCAGCCGCTTTGACATCGGCGCGCGCCATGGCTAGCGGTGTCGGTCAGATCGGCGCCCGCGCGCGCCGCCGGAGACGCCTATGGCCGAGAGACGACCCGCAAGCCGGGCCATGCCGAAATTCATCAATATCCGCGTCATCATCGCGCTGATGATGCGCGAGATGGCGACCCGTTACGGGCGCTCCGCCGGCGGCTATCTCTGGGCGATTCTGGAGCCGGTGGGGATGATCGCCATCCTCTCCGTGGTTTTCGCCATGGCGATCCGGACCCCGGCGCTTGGCGACAGTTTTCCGCTCTTCTTCGCGACCGGCTTTCTCGCCTTCCATTTCTACACGGAACTGTCGCAGTTCTCCTCAAGCGCGGTGATGATGAACAAGCCGCTGCTGACCTATCCGCGGGTGACGCCGATCGACTCGATTCTCGCGCGGTTTTTCCTGCAATTCTTCACATTGGCGATCTCGTCGATCGTCATCTATACGGGAATCATCTATTTCGACGAGATCCACACGATCTATGATTTCGTCGCGATCATGAAATCGGTCTTCTACGCCAGCGTGCTGGGGCTGGGCGTCGGCGCGACCAACACGGTGATCTTCACCTTCTTCCCGACCTATCAGAACGTCTGGAAGATCATCAACCGGCCGATGTTCCTGATCTCGGGCGTCTTCTTCACCTATGAGAGCATGCCGCGCGCGGTGCAGGATCTTCTGTGGTTCAATCCGGTGATTCACGTCGTCGGCTTGATGCGGCGGGGTTTCTACCCCAGTTATCATGCGGACTATGTGTCGGAGATCTATATCGGGGGCATGGGCGCCTTTTTCCTGACGCTCGGGTTTTTTCTCGTCTATTCGAACAAGACCGCCCTGATCGAAACGCGTTGAGCCGGCCTGCATGATCGAATTGATAAACCTGTCGAAATCCTATCGCCGCGCCTCCAGTCGCAAGGTGATCGTGGATGACGTGACCCTGACCATCCCGCGCGGGCGGAGCCTTGGCCTCCTCGGCCGGAACGGGGCGGGGAAATCCACGCTGTTGCGGATGATCGCCGGCACGGTGGAGCCCGATTCCGGCCGGATCGTCCGGCGCGCCAGCGTCTCCTGGCCGCTCGGCTTCGCCGGCAGCTTTCACGGCATGCTCTCGGGCGCGCAGAATGTCCGCTTCGTCGCCCGCATCTACGGCAGCGACGCCGACGCGCTGATCGACTATGTCGCCGATTTCGCCGAGCTTGGCGACGCGCTCTACATGCCGGTCAACACCTATTCCTCGGGGATGCGGGCGCGGCTCGCCTTCGGCGTCTCCATGGGGATCGCCTTCGACTATTATCTCGTTGACGAGACCACCGCGGTCGGCGACGCCAATTTCAAGAAGAAATGCCGCGCGGTCTTCGCCGAACGGCTGAGCAATTCCGACGTCATCATGGTGTCTCACTCCATGTCCACGCTGCTGGATTACTGCAAGGCGGGGGCGGTGCTGGAGGACGGCCGGCTGACCTATTACGAGAATATCGAGGACGCGATCAAAGCCCATGATTCCAACATGGCGCTGCGCTGAAACTTCAGCGCGCCCATTCGGGATAGGGTCGCCGGATCAGCCTCTCCACGGTCTCGGCGACCGCGCGCCTGCGCCCCTCCGGGTGGAAGAAGGAGCCCCTGACCTGGATCTCGCGGGCGAGCGCGCGCACCAGCGCCGCCTCCAGCTCGCGGTCCACCGGCTCGGGCGCGGTCCAGAACGTATCGAGCGGGCCCTGATGGGTGACGCCCGGAATATCGTAGATGGCGCTGCCGAGCGTCTTCACCGGCACCCCGGCGCGCAGGCAATGCAGCCCGACGGTCGAATTCGCCATCACCGCGCCCTTCGCGTGATGGATGAAGACGCCGAGATCGCCGCCGCGGATCAGCTCCACCCGCTCGCCCAGCCCGCGCGCGCGCGCCATCTCCGGGACGCGCCGCCGCCAGTTCAGGTAATCGCTGTCCAGCGGGTGCATCTTCACGATCAGCCGGCGGCTTTCCGGCGCGGCGCGGGCCATCGAATCCAGCACCTCGGCGATCATGTCGGCGTAGTCGTCATAGGGAGAGGAGGCGCGGATCTGGTAATCCTGCGCCAGCTGCATCGCCAGCAACGTGTAATCGGCCCCCGGCGCGGCGCAACGCGCCTGAACCGCGCGCGCCGCGCGCTCCTGCCGCTTTTCGGTCAGCAGCGTCGCGATCCAGTGCCGGTAATGGGTGAACATGTCATAGGGCAGGTCGAGCCGGTAATGCGGGTAGAAGCCGAACCCGATCACGGTGGAGGCGTACATGCCGATATCGGCCATCGCCTCGGAGAGGAACCCTGTCGGATAATGGGGCTCCTCCACCTCCGGCTCGTCCGGGTCGGGGGCGCCCAGCCGGCGGATCGTCTCCGGGTCCTTCGGGAAGCGCGAGAAGGCGCCCATGGCCTCGGGCTCCAGCGTCAGCCAGTGCGGGCGCAGATAGCCGAACTCCATGGTCCAGGCCCTGATCCCGGCCGCTTTCGCCGCGGCCAGCGCATCCACGTTCCAGGGGTGGCGATCCGCGTAATAGATCACATCGGTGATCCCCTCGGCGGCGATATGATCGTCGAGCCAACCGCGCCAGCCGGCTTTCGGCCCGCGATAGGAACGCGCGCCGAGGCGCGGCCAGTAGAGCCAGTCCTGCCCGGAGACGCGGACCTTGGAGACCGCGCATCCCTCGGCCTTCAACGCGTCGGCGAGTTCGAGCCAGAAGGGCGAATGATGCCCCTGAAGAAAGAGAAAGCTCTTCCGCTCGTCCACGCGCCGCGCTCCGCGATCAGTGTTTATCCCGCCTCGGACGCGCTGTCGCATGTACGCGGGGGCGAGGCAAGACGCGCGCCGTCTTGGCGCGCCGCGCCGCATGTGCTTTTGTCCGCCCCGACAGGTGGGAGCGGCGATGACGGATCGGCAAAACGCGGGCGAAGGGCGCGTCTTCCTGCTGTTGCAGGGGCCGATGTCGTTCTTCTTCACCCATCTCGGCGCCGCGCTGCGCGCGCGGGGGGCGGCGGTCTGGCGGGCGCTGCTCTGCCCCGGCGACCGGCTGTTCTGGCGCGGCGGCGGCGCGCTGCCCTATCGCGGGCGGCCCGAAGGCTGGGCGGACTGGCTGCGGCGTGAAATCGC
>JBKECG010000431.1:0-5336 GCA_047974395.1 Pikeienuella sp. | reverse complement strand
GCCGGTTCTGCGCTTTTTCGGCTGGGCGATGCTCGGGGTCCTCCTCGCCTTTCTCATCGAGAACCTGCTGGTCGTCTGGTGGGGCATGCCGGGCTTTCGCTCGCTGTTCCGGGGCGGCGGGGGCTGGGGCGCGCTGGCGATCTATGTCGTCTGCGTCGCCGCCGCCTCGACCCAGGTGCTGATGGACGGGCAGCGGAGCCTCAGGCGCGACGCGGCGCGGATCACCGCCTTCAACGCCTATCTGGTGCGCTCGCTGTTCTGGGCGGTGCTGCTGGTCGGACTGGCCGACGCCGCGATCGCGCTGTTGCGGGCGGAGAACGAACTCCCCGCGCTTGTCGGGGCGGAGATGGCGCGTTCACTCAGCCTGTCGCATTTCGTCGGCCCCTATGTCCACGGACCGCTGATCCTTCTGGGTTTCGTGATCGGGATCTTCGCGCGCTCGCTCGGCTTCATGTGGCTGGCGCTGCTGATCGTCGCCGCCGAACTGGCGATCGTGCTCTCGCGCTTCGTCTTCTCCTATGAGCAGGCGCTGATGAGCGATCTGGTGCGCTACTGGTACGCCGCGCTTTTCCTCTTCGCCTCCGCCTATACGCTGCTGGACGAGGGTCATGTGCGGGTCGATGTGCTCTACGCCGCCTTCAACGACCGGAAAAAGGGCGCGGTCAACGCGATCGGCGCGGTTGTTCTGGGCATGACCACCTGCTGGCTCATTCTCGATATCGGGCTGAACGGGAGAACCTCGATCATCAACAACCCGATCGTCAGTTTCGAGGTCAGCCAGACCGGCGTCACCGGCATGTTCGTGAAATACCAGATGGCGGGTTTTCTCGCCGTTTTCGCCGTCACCATGCTGATCCAGTTCGTCAGCCAGATGTTCGAAGCAGTCGCGGATCTCCGCGACGAGCCGGGGCGGCGCGAAAGCACGCCCGTAGCGCACTGAGGCCGCCGTCATGGAATATTACTTCCTCGCCCTTCTCATCCTGGTCATGGCGGCCGCGCTCGGCTCGGGTTTCCCGGTCGCCTTCGCGCTGCCGGGCGCGGCGATCATCTCCATCGGGGTCGCCGCCGGCGCCGGCTGGCTGCTGGAAGGGAGCGCCGACGCCTTCTTCCACACCGGCGGGCCGTCGCAATGGCTCTCGGCCGGCGTCACCAATCTGCGCGGGGTCTACTGGGACGTGGACCGCGACACGCTGATCGCGATTCCGCTGTTCATCTTCATGGGGATCATGCTCCAGCGGTCGAAGATCGCCGAGGATCTTCTGGTCACCATGGCGCGGCTTTTCGGGCCGGTGCCGGGCGGGCTCGGCATCTCCGTCGTCATCGTCGGCGCGCTGCTGGCGGCCACCACGGGCATCGTCGGCGCGACGGTGGTGGCGATGGGGCTGATCTCGCTGCCGGCGATGCTGCGCAACAATTACTCGCCCTCGCTCGCCACCGGCACGATCGCGGCCTCGGGCACGCTGGGGCAGATCATTCCGCCCTCGATCGTGCTGATCATCCTCGCCGACCAGCTGGCGTCGGCGACGGATCAGGCCTCGACCGCGCGCAAGGCGCTGCACAAGACGGCGACGGGCGAGATCTCCATGCCCTCGGTCTTCGACGTCAGCGGCACCTCCGCCGGCGAGATGTTCCTCGGCGCGCTCGTGCCCGGCCTGCTTCTGGTCGGCATCTATGTCCTCTTCATCCTGGTCTACGCGCTCCTGCGGCCGAGCCACGCCCCCGCCGTCCCCTATGAAGGCGAGCGCAACGCCGCCTTCTGGGGCGACGTGGTGATGACGCTGGTGCCGCCCCTTGCGCTGATCCTGCTGGTGCTTGGCTCGATCCTGGCCGGCATCGCGACGGTGAATCAGGCCGGCGCGATCGGCGCCGCCGGGGCGATGATCATGGCCGGCTACCGGCTTCATGGCGGCCGCGGCGCCTATAATCCGGCGATTCTCGCGCTGATCGGCATCGCGGTGCTCGGCTATGCGCTGGCGCGCTATCCGATGAACCTCAAGGCGGCGGTGACGCCGGAGGATTATTTCGGCATCCAGCTCGGCCTCGCCGGCTCGGCGCTGGTGATCATCGCCGTGCTCTGGAGCGGCTGGCGGGTGATGCGTCAGGACAACACGCTGCACGAGGTGATGATCGAGACCGCGAAGACGACCTCGCTGGTCTTCATCATCCTTCTCGGCGCGGCGATGCTGACCGCGGCCTTCCGCGCCTTCGGCGGCGAGGATCTGGTCCGCGACTTCCTGCAATCCCTGCCCGGCGGGTTCTGGTCGCAGTTCATCATCGTGATGCTGGTGATCTTCGTCCTCGGCTTCTTCCTCGACTTCATCGAGATCGCCGTGGTCGTGGTGCCGATCGTCGCGCCGATCCTGCTGGCCGATCCCGGCGCCAATATCACAGCGGTCTGGCTCGGGGTGATGATCGGTCTGAACATCCAGACCTCGTTCCTGACGCCGCCCTTCGGCTTCGCGCTGTTCTATCTGCGCGGCGTCGCCCCGGCGGCGGTGCGGACCCTGCAGATCTATCGCGGCGTCGTCGCCTTCATCGGGCTTCAGATCCTGGCGCTGGTGGTGGTCGGGCTCTATCCGCCGCTGGTGAACTATCTGCCGGCGCGGAGCAGCTTCCTCAGCGAAACCGCGCCGCCGCCGAAGAATCCGCGGCTTCAGTTCTGCCTCGCCGATTATGTCGGCGAGGAGCTGGCCGCCGATGGCGGCGCGACGCTGGCGGCGATCCGGGCGGCGAAGGGCGTCGATCTTTCGGCCCTGCCGCAGAACCTCGCCGGGCAGCTTTCCAAGGGCTTCACGGCGGCGGAAAGTGCGATTTCCGATCTCGACGCCGCCTTCGCCGCGGAAAAGGCGGTGGAGGACGCGGCGCCCGAATACCGGCCGCTTCTGACCACGACCCGGCGGATCGAAAGCGACATGCGCAAGCTCGACGCGAAGATCGCCGGGCTGCGCACCCGGATCAGCCGCATGCACGACCCCGAAAGCGCCGATCTGAAGGCCGAACTGGCCGCCGAGGCGGAGGCCCTGACCGCGGAGCGCGACGCCCTCGGCGCGACCATCCCTGCGGGCTGGGGCGCCGCGCATGAGGCTTTCCTCAAGCTGACCAGGGCCGAGGACGCCGCGCGCGTTTCCTATCAGCGCAACGCCGATTCCGCCTGGGAGGACCCGGCCGCCGTGCTCGCCGCGCTTCAGGCGAACGACGGCTTCGCGGCGCTGCGCGCGGATCTCGCCGCGCTCGGCCCGGTGATCGAGGGGGCCGAGGCGGCCCGCGCCGAGGAACTGGAGGATACGGTCAAGGCGATGGAGGAGCGGCTCGGCGCCGTCGAGGGCGCGGGCGACGTGCGCTCCGCCCTCTCGAAAGCCCGCCGCGCGCTCCGCGCCCGCTCCTTCAAGCCCGAGGAGGCGCTGGAGAACTGGCGCGCCGCCATGGACGTCTATGAGGAGCAGGCCGGCTGGCGCGAGGCCTCCGCCCCGCTGATCCCGCAGATCGAGACCTATCTCGACGCGATCAAGGGCACGGTCGGCGCGCGCGGCCAGCAGCGCCTCAGCCGCGATCAGGCGACCTATCTCGCCGCCTGCACCGCGGTCCACAAGGACGTGTCGCTCTATTTCTGAGCCGCGCGCCCGCCAATGAAAAACGCGCCCGGAGGAACCCTCCGGGCGCGTTTCCGTTTCGGCTGTCGCCGGATCAGATCCGGCCGCCGATCAGCTTCCAGATCAGCGGGAAACCGACCGCCGCCAGCGCCAGCTTCATCGCGTCGATCCAGACGAAGGGCGCAACGCCGAACTCGATCGCCTTCTCGAAGCCGATCCCGGCGAAGGAGGCGCCGAAAGCGGTGAGCGGGAAGCCATAGGCGAGCCAGAGCGCGCCCGGCAGGAAGAGCGCGACCATGCCGACCGCCATCGCCGCCGTCGCGGTCAGGATATTGCGGTCCCAGCCCCGCTCGGCCAGCCAGCCGGTCGCGCCTGCGGCCAGAACGAAGCCGGCGAGATAGCCGCCGGTGGAGCCCAGCATATAGGGCAGGCCGATCCCCAGTTCGGGCGTGCCGGCGAAAACCGGCTGGCCCGCAGCGCCAAGCGCCAGATAGGCGATCATGGTCGCGGCGCCCATACGCGCGCCATAGGCCATGCCGATCGCGACGACGACAAGGGTCTGCATCGTCACCGGGACGGGTATCGTCGCCACCTTGATCTTCGCCGAAATCCACATCAGCGCGACGCCGATGGCCAGCAGCGCCGCGCGCTTCAGCCATGGATTCGCCCTTCCGAATGTCGACACCCTGTCCGTCAGCACTCCTGCCGTCATCATCTGTAGTCCTCTTGAAAGATGAACGATCGCGCCGCCTAATGGCGGCGCGGCGCATCCTCGCCAAGAACCCGGCGCGGCGCAACCTCATGCGGGCGCGAAGGCCACGGATCAGGGCGATCCGCCGCCGCCGCATCCCTCCCGCAGATATTTCGAGGCCCCGGCGACCCATTCCGCGATCGGGATCTCCGAATATCGCCGCCCGCCGAACCACCGCCTGATCCCGGCATAATGTTCGGGAGAGGTGGATTCCGGCTTTACATCGGCGGCCTCGAAAGCGTGCAGTTCCGAAACGCACGGGGATTCAAAAAAGAAGCTGATGAAAACGCGCAGATCCGGCCCATGCGCCGCGCGCCGGTCGAGCCCGAGCCCGATCTCGACGCCCGAGCCGCTGGAAACATGGACGAAACTGACGAGCGGAACCTTGTCCACGGGAAAGCCGAACCCGCCCCAATTGGCGAAGGAGAGGGCCGAATCCACGGTCCGGCCCCATTCCTCCAGTCTGCGCTCGTCGCAGCGGAGGTCGCGTCTCAACCGCCAGTCCGGCGACGCCTCGAACCGCGCCAGAAGCTCCTCCACCATCCTGGCGGGCGGCGTGTCCGATTCCAGGCCGCAATGCAACTCGCCGCTCCTGACCACGCCGAGCACGGCGAAAAGGCCGAACCGCGCCGGCCTGCACAGGAAATCAATGTCATGAAGCCGCAGCCGGATCGCGGCGGCCTCCCCCGATCCGCCATGGCCGGGGAAACGCTCCTCCGGCAGGTAGCCGAGATCGAGGCCGGTCCGCTGTTGCAGCGCGTAGGCGTCCGCGAAAGGGCCGAGGTCAAAGGCGGGGCCCACAGGGGGCTTACTCCAGAACATGGCGGCGCCGACCAGCAGCGCGGCGACCGCGACCGGCGCTAGCCGGAGCAGGGTCCAGCCCCCTCCCCCGCCGCCACGCGGGCCGGCGGCGGAATCGGCGCGCTCCGTTTTCAATTCCCGTCTCCGCTCCCGCCGGCTCGCCCAATCCGTTCCATGCGCCCCATCCGGGGTCA
>JBKECG010000378.1:0-16361 GCA_047974395.1 Pikeienuella sp. | reverse complement strand
CTCATCCCGGCCCGCTACGCCCGCGAAGACCTTCAGGCGCTGGCGAGCGCGGCCGTGGGCACCGGCCCGTTCAGGCTGGTCTCCTCTGAGCCGGACCGGCTGATCGCGGTCGAGCGCAATCCCGACTATTACGACCCCGAGCGGCCCTATGTGGACCGGGTCGAACTGCATGTCTTCCCCGACGGCACCGCCGAAACCTCGGCGCTGATGTCGGGCGACATGGATCTGATCGCCGCGATCCAGCCGGCGGATTACCTGCGGCTGGACGGCGCTTCGGGCGTCGACATGCTGCGCGTCCCTTCGGGTCAGTTCTGCAATGTGAACATGAACTGCCAGAGCGCGCCCTTCTCCGACATGCGGGTGCGTCAGGCGCTGGCCCTCTGCGTGGACCGCGAGACCATGGTGCAGTTCGTCACCGAGGGGTTCGGCTCGGTCGGCAACGACACGCCGCTGAACGACGCCTATTACTATTTCGACCCCGACCTGCCGCAGAAAGGCCCGGATATCGACAGGGCGAAGGCGCTTCTGGCCGAGGCGGGCCACCCGGACGGGCTGGAGCTGACGCTGATCGCCTCCGAGAACCCGCCGGCGCGGGCGCAGATGGCCGTGGCCCTGCGCGAGATGGCGAAGCCGGCCGGCTTCACCATCAATGTGCGGACCATGCCCCACGCCACCTATCTGGACCAGGTGTGGAACAAGGGCGATTTCTATATCGGCCTCTACAACATGCAGCCCCATGCCGACGGCATCTTCACCTTGCTCTACACTTCGGACGCGGCCTGGAACGAGACCAAGTGGAACAACGCCGGTTTCGACGCCCTGATCACGAAGGCGCGCCAGACCGCCGATGAGGCGACGCGGCGCGGTCTCTATGGCGAGGCGCAGGCGATGATGAACGCGGAGGTTCCCTCGATCATCCCCTGCTTCTTCGACATCATCGCCGCGAAACGGTCCTGGGTGCAGGGATTCGAGGCGCATCCGCGCGGGGCGATCTTCATGCTGGACCGCGTCTGGCTCTCGCCCGACGCCCCGCGCAAGTGACCGTCCGGGGAGGGGGCGAGCCCCCCTCCCCGCGCCCTCGCGCCCGAGAGAGGACCGCGCATTGTCCCCCAGTTATCTTCTGAAGCGGCTGCTGCTGATCGTCTACACGCTGCTGATCGTGTCGGCGATCGTCTTCGGCGTGACCCAGGTGCTGCCCGGCGACGCCGCGGTGGTGATGCTGGGCGAATACGCCACCGAGGAGGCGCTGGCCTCCCTGCGCGAGCGGATGGGGCTGAACGATCCGGTCTGGCGACAGTATCTTTCCTGGCTCGGCGGCGCCGCGACCGGCGATTTCGGCCTTTCGCTGCGGACCAGCCAGCCGGTGGGGCCGGCGATGATGGAGGCGCTGAGCCGCTCGCTGCTGCTCGCGCTCCTGTCGATCTCGCTGATGCTGGCCCTCGCCATTCCCCTGGGCGTCTACGCCGCGATCAGGCGGGGCAAGGCCGCCGATATGGGGGTCAGCCTGATTTCCTACGCCGGGGTCTCGCTGCCGGAATTCGTCACCGCGACCCTGGCGATCCTGGTCTTCGCCGATACGCTGGGATGGCTGCCGCCCACGGGCTATGTCTCCCCGACCGAGGATTTCTGGCTGGCGATGCGGCATCTGGCGATGCCGGTCTGCGTGATCTCGATCATCCTGATCGCCCATGTCAGCCGCATGGTCCGCTCGGAACTGGTGGACGTGCTGCACAGCGACTATATCCGCGCCGCCACGCTCAAGGGCCTGCCGCGGCGGGTCGTGCTGCTTCGCCATGCGCTGCGCAACGCGCTGCTGCCGACGATCACCATCGTCGCGCTCGATGTGGGCTATCTCCTGGGCGGGGTAATCGTGGTCGAGGAGATCTTCGCCATTCCCGGCATCGGCCGGCAACTGATCGTCGCGATCCAGACCCGCGACATGCCCTCGATCCAGGCCGGCGTGCTGATCATGGCCGCCACCTACTGCATCGCCAATTTCATCGCCGATCTGCTCTACGCCTGGCTCGACAGGAGGATTCAATATGAGTGATTTCCTGCGCCGGCTCCTGCGCACGCCGCAGGGGCTGATCGGCTCGATCCTGGTGCTGCTGGTGCTGCTGATCGCCGGTTTCGGCCCCTATCTCGCGCCCTATGACCCGGACGCGATGGCCCCGCTCGCCCGCTATCAGGGGCCTTCGGCCGCGCATCTGCTGGGGACGGATCAATACGGGCGCGACATCCTCTCGCGCCTGCTTGTCGGGGCGCGGGCGACGGTGTTCATGGCGCTGGCCGCCACCGCGCTCGGCTCGGTCACGGGCGCGGTGCTGGGCACGGCCTCGGCCTTTCTCGGCGGGCGGGCGGATGAGTTCATCATGCGTACGGTGGACGCGGTGATGGCGATCCCCAACCTGCTCTTCGCGCTGCTGATCGTGAATCTTCTGGGGTCGAGCGGGATCAACGCGCTGCTGTCGGTCGCGGTGGCCTTCGCCCCGGGCATGGCGCGGGTGACGCGCTCGGTCGCGCTCGCGGTGCGCAAGCAGGATTATGTCAACGCCGCCATCGCGCGCGGCGAGCCCTCCTCCTATATCGTGCTGCGCGAAATGCTGCCCAATGTCATCGCGCCGATCATCATCGAGATGACGATCCGCGTCTCCTTCGCGGTGATGGTCTTCGCCACGCTCTCCTTTCTCGGCCTCGGCGCGCAGCCGCCGGCGGCGGAATGGGGGCTGATGGTGTCCGAGGCGCGGGGCTACATGCATCTGAGCGCCTGGCTGCTGATCTGGCCCTGCGCCGCCGTCGCGCTGGTCGCCATCGGCTTCAACCTGCTGGGCGACGGCCTGCGCGACGCCTTCAACCCCCGGACCTGAGGCCCAAGCGATGAACCAGCCCGCCGCCACGCCCGATGAAAGCCCGGTTCTGGAGATCGAGGGCTATTCGCTCGACTATCTGACCCGGCGCGGGCCGATGCGCGCGCTCGACGGGATCGACCTCGCCGTCGGGCGGCGAGAGATCCTCGGCCTGGTCGGCGAAAGCGGCTCGGGCAAGACCTCGCTCGCCTGGTCGATCATGCGCTATCTGCCCGGCAACGCGCGGGAGGCGCAGGGCGCGATCCGGCTCCGCGGCGAAGACCTGACGGGCAAGAGCCAGGCGGAGATGGGGGCGATCCGCGGGCGGCGGATCTCGATGGTGTTTCAGGACCCTTCGACCTCGCTCAATCCGACGCTTTCGCTGGGCCGGCAGCTTTCAGAGGTGCTGACGCGCCATCGCGCCCTTTCGGAAAGGGACGCATGGGAGGAAAGCGTCGCGCTTCTGGACCGGGTGGGGCTGAAGACGCCGGCGCAGATGATGCGCCGGATGCCGCATGAGGTTTCGGGCGGCGAAAAACAGCGCGTGGTGATCGCGGCGGCCTTCGCCTGCGCGCCGGAGCTTATCATCTTCGACGAGCCGACCACGGCGCTGGACGTCATCACCGCGCGTCAGGTGCTGGATCTTCTGGTCGATCTGCAACGGGAAACCGGGGTCGCCGCGCTCTATATCTCGCATGACCTTTCGCTGGTCTCGCGCACGGCGGGCCGGGTCGCGGTGCTGAACAAGGGCGTGATCGTGGAGCAGGGGCGGGTCGGCGCGGTGTTCGGCGCGCCGAAGGATCCCTATACGCGCCGGCTGCTCGCCGCCGCGCCGCATCCCGACCACCGGCTGACCGAGGACGCGCCCGAAGCCGGGCCGCCGCTCCTTTCGGTCGAGAAGGTCAATGTGCGCTATGGGCGGCGCACCCTGCTCGATTTCCTGATGCGGCGCGAGGCGGCGCAGGTCATGGGCAATCGCGACCTCTCGCTGGAGGTGGCGCCGGGGGAGATCTTCGGCGTCGTCGGCGAAAGCGGCTCGGGCAAATCGACGCTGGCCAAGGCGCTGACCGGCCTTCTGCCCTTTGAGGGCGGAATCCGCTTCGACGGCCGGCCGATCCGCGGCGCCGCCGACATGGACCACGCCTATCGCAAGGATGTGCAGATCGTCTTCCAGCATCCCGACGCCTCGCTGAACCCGCGCCAGAGGGTGCGGGAGATCCTGTCGCGGCCGTTGAAGCTCTATGGCGGGGCCGGCGACCGGGACGCGCGCATCGGCGCATTGCTGGAGCAGGTGCGCCTGCCCGCGAGCTACGCCGACCGGTTCCCGCATGAACTGTCGGGCGGAGAAAAACAGCGCGTGGCCATCGCCCGCGCCTTCGCCTCGCGCCCGCGCATGGTGATCTGCGACGAGATCACCTCGGCGCTGGACGTATCGGTGCAGGCCTCGATCATCGAGTTGCTGCTCGACCTGCGCCGCGCGCATGGGACGGCCTATCTCTTCATCACCCATGATCTGAACCTGATCCGCCAGATCGCCCACCGGGTCGCGGTCATGTTCCGCGGCGATCTGGTGGAGATCCAGCCCGCCGCCTCCATCGCCCGCGCCGCCGGCGCCGACTATACGCGCCGGCTGCTGGCCGCCGCGCCCGCGCCGGTCATCGCCGGCGCCGTCACCAATCCCTGAGACCGAAAGACCGAAAGGACCCTCCCCGTGGATATAAAGGCGCTACTGGCCAGTGTGGACGAAAAGGCCTGTCTCGATTTTCTGTCGATGATGGTTCAGCAGAAGAGCCACAGCGAAACCGACGGCGAAATCGCCCTGACCAGACGCATGGTCGAGGAGCTGAACAAGGCGGGGATCGAGGGGGAGCTTCAGACCTTCGACGACGGCAAGGGCGGCCGGCGCCATAACGCCATCGGCCGGATCAGGGGCGCCGGCGGCGGCAAGAGCCTGCTCTTCAACGGCCATCTCGACACCAACCCGGTGACCGAGGGCTGGACCGTGGATCCCTATGGCGGGCTGGTGGATGAGGAGTTCATCTACGGCATCGGCGTCTCCAACATGAAGGCGGGGGACGCGGCCTATTTCTGCGCCGCCAGGACCCTGCTCGACAATGGCGTGAAGCTGAAAGGCGACCTGATCCTGACCTTCGTCGTCGGCGAGTTGCAGGGCGGGATCGGCAGCGCCAACTCGATCCGTCAGGGCGTCACCGCCGATTATTTCATCAATTCGGAGCCGACCGACCTCGTGGCGCTGACCATGCACGCCGAGGGCTGCGGCTTCGAGATCCATCTCGTCGGCGACACCCGCCACATGTCCAAGCGCGAGGAGGCGACGGACGCGATCCTCGCCGCCTGCGACCTGATCCCGCGGCTGACCGAGCTCAAGTTCTCGGGCGCGAAAAGCCCCGAGCACGAATCCATCAGCCGCCTGCATGTCGGCGTGGTCCACGGCGCGCTCGGTCAGGAGCTGGAGGAATGGCGCCCGCCGCAGGTGGCCGATTTCGTCCGCATCAAGGGCTCCGGCCGCTTCGCGCCGGGCCAGACGCCCGAGGGCGCCTTCGCCGATATCCGCAAGGAGCTGAAGGCGCTGGAGGGTCGCTGGCCCGGGCTGAAGGCGACGCTGATCCCGCGCGAGCGCAAGGATATTCCGGTCATGGGCTCCTTCGAGGTCGCGAAGGATTCGCGGATCGTCAAGGCCATCAACAGCGCCTATGAGACGGTGCGCGGCGCCCCGCAGCCCACCGGCACGGATCACCCGGCCCGGTTCTACGGAACCGACGCCGGCCATTACTACAACACGGCCGGGATGGAGGGCATCGTCTGCGGTCCGGGCGGGCGCTACAACACAATGCCGGACGAGCGCGTGGAGATCGTCGATTTCATCGACATGATCAAGATCTACATGCTCTGCATGCTGGATATCTGCGAGGTGGCCGAGACGTCGAAACCGGCGTGATCCCCGCTTCCCTTCCGACCCTGCCGGATGGCGGGGCCGGAAGGGAGAAATCACCCGCCGGCGGCGGGCCCGGCGAGGAGCAGCGCGTAATCGACCGCCTCGACAAGGCTGGTCTCGTCGGCGATCCCCTTGCCGGCGATGTCGAAAGCGGTGCCGTGATCGACCGAGGTGCGGATCACCGGCAGGCCCAGCGTGACGTTGACCCCGTTCAACGCGGTCCATTTTCCGGTTTCGGGATCGACGCTGAAGCCCAGCAGCTTCACCGGAATATGGCCCTGATCGTGATACATTGCGACCACGGCGTCGTAATCGCCGCCGCGGAGCTTCACGAAAACGGTGTCGCCCGGCACCGGGCCGATCACCCGCTCGCCCCGCGCCTCGTAATCCGCGACCAGCGGCGCGGTGACGTCGATATCATGGCGGCCGAAGGCGCCCCCCTCGCCAGCATGGGGGTTCAGCGCGGCGATGGCGACCCGGGGCCGCGCCATGCCCAGCTTGCGCAGGGTCGCCAGCGTCAGATCGACCACGCGCGCGATCCGCTGGGCGGTGGCGCGTTTCGGCACGTCCTCCAGCGCGCAATGGGTGGTGACATGGCTGACCCGGAACGGCCCGTGCGCCAGCATCATCACGCTGCCGCTGACCCCGGTCAGATCGGCCAACATCTCGGTATGGCCGGCGTAATCGCGCGCAGCCATATGCAGCGCCTCCTTGTTCAACGGCGCGGTGACGACGCCGGCGACGACGCCCTCCACGGCCAGACGGGTGGCGATGGCGACCGCCTGATAGGCCTGCTCGCCGCCCTCGGCCGCGATCTCGCCCCAGCCGATCAGCCGCCCGGGCGCCGGCGTCGGCAGGATCGCGGCGCCCTTCAGCCCCGGCAGATCCGCCTCGGCCATGACAGGCGGCGGCGTCAGGCCCAGAACCTCGCCCGCCCGCGCCAGCGCGGCGGGATCGCCGACAAGCGCGAGGCCGAGCGCGCCGGCCTCCAGCCGCGGGCGCAATGTCTCGACCGCCTTCAGCGAGATTTCCGGGCCGATGCCGGCGGGGTCGCCGACGGTGATGGCGAGCACAGGATGGGTCACGGGTTGGAGCCTCACTTGATGATGGAGATCTTGGAGCGGTCGATGGTCAGGAAAACCGCGGCGATCAGGACAAGCCCCTTCAGGATGTCCTGCAGATAGGGATCGACCCCGGTCATGTTCATCCCGTTCGACAGGATGGCGATGATCAGAACGCCGAGGATGGTGCCGCGGATACGCCCGATCCCGCCGGTCAGCGGCGTGCCGCCGACCACCACCGCGGCGATCACGTCCAGCTCCAGCCCTTCGGCGAGCTGCGCCGTCGCCGCCATGGTCCGGGCGCTCTGCAACAGGCCCGCGAGACCGCAAAGCGCGCCGCAGAGCACGAAAACGCCCAGCTTCACCCGCTGCACGCGAATACCGGACAGGAGCGCGACGCGCTCGCCGCCGCCAACGGCCCGCACCTCCGCGCCCAGCACCATGCGGTTGAAGATCACCGCCGCGACCAGCGTCGCCGCCACCGCGATCAGCGCGATGGTGGGCGCGCCGAAGGTGCGGCCGGTGTAGAACAACAGGAAATCGCGGTCGCTGATCGAGACCGGCGCGCCCCTGGTGTAGAGCAGCACCAGCCCCCTGAAGATCACCATCGTGCCGAGCGTCACGATGAACGAGGGTATCCTGCCATAGGAGAAAAGCAGCCCGTTCACCGCCCCGCAGAGAAGGCCGACGCCGATGGCCGGAAAGACGGCCCAGACGCCGAGATCCCCCGACAGCCCCGCCGCCGCCAGCGCCGAGAGCGCGACGACGGAGCCGACCGACAGGTCGATCGAGCCCGAGACGATGACGAAGGTCATCGCCACCGCCGCGACCAGCAGCACCGCGCTCTGCTGCATGATGATCAGACCGTTGCCGATGGTCAGGAACCGGTCCGAACTGAGCGCGAAACCGAGGCAGAGCGCGCTCAGCAGCGCGACCGGAAACCATTGGCGCAGCCGGTCGATCGCCGGGCGGCGCGGAGCCCCGGCCGCCTCCGGCGCGTCCTTGCCGGTCACATCATCCATTTGATCACCTCTTCCTCGTCCGGGCGCTCATCCCGGGTGAAGCTCCGCGAGATCCTGCCCTTGCGCGTGACGATGATCCGGTCGGACACGCCCAGAAGCTCGGGCAGATCCTCGGTCGCCATCAACACCGCCAGCCCCTCGG
This sequence comes from Pikeienuella sp., assembly GCA_047974395.1. Taxonomy (GTDB): domain Bacteria; phylum Pseudomonadota; class Alphaproteobacteria; order Rhodobacterales; family Rhodobacteraceae; genus Pikeienuella. The sequence continues at coordinate 8,334 of JBKECG010000378.1, read as the reverse complement.
CCGCAAGCCGGCGGATGACGCGGTAAATTTCGGCCTTGGCGCCGATATCGACGCCGCGCGTCGGATTGTTCAGCAGCAGCAACCCCGGCGCGGCGGCGAGGCATTTGCCGAGCGCCACCTTCTGCATGTTGCCGCCCGAAAGCGAGCCGACCGCGGCGTGCGGCCCTGTCGTCCTGACGCCCAGCGTCTTGATCTGGGCCGCGGCCAGTTCGGCCATCCGGCCCCGGTCGGCGAAGCCCATGGCCCCGCGCGGGCGTTCGGCCAGCACGAGATTGTCGAGCACGGAGAAATCCGCGATCACCGCCTCGCCGGTCCGGTCGCCGGGCAGCATCGCCACCCGCGCGGCCCAGGCCTCGGCGGGGTGGCGCGGGCGATAGGGCCGCCCGCCGAGGCTGATCTCGCCGGCGCCCGGCGGCTCCGCCCCGGCCAGCGCCGAAAGGATCGCCTCGCCGCCCGAACCCTTCAGCCCGCCGATCCCGATGATCTCGCCCTGACGCAGATCCAGATCGACCGGCCCGACGCCCGAAGCGGTGACGACACCCCGCATCCGCAACCGGATCTCGCCCATCGCCCCGGCGGCGCGCGGCGGAAAGAGGCCGCCGACCAGTTCGCGCCCGACCATCAGTTCGGCCAGCGCCGCCTCGGTCATTCCGGCGGTCTCATAAGCGCCGACCAGCGCGCCGTCCTTCAGCACGATCAGCCGGTCGGATATCTCGAAAACCTCATGCATGTGATGCGAGACGAAGGCGACGCCCAGCCCCTGCGCGCGCAGCTCGCGGATCACCCGCATCAGCCGCTTCGCCTCCTCGTGATTGAGAAAGGCGGTGCTTTCGTCGAAAAAGATATAGCGCGGATCGGTCGCCAGCGCGCGGGCGACCTCGATGGTCTTGATCCGGCCGAGATCGAGCGAGGCGATATCGTCCCCGGCGCGAAAATCGGCGCCGATCCGGTCGAGGATCGCCTGCGCGTCCTCGTTGATCCTCCGGCGGTCCAGAAGGCCGAAGCGCCGATAATCCCGCAACCGCCCCAGCATGACGTTCTCGCCGATGGTCAGGCTGCGATTGACGTTGAGCTCCTGAAAGACCAGCGCCACGCCGGCGCGCTCCGCCGCGCGCTGGTTCTCCGGCGCGTAGGGGGCGCCGTCCAGCGTGGCCTCGCCGGCGCTGCGCGGCTCCACCGCCGCCATGACCTTCAGCAGCGTCGACTTGCCGGCGCCGTTCTCGCCGGTCAGGGCCACGACCTCGCCGGGGCGGAAATCGGCCGAGACCCCGGAAAGGACCCGGGTCGGGCCATAGGATTTGCTGATCTTCCGGGCGGAGAGCATGGCGGGGACCCTGCGGAAGGAGACGAAGCCCCGGTGCCGGACCGGGGTGGAGAGAGGGGGCCGGACCGGCCCCCTCCTTTCGGATCAGTCGCTGTACTTCATCTCGAAGACGGCGGTTTCCGCTTCGGCGTTATAGGATTTCGAGCGCGCCCTGAAATCATAGGCCGGCACCCCGCCCGGGAAATCCGCGCGGAATTTCGCGACCATGTCCTGCGTCAGCGGCAGAAGCTCCAGCTTCACATTCGCCTTGTCGGCCGGGATCTCGTGGCCGTTCAGATGGTCATACATCATGACCAGCGCGAAGCCGCCCTGCAACCAGTGGCCGCCGATATCGAACAGAAGCTCGCCCTTTTCGACCGCATCCACATTTTCCGGGTTCAGATCCATGCCGACCACGATCACATCCTCGCCCGGCGTCTTGCCGGCGTTGGTGATGGCGGCGATGACGCCGGTCGCGGTGCCGCCATTCGCGGCCCAGACGCCCTGAATGTCCGGGTTGCCCTGCCAGAGGCTCTCGAACACGGTCTGCGAGGTGTCACGCACGAAATTGCCGTCAACCTCGCCGACCACCACCACGTCGGGATTGGCGTCGAGCGCGTCCTGAAGACCCGCGCGCCGGTCGATGGCGACCGAAGTGCCGGCGGTGCCGTTGACGACGGCGATATATTTCCCGCCATCGGCGGCGGGGCTCAGCTTCGCGAACAGGGCCTCCGCCATCTGCTTGCCGGCGTCGCGGTCCGACGGTCCGACAAAGGCGAGATAGTTCGGGAACAGCTCGTCCTGCGGCGAAAACTCGGCGTAGCTGTCGGTCAGGATGACCGGGATACCGGCGTTCTTCGCCAGCGTCAGGCCCGGAACCGCAGTCGCCCAGTAGGGGGTGTAGATGACGCCATCGACGCCCTGCGCCACCAGATCCTCAAGCCCCTTGATCATCTGGTCGGGCTTGTTGTCGGCGTTCAGCACCACCAGATTGACGCCCAGCTCGTCAGCGCCCTTCTTCATGAATTCGACATAGGAGTTCCAGAACTGGGCGTCCAGCGTCGGCACGATGACGCCGATATCGGGATTCTCCGCCTGCGCCATGGTGGCGGCGACGACGCCAATGGCCCCGACGACGGCGCCTTTCAAACTCTTTCGCATGTGATCCTCATCCCTTTGAAGGCGCGGCCCGGAAAGCCCGGTTTCGCCACCTTGTGATTTTTTCTGGCATATCAGGATACATCATGAAAGGTATTTAGTAGATTCTGGAACTTTTCGGAACATATCGCCCTCTGACGGGCGTTTCCGAATGACGTCGCGACGGGAGAGAGGACCCATGCTGCCAGCCCTGCGCCGCGCGCGGATCATCGAGTTGTTGCGGCAGGAGGGCGCGGCCAGCCTCAGGGACATGTCGGCGGCGCTGGGGGTTTCGGTCTCCACCCTGCGCCGCGATGTCGATTATCTCGGCGAACAGGGCCATCTGGAGCGCACCCATGGCGGGGCGCTGCTGAACGAGGGCCACCGCACCGGCCCGGAGATGGAGCGCGCGATCGCCTCGGAACTGGAGAGCGGCGCCAAACAGGCGATCGGCCGGCGCGCCGCCGGCATGATCCGGCCGGGGCAGACGGTGATCCTCGACAGCGGCACGACCACCGCCGCCGCCGCCCGCAGCGCGCGCGAGCGGGGGCTTTCATTCACCGCCGTCACCAATGATTACGCCATCGCGGCGATTCTCTCCGAAAGCGCGGCGATCCGGGTTCTGGTGATCGGCGGCGCGGTGCGGGCCGGGACCAGCACGCTGATGGGGGCCGACGCCTTGCGCGGCATCGGGCGGCTCCGCGCCGATCTGGCCCTTGTCGGCGCCCATGCGCTTTCCGGGGAGGAGATGTCCGACACCTCGATCGAACTGGCGGAGCTGAAACGGGCGATCATTTCGGCCGCCGACCGGGCGGTGCTGCTGGCCGACAGCACCAAGATCTTCAGCCGCGCCTTTTGCAGTTTCGGGCGGGTCGGCGATCTCGACCTGCTGATCACCGATTCCCGCATCCCGGCGGAGCGCAAGGCGCTGCTGGAGCGGAACGGACTGCGGCTCGACATGGCGCCGGCATGAAGCTGCGCGTCATCGCCGACGATCTGACCGGGGCGCTGGACGCCGCCGCGCCCTTCGCCGCCCCCGGCGCGCCGGTGCGCATGCGGGCGGGGCCGCAGCCCATGGCCGCCGGCGACAGGCTGACCTTAAGCACCGAAAGCCGGGACCGTTCCGCCAAAACGGCGGCGAAACGGGCCGAGGCCGCCTTCGCCGCGATGCGCGCGGGAAGCGGGCCGGGGACGCTCTGGTTCAAGAAAGTGGACAGCGTCCTGCGCGGCCATCCGCTGGAGGAGACGCTGGCGATGGCGCGGGCCGGCGGTTTCGCAACCTGCGTCTTCGCCCCGGCCTTCCCCGAAATGGGCCGCATCACCCGCGGCGGGCGCCAGCTGGTCCGCCAGGGCGCGGGCGAATGGAAAGAGACGCCGCAGGGCGACCTCCGCGCCGCCTTCGCGGCGCTGACCCCGGCCCATGCGCCCCTTGAGATGATCATACCCGACGCCGAAACCCCCGAGGCGCTGGAGCGGGCGATCCGCCCCTGGCGGGGCCGGCCCGGCGTCCTCTGGGCCGGCAGCCGCGGCCTCGCGCAGGCGCTGGCCGGCCCTGTCGCCCCCCTGCCCCGCCCGGATGTCGGGCTCTTCGTCATCGGCACCAGCCACCCGGCCACCCGCGCGCAGGTCGCCGGGCTGGCCGGCCATGCGCAGGCTGCGCCCGAGACCGGGCCGATCGCCCCGAACGCCGCCGCGCCGCTGATCCTCGACCCGGTTCCGCACTGCGCTTCGGGCGCGGCGACCCACGCGGCGCTGAAGGCCGCCCTGCCCCGGCTCGCCCCGTCGCGGGATGGCGGCGCGATTCTGGTCACCGGCGGCGATTGCCTCAGCATCCTGCTGGCGCATATCGGCGCGGAGGCGCTGGACTGCCTCGGCGAGATCGGTCCGGGACTGCCGCTCTCGCGGATCGTCGGCGGGCGGATGGAGGGCGCCGGGGTGATCTCGAAATCCGGCGGTTTCGGCGCGTCCGATCAACTGCGCCTGATGTTGCGCCGCCAATAGCGGCCCCCGGCCTTGCATGGCGCGCGGGATCGTTCTTTCTGGGCGGCGGAGGAAGTCGATGATCACAGGAACCACCCGATTCGCGCCGATCCTGGCCCATCCCTGCCGCCATGTGCGCACCCCGCCCCTCTTCAACGCCGAATGCGCGCGCAGAAAGCTGGACATGATCATGGCCCCGCTGGACGTGCGGCCGGAGATGCTGGCCCGGACCTTCGACGCGTTGCGGGCGATGGAGAATCTCGCCGGCTTCATGCTGACCATCCCGCACAAGGGCGCGGCGGCGGCGCTTTGCGACCGGCTGACCGGGGCGGCGGAGATGATGGGCGTCTGCAATGTCGTCCGGCGCGCGCCCGACGGCGCCCTGACCGGCGCCATGTTCGACGGCGAAGGTTTCGTCGCCGGATTGCGGCGGGAGGGGCATGAGCCCGCCGGTAGGCGGATTCTCCTGATCGGCGCCGGCGGCGCGGCCGCGGGCCTGGCCCATGCGCTGGCCGGCGCGGGGGCGGCGCGGCTGACCATCGCCAACCGCTCGCGGGACAGGGCGGAGGCGCTGGCGCAGCGGCTGACCGGGGTCTTCCCCGACGCCGATATCGCCGCCGGCCCGGCCGACCCCGCCGGCCATGACCTGATCGTCAACGCCACCTCGCTGGGCATGCGCGAAAACGACCCGCCGCCGGTGGACCCGAACCGCCTTCCCCCCGGCGCGCTGGCGGCCGAGGTGGTGATGCAGCCCGACGTCACGCCCTTTCTGCGCGCCGCCGGGGCGCGCGGACATGCGGTTCACAAGGGCGTCCACATGATCGAGGCGCAGATCCGGCTGCTGGTGGATTTCCTCGCCTGAAACCCGCCGCCCCGCGCTCAGGGCCGCGTCACCGCCGTCATGGAAAGCTCCTCGCCGGTCTCGGGATGGAAGACGCGGATGCGCTCCGCCCCGTCCGCATCCCTTGTGGCGACCGAAAGCGCGTTCGCCGTGGCGCCGATGGCTGTGATCGCCTCGCCCGCGGGCAGGGAGATCGCCTCCGCCCCGATCGCGGCGGGGGCGCCGGCGGGCTCCTCCATCATGATGCGGATGACAAGGGTCGCCACAATGGCTAGGACGCCGATAATGAGCGTCGCGGTCAGGACGGAGACCATGCGCCGCAGATTGCGCAATTGCGGCGGCTCCGTCCATTCGGATTTCGAGAGAGGGGTGTCAACGGACGGCATGGATGAAGAAACCTCCGATAACCCCGTCCTGCTGACCGCGCCGGAGGAGATGGGCGGCTGGCGGCTCGACCGCGCGCTCGCCGATCTCGCGCCCGAGGGGTTGAGCCGCTCGCGGATCGCGGCGCTGATCCGCGACGGGGCGGTTGCGATCGACGGCGCGACGGTCGCGAACCCGGCCGCCAAAGTCAAGCCGGGCGGCGTCTACGCCCTGACCCTGCCCGAACCCGAAGCGCCGGAGCCGGAGCCGGAGGCGATCCCACTCGACATCCGGCACGAGGACGAACATCTGATCGTGTTGGAGAAACCCGCCGGCATGGTCGTCCACCCCGCTCCGGGCGCCCGGAGCGGGACGCTGGTCAACGCGCTCCTGCACCATTGCGGCGACGATCTCGCCGGGATCGGCGGCGTCAGGCGGCCGGGGATCGTCCACCGGATCGACAAGGACACCACCGGGCTGCTGGTCGTCGCCAAGACCGATCTCGCCCATCAGGGGCTTTCCGCGCTTTTCTCCGCGCATGAGGTGGAGCGCGAATATCTCGCCATCGCCCGCGGCCGACCGGATCGGGGCGACCCGCGGCTGATGGGCGCGCCCGGACTTTCGATCGACGGGGAGTGGTTCCGGCTGGAGACGCTGATCGGCCGCCACCGGGCCGACCGCAAGAAGATGGCGGTGGTCGCGGGCGGCGCCGGCGCGCGCCGGGCCGTCACCCGTTTTCGCGTCGAACGCCCGCTGAACGGCGCCGCGCTGCTGCGCTGCCGGCTGGAGACCGGGCGCACCCATCAGATCCGGGTGCATCTCGCGCATCTCGGCCATGGGCTGATCGGCGATCAGAGCTATGGCCGCGCGACGCGGGCCGGGCTCGCCCAAGCCGCCGCGAGCTTCCCGCGACAGGCGCTCCACGCCGCGACATTGGGCTTCCGCCACCCTGCAAATGGGGAATTCATGCGGTTTTCCTCGTCACCGCCGCCGGATTTTCGCCACCTTGCCGTAGAATTATCGAATGAGTGAACAATCGCCCCTCGCCTTGACAGGAAAGCGGGCCGACACCAGTTCAGATATCGCGTTCCGAACAAGGACCAACAGGGGCGCAAGGAGCAGAGATGAGCTATTCAAATCTTCCCGCCCCGTCGCCGGAAGCCGGTCTCAGCCGCTATCTGAGCGAGATCCGGAAATTCCCGATGCTGGAGCCGGAGGAGGAATACATGCTGGCGAAAGCCTGGGTGGACCATGAGGACAAGGACGCGGCGCACCGGCTGGTGACCTCGCATCTGCGCCTCGCGGCCAAGATCGCCATGGGCTATCGCGGCTACGGCCTGCCGACGGCGGAGGTGGTCTCGGAGGCCAATGTCGGGCTGATGCAGGCGGTGAAACGGTTCGACCCGGAAAAGGGCTTCCGCCTAGCGACTTACGCGATGTGGTGGATCCGGGCCTCGATCCAGGAATATATCCTGCGCTCCTGGAGCCTGGTGAAGATGGGCACCACGGCGGGGCAGAAGAAGCTGTTCTTCAACCTCCGCAAGGCCAAGAACCGTATCGGCGCGCTGGAGGAAGGCGATCTGCGCCCCGAGCATGTCGAGAAGATCGCCGAACAGCTGAACGTGACCGAGGAAGAAGTCGTCTCCATGAACCGGCGCATGTCCGGCGGCGGCGACGCCTCGCTCAACGCGCCCCTCGGCGGCGCCGATGGCGAGGGCGCGGCCGAATGGCAGGACTGGCTGACCGACGAGGACGCCGACCACGCCGCCGAATACGCCGAACAGGACGAGATGGCCGGCCGGCGCGAACTGCTGATCGAGGCGATGAGCGCGTTGAACGAGCGCGAACGCCACATCCTCACCGAACGCCGCCTGAAGGAAAACCCGGTGACGCTGGAGGAGCTTTCCGGCGAATACGATGTCAGCCGCGAACGCATCCGCCAGATCGAGGTGCGGGCGTTCGAGAAGCTCCAGCGCCGGATGCGGGAGTTGGCGGTGGACAAGGGGTTGTTGCGGCGGGTGAATTGAGGGGGTCCGCGCGCCGGGCTACTGGACGAGACCCGTAGTGGCCACTCTACCAAGCCGGCGCGTTTGAGCAGTATCGCGGATCACGAGGCGTTACACTAGGGGCTCTCTTCCTTCCCCTCCGCCTGATCCGCCAACATGCTGGCAATCTCGCGCAGAATTTCGGCGATGGCCTCGTCTGCGGCCTTTTCCTCATCCCCTGCCTCTTCCTGTATGGCGCGCATCCGCTCTAGCTGATCCGCTAACGCATCGAATGATCCACGCATCTGACCAATAGCTTGGGTATTCCGTTCGATGGCGGCGGTATTTGCTAATGTCGCAGGGTCGCCGCCAATCATCCGCTCTTCGATCAGAAGCGCAATAAGGATGAAGAATTGCAGAATGGTGGCGATTGCGGCGATGATAGTCAGGCGTTCCGCAATTAGCGTTTGGCGCCGGGGCGGCGCATCCGCAGCTTGTTCGGACAACTGACGCTGCTGTTCTATAAGGGTTTCTTGGTGCGCTAACGTACGCTCCAACAGGTGGCCAATCCCGCCGACCAAATCAGGTTGCAGAGCAAACGCTTTCGCCGCCGATCCTAGGGTTTGTTGACGTTTATCTTGATGCGATGACGGTTGCGGCGATGTTGATCATGGCTTCGAAGCTACGGTCAGTCTTGCAGGCGCGCATGGCGATGCGTTTGAATT
>JBKECG010000318.1:0-11003 GCA_047974395.1 Pikeienuella sp. | reverse complement strand
AGGTCGGAAACCAGGACAGGCGGGCCGGTCAAGTTGTTGCGCCCTCAGTCCAGCACCTCGTAAAGCGCCAGCACGTTCCGCTCCACCGGCAGGAGGTTGTCGTCGGAGGCGATCAGCAGCCAGGTGCGGCCGTCATCGCGCCAGAGCGTTACGGCCTCGATATTGTCGATATAGGTCGCCGCGCCATAGGTGAGCAGGGTTTCCTCGCTCTCGGGCGCGGGGCCGTCGCCCCAGGTGAAGCGTCTGAGCCGGAAGCGGAAGCCGCCGACGATGGAGAAAGCGCGCTCGGTCAGATAGAGGCGGCCGTCGGGGCCGAAATCGGCGCCGGTCGGCTGATACTCGCCCCGCCGGGGAATGCTCTTCATCTCCCATGTGTCTTCGGCGCCGACCCAGACCGGAAAATCCTCCGCCGCGCCATCCTCGCCCGTGGCCCAGAACCGGCCGTCCCGATCGCGGGCCAGCGCCTCGATCCCCCCATTCTCCCGGAACGTGGTCCAGTCGGGATGGAGCACGCGGCCGCGGGTCGCCCCGCCGGGCTCGTCGAAGACCCAGATCCGGTGATAGCCCTCGAACGAAACCCAGAGCCGGCCGGTTTCCGGGTCGCGGGCCAGCCCTTCGGCGTTGCGCGCGCCCTTCGGGGCGCGTTCGCCGCCATCGTCCAGGATCGGCGCGAGGCTGACATCGCCGATCCCGATCAGGCGGTCATCCTCGATCAGAAGGCGAAAGCGGAGCCAGTCGCCTATGTCGGAAACGGCGAGCGCCCGGCCCGGCGCCTCCATGACAAGCCCGGAGATCGCGCCGAAACGCTTTGTCGGCGGGGTGACGGCGATGGCGCCGCGAAAGGCGAGCGGCCCGCCCTCGGGCGTCTCGAAACGCATGGCGCGGCTGGTCGCGGCGACAGGCGGGGAGAACCCCTCGGCCAGCGCCGGCGCGGCGGCGAAAAGCGCCGCCGCCAGAAGGAAAAACCTCATTCCGCGTCCAGCACCGCCGCGCAGGCCTGTGGAAGATCGGCCAACTGGATATTGCGCCGGGGCTTGGGCTTGGGCGCGTTCGGATCGGGTTTGGGGTTCAGCGCCTCATCCGAGAACCACCAGGCGAGGCTGTCGTCGCAACCGTCGCCGGCGGGCGGCGGGGCCTGATTCTCGCAATCGGACGCGTCGGCGGGGCAGGAGAGGCGGACATGGAAATGCGAGTCATGCCCCCACCAGGGCCTGATCTTGCGCAGCCAGTCGCGATCCGTCGCCGGCGCGTCGCGGCAGAGCCGGCTCTTGATCGCGGCGTTGACGAAGATCCGCGCCACCGCCGGGTCGGAGGCCGCCGCCCGAAGCAGCGCCGCGTGTCCCTGCGTCCACTCGCCATTGGTGTCGCGCCCGTCTCCGCGCACGACGGTGAAGGAGCCGATCTCGCTCCGCTCCGCCCGGCTCAGTTCGCGCTCATAGCCGGGGCGCATCCAGATATCGGCGTCGAGCCCGATCTGGTGCGAGGCGTGGCCGGCGGTCATCGGCCCGCCGCGCGGCTGGCTGAGATCGCCGACCAGAATCCCCTCCCACCCGATATCCTGCGCATGACCGGCGAGCCGGCCGACAAAGGCGACAAGTTCGGGATGGCCCCAGTTGCGGTTGCGCTCCAGCCGCATGGCCTGCCAGCCCGGCCCGGTGATCGGCAGCATCGCGGCGCCGGCCAGGCAGCCCTTGGCGTAGGAGCCGACCGAAGCGGGGGCGAGCGAGGCGGCGGGCGCGGCGTGGGCGCCGAAAAGCCGCTTCGCGGATTCGCCGGCCGCGGGCGCGGCCAGGGCGGCCAGCGCGGCGGCGAGAAGGACGGGGCGGAGATTCAATGCGGATCCTGCTCTTTATGATTTGTGTCCGGCGCAGCATAGCGCCGCCGGCCCCGGCTGAACATGGGGCGCCGGCCGCAATAGACCCGAAAGACTATTCGATCTATCAGAACGGTCCAGATTCCCGCGGGAGACGGATGAGCATGGCGGATTTCCAGCAAAAGACGGTGGCGCGATTGCCGCCGCTCGCCACCTTGATGATGGTGGCGGTGGTGACGCCCGCCTTCTTCTATCTCGGCCCGGTATTGCTCACGCCTTCGCGTCTGATCCTGTTCGTGGCGACGCCGATCATCTTCTTCCGTCTTCTGAGCGGCGCCTATGGCGGGGTTCTGCTCAACGACGTGCTGATGTTCATGTTCACCCTCTGGATGTCGCTGGCCATGGTGGTCAACAACCCGGACCGGGCGATCGAATTTCTCGGGATGCAGATCACCACCATCCTGGGCAGCTATCTGGTCGCCCGCGCGACCATAACCTCGAAGGAGAATTTCTACGGCTTCGTGAAGCTCTACGTGCTGATCATCGTGGTGCTCTTTCCGTTTGCGGTGTTCGAGGCGGTGACCGGCGGTTTCATCATCCCCAAGATCCTCAGCGCCCTGCCGGGCATCAGCAGCGCGACCGACGTTCATTACGAGCGTCGCCTGGGGCTGGACCGGGCGCAGGTGGTGTTCACGCATCCCATTCACTGGGGGCTCTACTGTTCCGGCGCCTTTGCGCTTCTCTTCACCGCCATGAAGAATGTGATCCCCGATTTCCGGCGTCTGTTCCTTTGCGGGGTGATCGTCGCCGCCTGTTTCATGGCCGTCTCCAGCGGACCGATGCTGTCGCTGATATTCCAGCTGATGCTGATCGGTTACGGCTTCGTCACCCGCAAGATCGAGAAACAGTGGAAGCTGCTGCTCTGGGGCTGCGCAGCCGCCTATGTGGTGCTGGAGCTCGCCTCCAGCTACCCGATCGTCTATGTGATGGTGACCAAGATCGCGCTCGACCCATGGACCGCGACCTATCGGGGGCTGATCTTCATCTATGGCATGGCGCAGGTCGAGCAGGCGCCGATCCTCGGCATCGGGCTGGACGACTGGGAGCGGCCGGCGTGGATGCCGCCCAGCATCGACAATCACTGGCTGTTGATGGCGATCCAGTTCGGCATTCCGGCTTTCGTCATGCTCTTCGCCGTCTTCGTCAACTCGATGGCGCGGGCCGGCGGCGGCAGGTTCAGGCGGGGGTCGGAACTCTACAATATCCGGCTCGGCTGGAATTTCGTCCTGTTCAGCCTGATTCTCACCCTGGCGACCGTGGCCCTGTTCGGGGAGCTGACCGCCATCACCTTCTTCATCCTCGGCGCAGGCGGCTTCCTGTTCTACGCGGAGGAGGACGATCCGACGGTGGAGAAACGGCCCGAGGCCCCGCGCCGCCGGGCGGTGCTGGGCGATATCGCCGCGGGTGCGGGTTCGGGCGCGCCGCCGGCGCCTGTCGCGCCCGCGCCGGCGAAGGGGCGGCGAACCGTGCTGTAGCCTCCGGCGTCGTCATCGCGCTTCCGGCCTTGACCGGAGGCGCGATTTCCGGTCGGCATGGGGCCGCAGCAAGTTGAGAGGCCGATATGGCGTTACCCGCACAGCTCAAATCGCTCCGCATCCCCGTGGTCGGCGCGCCCCTTTTCATCATCTCCAACCCCAAACTGGTGATCGCGCAGTGCAAGGCGGGGATCGTCGGCTCGATGCCGGCGCTGAACGCGCGCCCGGCCGAGCAGCTTGAGGAATGGCTGAAGGAGATCACCGAGGAGCTGGACCGCCACAATCAGGCCAACCCGGACAGGCCGGCCGCGCCTTTCGCCATCAACCAGATCGTGCACCGCTCCAACGACCGGCTGATGCACGATATCGAGATGTGCGTGAAATACCGCGTGCCGATCACCATCACCTCGCTCGGCGCGCGCGAGGAGGTGAACCAGGCGATGCACTCCGCCGGCGGGATCGTGCTGCATGACGTGATCAACGACAGATTCGCGCGAAAGGCGGTCGAAAAGGGCGCTGACGGGCTGATCGCGGTGGCCTGGGGCGCGGGCGGCCATGCCGGCACGCTTTCGCCATTCTCGCTGATCCAGTCGATTCGCGCCTGGTTCGACGGGCCGCTGCTGCTTTCGGGCTCGATCGCCACCGGCGGCGCGGTGCTGGCCGCGCAGGCCATGGGCGCCGATCTCGCCTATGTCGGCTCCCCGTTCATCGCCACGCATGAGGCGCGCGCCTCCGAGGAGCACAAGCAGGCCGTGGTCGATGCGACCGGAGAGGATATCGTCTACACCAATCTCTTCACCGGCGTTCACGGCAACTACCTGCGCCGCAGCATCGAGCGGGCCGGGCTGGACCCGGACAATCTGCCTGAATCCGACCCTTCCAAGATGAGCTTCGGCTCAGGAACCGCCAAGGCGTGGAAGGATATCTGGGGCTGCGGGCAGGGGATCGGCGCGGTCGATGGCGTGGTCCCCGCCGCCGATCTGGTGGAGCGGCTGGCGCGCGAATACGCGGCGGCCAAGGCGCGGCTGGCGGCGTGAGCCGCTTCGACGCCGACCGGCTCGCCCGGCTCGACGCGCATATGGCGGCGTGCGTCGCGGACGGGACCTATGAGCGGCTTGAATGGGCGCTCGGCGACCGGACCGGTCTGGCTCATCGCGGCGCGACCGGGGCGGTCTCGCTCTATCGCGTCTATTCGATGACCAAGCCGGTCGTCTCCGTCATCGCGCTGCAATTGCTGGAGGAGGGGCGGCTGCATCTCTTCCACCCGGTGGCGCGCTGGCTGCCGGAATTCGCGCGGCTGCTGGTCTTCACCGGCGCCGGGCCGCGCCCTGCATCGCGGCGGATGCTGGTCCATCACCTGATGACGCATCGCGCCGGGCTGTCCTACGGGTTCATGGGCGACGCCTCCGGCATGATGATGAACGCGGCCGGGGTGCATGCCGACGCCTCCTTTTCCCTGCGGGAGGAGGCGCGCCGCATCGCCGCCATCCCGCTCCAGTTCGAGCCGGGCGCGCGCTTTCTCTATTCGGTCGCCACCGACGTGCTGGCGGCGCTGATAGAGGAGATCGAGGGCGCCCCCCTGGGAGAGATCATCCGCCAGCGCGTGACCGGCCCCCTGGGCATGGAGGACACGTCATTCCACCCCGGCGCCGCGGCGGCGGCCCGGATCGCGCCGCTGAAGGGCGGGATGGAGGGCGGGCTGATCTCGCCGCAGGGGATCGCGCGGACCTATCCTCATGACCGGCCCGATTTCGCCCGAGGCGGGCACGGGCTGTTCTCGACGCTGGAGGATTACGCGAAATTCGCCCATGCGCTGCTGCTGGACGTGCGCGGCGAGGGCGCGCCGCGGCTGCTCTCGCAGGCGGCGCTGGCGCACGCCACCCGCAATCATTGCGCCGATGTGATGCCGATCGAGATCGAATTGCCGCCGAAATCCTTCAATCCCGGTCTCTGGGGGCAGGGTTTCGGTCTCGGCTTTTCGGTCAGCGAGCCGGGCGGCCCGCTGATCGGCCGCCCCGGCGCCTTCGGCTGGTCGGGCGCGGCGGAGACATGGTTCGTCGTCGATCCGGCGAGCGACCTTTTCGCGGTGCTGATGGCGCAGAATTTCGACTGGCCGGGCGCAAGCTACGATTTGCAGAACATGGGTTACGCGGCGCTGGCCGGCTGAGGCGCGCCCGGCTCATCCCGCCGCGCCGAAGGCCTCCGGCCGCGCTTCGCGCGCCATGGCGTCCAGCACGGCGTTGGCGAGGCCGGGCTCCTTGCCCTCGGTGAAGAAGGCGCGGGCGACGTCCACATATTCGGTGATGATCACCTTGGGCGGCGTCTTCGCCTCGCCGAACAGTTCCGCCCCGGCGGCGCGGAAAAGCGCGCGCAGGGTCGCGTCGATCCGGCCGAGCGGCCATTTGTCGACAAGGATGCGGTCGGTGGTCTGGTCGATCTCCGCCTGCCGGTCGAGCGCGGTCTTCAGGATGCGGCGGAACAGGGCGATATCGGCGTCGTGATATTGCGCGCCGTCCACCTCCATGCCGATCCGGTGCGCCTCGAACTGGTCGCGAACCTGAACCATGGGCTGGCCGGACAGCTCCATCTGATAGAGCGCCTGCACCGCCGCGAGCCGGGCGGCGGAGCGCATCCGGCGGCGGTCTTCGCCCTTCGGCGCCTGCGGCTCGCGGGGCATCAGACGCCCCCGATCACGGGATCGCCGGCGAGGCGGATATCGCCCTCTCCGGTCGCGGGGCCGGAGAAACGGCGCCGCAGCGCCAGAAGATGCAGCGCCGCCTCGGCCGCGCCGCCGCCCTTGTTCTGGCCCGCAGGATCGGCGCGGACCTCGGCCTGCGCGCGGTTCTCCACCGTCAGGATACCGTTGCCGAGGCAAAGCCCTCGCTCGACGCCGAGCAGCGTTAGCGCGCGGGAGCTGTCATTGCAGACGGTCTCGTAATGCGTGGTCTCGCCCCGGATCACGCAGCCGAGCGCGACGAAGGCCGAAAAGCGCCGCTCCGCCAGCCGGATCGCGGTCGGGATCTCCAGCGCGCCCGGCGTCTCGGCCAGATCATGCGTCGCCCCGGCGGCCTCCAGCGCGGCGCGGGCGCCGGCCAGCAGCATGTCGGCGATGTCGCGATAATAGGGCGCGACCACGATCAGGACGCGGGGCGCGTCGCTGAACCGGGGCGGGGCGAGGCCGGGGCCGTGTTCGGAGGAGACCATGTTCAGACCTTTTCGTCCGGGATCCGCCGCGCGCCGGCGATGGAGAGCCCATAGGCGTCCAGCCCGACGATATCGGGCTGTGGCGAATTCGACAGGAGGATCATCTTGCCGACGCCGAGCGAGGCGAGGATCTGCGCCCCGACCCCGTATTGGCGGAGCCGCTTCGGCGCGTCGTGATGCCCTTCGTTCAGCCGGGCGGAGATCGCGTTCGGCGCGGAATCGCGCAGGAGCACCAGCGCGCCGCGCCCTTCCTCGGCGATGGCGGCCATGGCCGAGGGGGCCTGCCGCCAATGCCCGCCGGCGATGGCGAGCACGTCTTCGAGCAGGTCGAGCTGGTGCATCCGCACCAGCGTCGGGGTCTCCGGGTCGAATTCGCCCTTGATCAGCGCGACATGCTCGGCGCCGCTGGCGCCGTCGCGGAACACTTTCAGCACCCACTCGCCGCCGATTTCCGCCCGCACCGGGGCCGAGGCGACCTCGCGCACCAGATTGTCATGGCGCCGGCGCCAGGCGATCAGATCGCTGATCGTGCCGATCTTCAGCCCGTGGCGCTGCGCGAAACCGACCAGATCGGGCAGGCGCGCCATGGTGCCGTCATCGTTCATGATCTCGCAGATCACGCCCGAAGGGTTCAGCCCGGCGATGCGCGCAACGTCCACGGCCGCCTCGGTGTGCCCGGCGCGGGTCAGGACCCCGCCGGCCTTGGCGCGGAGCGGAAAGACATGGCCCGGCGTCGCGATATCCTGCGGGCCGGAGGCGGCGTCGATCGCCACCGCGATGGTGCGGGCGCGGTCATGGGCGGAAATGCCGGTGGTCACGCCCTCGCGCGCCTCGATCGAGATGGTGAAGGCGGTCTCGTGGCGCGACTGGTTCTGCGCGCTCATCAGATTCAGGCCGAGCCGGTCCAGCCGCTCCGCCGTCATGGCGAGGCAGATCAGTCCGCGCCCGTGGGTGGCCATGAAATTGACCGCCTCCGGCGTCGCCATCTGGCCGGGGATGATCAGATCGCCCTCGGTCTCGCGATCTTCGTGATCGACGAGAATGAACATGCGCCCGTTGCGCGCCTCTTCGATGATCTCTTCGGTGGAGGAGATCGCGTCGCTGTAGCTCTCTTGGGTCATGTCGGATCTCGCGGGGTTTGCGTCGCCGAGGGATTAACGCGCGGCGCGGGGAAAGGCCAGACGCGAGCGGGCGGGATCGCCGGCCGAAGATCTCGCGCCGCGATTGCGCGCGCCGGCCGGCTTCGGTACCCCTTGGGGGCACGGACGAACAGCGGAAGGATGCAGGATGAAACCGGCGATCTGGGCGGCGGCGATCACGGCCATGGCGGTTTTCGCGGCGGGGGCGGAGGAGCCGCCGCTCGGCGATCCCTCCGTGCTCGGCTTTTCCACCGCGCGGCTGGCCGCGCTCGACGCGGCGATAGGGGCGAGGATCGAGGACGGGGCCTTTCCCGGCGCGGTGGTCCTGATCGGGCGCAATGGCGAGATCGCGCATCTGAGCGCGCTCGGCGCGCAGACCCAGGGCGGCGGGCCGATGCCGCAGGATGCGATCTTCCGTATCTATTCGATGACCAAGCCGATCACCTCGGTCGCGGCGATGATGCTGGTGGAGGAGGGCAAGCTCGATCTCTCCGCCCCGGTTTTCGCCTATATCCCGGCTTTCAGGGAAATGACGGTGATGAACGAGGATGGCGCGGTCGAGCCGGCGCGCCGGGCGATGACGGTGCAGGATCTGATGCGCCACACCGCCGGGCTGACCTATGGCTTCTTCGGCGCGGGGCTGGCGCGTGAGACGCTCTTCGCCGAGCATGTGGAGACCGGCGGTTTCGACAATCAGGAGGTCGCCGCGATCCTGGCGCGCCTGCCGCTGGAGCATCATCCGGGCGAGGTCTGGGAATACGGCCGCGCCACCGATCTTCTGGGCGCGCTGATCGAGGTGGTGGAAGGCAGGCCGCTCGGCGAGGTGCTGGAGGCGCGGATCTTCGCGCCGCTCGGCATGAAGGACACCGGTTTCTGGATCGAGGACGAGACCGCCCGCGCCCGGCTGGCCGAAGCCCGCGCCGACGACATGAGGCTGGGCCGTTTCGACATGTACGATCCGAAGGTGAGGCGCGTCTTCGAATCGGGCGGCGGCGGGCTGGTCTCCACCGCGCGCGACTACGCCCGTTTCGCGCAGATGCTGCTGAATGGCGGGGAGCTGGACGGGGCGCGGATTCTCTCGCCGGCGACGGTCGCCTACATGACCTCGGACCATCTCGGCGATGGGATTCGTCCGGGGAAATATTACCTGCCGGGCGCGGGTTACGGCTTCGGGCTCGGCTTCTCCGTGAGGCTCTCCACCGGGGTTTCCCCGGCCATGGGGGAAGCCGGGGAATATGGCTGGGGCGGCGCCGCGGGCACCTATTACTGGGCCGATCCGGCGAATGACATGTTCGTCGTCTACATGATGCAGTCGCCGAGCGCGCGCCTTTCGATGCGCGCCTTGCTGCGGAGCATGGTCTATGGCGCCATGACCGAGGCCGGGGGCGAGGGTTACGACTGAGCCGCGCGCGATCCGGGTTGACGCCGGCGCCGCCCGGCACGACTGTCCGGCCCGGAGCGGAAGGGCGCGGGCGACAGCATGAGCGACAGGGCGGTTGAGGATCTGACGGAGGCGGAGGCGGAGGCCGAACTGGCGCGGCTGGCGGCGGAGATCGCCGGCCATGACCGCGCCTATCATCAGAACGACGCGCCCGAGATCGACGACGCCGCCTATGACGCGCTCCGCCGTCGCAACCTCGCGATCGAGGCGCGCTTTCCCGCGCTGGTCCGCGCCGACAGCCCGTCCCTCCGCGTCGGCGCCGCGCCGAGCGAGACCTTCTCCGCCGTCCGGCACGAGACGCCGATGCTCTCGCTCGGCAATGTCTTTACCGATGAGGAGGTTGCGGGCTTCGATGAATATATCCGCAAATTCCTCGCCATCCCCGCCGGCGCGCCGCTGGCCTATACGGCGGAGCCGAAGATCGATGGGCTGTCTCTCTCGCTCCGTTACGAGCGGGGCCGGCTGACGGTCGCCGCGACGCGCGGCGACGGGCAGGCGGGGGAGAATGTGACCCGCAACGCCGCCACCATCGCCGATATCCCGGAGCGGCTGACCGGCGAGGCGCCCGAGGTGCTGGAGGTCCGCGGCGAGGTCTACATGACCCACGCCGATTTCGCCGCGCTCAACGCCCGCGCCGCCGCCGAAGGCGCGAAAACCTTCGCCAATCCGCGCAACGCCGCCGCCGGAAGCCTCCGCCAGCTCGACCCGTCGATCACCGCCGCGCGCCCCCTGCGCTTCTTCGCCTACGCCTGGGGGGCGCATTCGGATCCGCTGGCGGCGACGCAGATGGAGGCGGTGGCGCGTCTCGGGCGATTGGGATTTCAGATCAACCCCTTGATGAAACTTTGCAAGGGCGTGGGTGATCTGATCGCGCATTATCGCGCCATCGAGGCGGCGCGGGCGACGCTCGGCTATGACATCGACGGCGTGGTCTACAAGCTCGACCGGCTGGACCTTCAGGCCCGGCTCGGCTTTCGCGCCAACAACCCGCGCTGGGCGGTGGCGCATAAATTCCCCGCCGAGCGGGCGGTGACGATTCTGGAGAAGATCGACATTCAGGTCGGGCGCACCGGCAAGCTGACCCCGGTGGCGCGGCTCCGCCCGGTCACGGTCGGCGGCGTCACCGTCTCCAACGCGACGCTCCACAACGAGGATTACATCGCCGGGCGCGACGGCAAGGGCGGCGCAATCCGGGAGGGGCGGGATCTGCGCGAGGGCGATGCGGTGGTGATCTATCGCGCCGGCGACGTGATCCCGAAAGTGGTGGATGTCGATCTGACGAAACGCCCCGCCGGCGCCCGCCCCTGGACCATGCCGGAAACCTGCCCCGAATGCGGCTCCCCGGCGATTCGCGAGGAGGGGGACGCGGCGCGCCTTTGCACCGGCGGCTTGATCTGTCCGGCGCAGGCGGTGGAGAAACTGAAGCATTTCGTCTCGCGCGGCGCCTTCGATATCGAGGGGCTGGGCGCGAAGCAGATCGAAGCCTTCTACAATGACGAAACCCTGCCGATCCGGGAGCCGGCGGATATCTTCACCCTGGAAGCGCGGGACGCGGCCGGGCTGACGCGGTTGAAGAACAAGGAGGGTTGGGGCGAGACCTCGGCCCGCAATCTCTTTCGCGCGATCGAGGAGCGGAAGACGATCCCGCTCGCCCGCCTGATCTTCGCGCTTGGCGTCCCGCATGTGGGCGAGGTCGCGGCCGAGGGGCTGGCCCGGCATTTCGGCGGCTGGGCGGCGATGACCGCGGCGCTCGACGCCGCGCGCCCGGCGGCGCTGGCGCATCGGGCGGCCGATGAGGCGGCGGAGGCGGAGCGTGAGACCGCCGCCGGAGAGAGCCGGCGCGCGCGGGTCGCGGAGGCCCGCAAGGCCGC
>JBKECG010000291.1:0-2995 GCA_047974395.1 Pikeienuella sp. | reverse complement strand
TGGCGGAATGGTTTCAGGGAATGTCCGGGTGGGACGGATGGCTGGCCTACGGTCCCATCGCAAGATATCAGATCGTCAGCCATGAACCGCTCAAGATTGATCAGGCCTATCTGTTCAAGTGGGCCATGATCTATCATGAGATCGACATTGTCGCTGATTTTGAAAATGTCGAATCCAATTGCCTCAGCATCAAGGCCTTGCATCTGCTGCAGAACGGCGCCGCAACCCCTGATGAGGAGGCGTTTCTCAACGCCGTCCATCTGAACGCTGAAGTGGAGCGGCGCTACTCACGTGAACCTGGTTTCCGGTTGGCGGAAGAGATCCGCCCCGGTTTCGCCGCCTCCATCGCCGCCGCCCTGGGCGAAGATCTGGAAGCGTTGCGGAAACAGAACGCGATGGACACCATCAAGGGGTCGATGATCATTCAGGCCGCCTTATACGATGTAGCGGTCGATTCGGATCAGGTGGTTCTGAGGGACGATTGGTATGATCCGTACACCGCCGAAAAATATCCGCAGGAATGGATCGAGCGCGCCGCGAAGGAGCTGGCCGCGTCGGATGTCCCGGAGCGTCTGACCAGGGCGCGCCCATTCTTCGACCTCATCGACGCCGAGCGGAGCAAGGGCGATGCGGCGGTGATCGAGGCGCTCCGCCGATAAGACGGGGAAGGCGCTATCGCGCCTCGGCCCCGGTCAGCGCCGCGGCGAATTCATCCGGGTCGAAGGGCGAGAGATCGTCGATCTGCTCGCCCACCCCGATGGCGTGGATCGGCAGGCCGAAACGATCCGCCAGCGCGACCAGCACGCCGCCCTTGGCGGTGCCGTCCAGCTTGGTCATCACCAGACCTGAGACCGCGGCGATGCGGCGGAAGATATCGACCTGGCCGAGCGCGTTCTGCCCCGTGGTCGCATCCAGCACCAGGAGCGTGTTATGCGGCGCGTCCGGGTCCTTCTTGCGGATGACGCGGACGATCTTCTCCAGCTCCGACATCAGATCGGCGCGGTTCTGGAGCCGCCCGGCGGTGTCGATCAGCAGGATGTCGGCGCCTTCGCGCTCCGCCCGCCCCATCGCCTCGAACGCCAGCGAGGCGGGGTCGGAGCCTTCGGGCGCGGTCAGCACCGGCACGTCGGCGCGCCGGCCCCAGACCTGAAGCTGCTCGACCGCGGCGGCGCGGAACGTGTCGCCGGCGGCGATCACCACGCGCTTGCCGGCGCCCTTGAGCTGGCTCGCCAGCTTGCCGATCGTCGTGGTCTTGCCGGAGCCGTTGACCCCGACCACCAGCACCACCTGCGGTTTCTTCCCATAAAGCGGCAGCGGGCGCGCCACCGGCGCGAGAATGCGGGCGATCTCGGCCGCGAGCGCGGATTTGATCTCGGCCGCGCCGATCCGCTTGCCGAAACGCCCCTCGGCCATGGCCGCGGCGACGCGCATCGCCGTCTCGACCCCCATATCGGCGGCGATCAGCAATTCCTCCAGTTCATTGAGCATGGCGTCGTCGAGCACCCGCCCGCGCTCCTCGCCCCGGCCCACCGCGCTGGCGATGCGCGCGGCCAGCCCGGCGGGTTTCTGCGGCGCGGGCGCGGCGGGCTCCGCAGCGGCGGGCGCGGCGGCGACAAGGGTCTCCACCCCCTCGTCGAGCTTCGAGGAGGATTTGCGCAACCGGTCTTTCAGCTTGCTAAAGAAACTCATCGGCGGGCCTCGGCCTCCCTCAATCCGGTCAGGGCTCCCTGATAGCGTCTCGCCCGGCGCTTCGCCACCACCCGCGCCCTTCATCGCCGATCCGCGCCAGCCCGGCGCGCGCGGCGGCGAAATCGACCTTGAGCGAAAGCCGCGCCAGCCCGTCCTCCAGCGGCAGCCAGAGCCGGTCCGGCCCGGCGAAGACCGGCGCGCCGACCAGCGCCGCCTGCGCGCTGTAGAGCGGCGCGCAAAGGCCGAGGTCGATGACGCGGAACCCGCCATCGCCCCGCAGCGCGGCGCGGTCGCCATCGGGGCCGAGCGCCGCCGCCGCCATCTTCTCTCCGGCGCAAAGCGGCGCGCCGGTCGCGGCGCGAAAGGCGCGAAGCGGGGGCGCCTTGAGCGCGACCACCTCGCCCGAGGCGGACCAGATCAGATCGCCGGGCGGCGTCTTCATCGCGACGCGCCCGTCATGACGCGCGGCGATCACCGCCCCGCCCTGCGCCGCGGCGAGATGGACGAGGCCGCCATCCGGGCTGAAGCCGAACCGCCCCTCGGCCGCGATCTCGGCCGCGACCGGAACGCGCGCGCCGGTGACAAGATCGACGATCAGCCCGGAGACCGCCCCGCTTTCGGCGACGAGGCGAACCAGCGCGACGCCGCCATCCGGCGACAGGCGCAATTCGGCCCGCGCGCGGGGCCAGCCGGCGACGGGGCGCAGCGCGCCGTCATCGTCGCCGGCGAAGAGCAACGCCCCGCCCTCAGCGTCCGAAGCGATCAGGGCGAAACCGGAATCGGCCGCGTCCCCGGACAGAAACCGCCCGCCCGGCCCCGGCCGCAACCGCGCGCGAACCCGCCCGCCGGCGCCATCGCCCCAGAGCGCGCCGCCATCCGCCCCGATCAGCAGGAACCGCGCCCCGCCCGGAGAGATCGCCGGGGCGGCGGCGAGATCCGCATGGCGGGCGATCTCGGCCCCCGTCGCGGCGTCGATGAGGATGAAATCGCCACCCGCGCCCGGCGCTGGCGCGACGGCGACGAGACCGCCGGCCAGCGGGGTGGCGAAAGCGCCCTCCGGCGCGGCGAATACCGGGCCGACCGGGGCGGCGCCGGCGTCATGCAGCCGCGCGCCGCCGCCGGCGCGAATCAGCATGCGCCCGCCGCGCATCGACAGCCGCCCCGCCGGCGCGCCACCGACCCGGCGCGCGCGGAGGGCCGCGTCCCAGATACGGATGCGGCCGTCGGCGCCGGCGGTGATCAGGCGCTGGCGCGGCGCGTCATGGGCCATGGCGACGACCGGCCCCAGATCCGGCGGCGCCGACCA
>JBKECG010000290.1:0-1999 GCA_047974395.1 Pikeienuella sp. | reverse complement strand
GCCGCCGCCGCCGCGCGCGCGAAGGCGGGGCTGCGGCGCGGCCCGCTCGACGGGGCGCCGATCTCCTGGAAGGATCTTTTCGATTTCGCCGGCGAGGTTTCCGAGAGCGGCTCCGCGATCCTCAAGGGCCGCGTCGCGCCGGCGGATGCGGTGGTTGTCGCCAATGCGCGCCATGCCGGGCTGGTCGCGCTCGGGCGCACCCATCAGACCGAGCTGGCCTTTTCCGGGCTGGGCGTGAATCCGGTGACGGCGACGCCGCCCAACCGTTTCAATCCGGCGCTGGCGCCGGGCGGGTCCTCCTCCGGCGCCGCGGCCTCGGTCGCCTTCGATCTCGCCGCGGCGGGGATCGGTTCGGACACTGGCGGGTCGGTGCGCGTGCCGGCGGCCTGGAATTCGCTGGTCGGGCTGAAGACCACGCATGGATTGCTGTCTCTCGACGGGGTGATTCCGCTTTGCGCCGGGTTCGACACGGTCGGGCCGCTCTGCCGGACGGTGGAGGACGCCGCGCTGCTGACCGCCGCCATGGGCGCGACCCGCGCCCCTGATCTTGCCGGCGCGACGCTTCAGGGCGCGCGGCTTGCGGTGCTGGAGACGGTGGCGCTTGATCAGGATTGCCGCGATGCGCCCCGCGCCGCTTTCGAGGATGCGGTGAACACCCTGGCCCGCGCCGGCGCGCGCGTGGAGCGGATCGAGGCGCCGGAGGTCGAGGCGCTGCAATCCACCTTCCCGCTTTTCGCCGGCGAGGCCTGGGCCGAATGGGGCGAGGAGATCGAAAAGAAGGGCGACCTGATGTTCCCGCCCGTGCGCGAGCGGTTCAAGGGCGGCGCGAGCGTCTCCGCCGCCGATTACATCAGGGGCTGGAAACGGCTCCGGGCGCTTCGCGCCGAATGGGCGGCGCGGGTCGCGGCCCATGACGCGGTGCTGATCCCGTCGAGCCCGATCCTGCCGCCGGATGTCGGGCGCCTGCTGTCCGATCCCGAATATTTCGCCACCGAGAACCTGCTGACGCTGCGCAACACGCGGATCGGCAATCTCCTCGGCCTCTGCGCGCTGACCCTGCCGACCGCGACCCCTTCCTGCGGGCTGATGCTGATGGGCAGGCCCTTCGGCGAGGCCGCGCTCTGCCGGCTCGGCGCGGCGGCGGAGGCGGCGCTGGGGTGAATCGGCGCCTGTTGCCGAAATGATACGGGGGGTCGCGTGATTCACCTTTCATTTCTGGACCGTAGCAAAGGCTGCGTGTAACCTCCCGCATGACGAGGGTCCGTCAGAGACCCCGCATTGAGGACAGAGCGATGCAGGCCCCCGAGCGGTTTTCGAACCTGCCGGAGTATGCGTTTCCGCGTTTGCGGGCGCTGCTCGACCCTTATTCGCCCGGCCCGGCCGGCGCGAACAGCGAACCCGTGGCGATGTCGATAGGCGAGCCGCGCCACCCGCAACCCGCTTTCGTGGCGGAGGCGCTGGCGCGTCATGTCCATCTCTATGGCAAATATCCGCCGAACGAGGGCTGCCCGGAACTGCGCGAGGCCGCCGCCCGATGGGCCAACCGGCGCTATGGCGTGAACCTTGACGGGAGCCATGTCATTCCGCTGAACGGCTCGCGCGAGGGGCTCTTCAACGCCTGCGTCGCGCTCTCGCCGGAGAGGAAGAACGGCGTTCGCCCGGCGGTGCTGCTGCCCAACCCGTTCTACCAGTGCTACGCCGTCGCCGCGCTGAGCGCCGGGGCGGATCCGATCTATGTCAACGCCACCGCCGAAAGCGGCCATCTGCCGGATTTCGCCGCGCTGGACAGGGCGCTGCTGGATCGCGCCACGGTCGCCTATATCTGCTCGCCCTCCAACCCGCAGGGCGCGGTTGCGAGCGAGGCGTACTGGAAGACGCTGCTCGATCTGGCCGAGCGGCATGATTTCCGCATCTTCGCCGATGAATGCTATTCCGAGATCTACCGTGACGCGCCGCCGCCGGGCGTCCTGAGCGCGGCGAAGGCCGCCGGCGCCGACCC
>JBKECG010000228.1:0-8780 GCA_047974395.1 Pikeienuella sp. | reverse complement strand
CGAACACGCCTCTTTTTTGGGCAAGGTGACAACACCGTTACGATTCCTTCATGAATCCGATCCGGACCGAATTTGCTGACAGATTTATCCACAGGAATCGGGGATAGGATCATCGTTGATCCGCTCGCCGATCTGAGGCAGCCGCAGGCGCCCGGAGATTCGCCGCGCCCCGGCCCGGCGGCGGCTTGCAGACCCGCCGGCAAAAAGGGATAGACTGGCCCCATGAGCGACGCCCCCACCAGCGATCCGCCCCTCGGCTTCGAGGAGGATGCGGCAGGTCTCTCCGGCGACGCGGCGACGGGGCCGGAGGTGATCCGCGATTACCTGCCGCGCCTGCCCGCCCGTCCCGGCGTCTATCGCATGCTGGGGCGCAAGGGCGATGTGCTCTATGTCGGCAAGGCGCGGTCCCTGCGCGCCCGCGTCGCCAGTTACGCCCGGCTTCAGGGCAACAGCACCCGCATCCAGCGGATGATCATGGCCACCGCCTCGATGATGTTCGTCACCACGCCGACGGAGACGGAGGCGCTGCTGCTCGAAGCCAACCTGATCAAGCAGCTGAAGCCGCGCTTCAACGTCATCCTGCGCGACGACAAGAGCTTCGCCCATATCCTGATCGCCGGGGATCATGAATTCCCCCAGTTGACCAAACATCGCGGCGCGCGGGCGCGGCCGGGGCGCTATTTCGGGCCCTTCGCCTCCGCCGGGGCGGTGAACCGCACGCTGAACCAGCTGCAAAAGGCGTTCCTGCTGCGCAGTTGCGCCGATTCCGTCTTCTCCAGCCGCACCCGGCCCTGCCTGCTGCATCAGATCAAACGCTGCGCCGCCCCCTGCGCGGAGATGATCTCCGCCGACGATTACGCCGCGCTGGTCGAGGACGCGACCCGGTTTCTGGAGGGTCGCTCGACCCGGATGCAGGAAGATCTGGCCGAAAAGATGCGCGAGGCCTCCGCCGCGATGGAGTTCGAGCGCGCCGCGATCTATCGCGACCGCATCGCCGCGCTGACCGGCGTGCAGCAGGCGCAGGGCGTGAACCCGCGCACCGTGGCCGAGGCCGATGTCGTCGCCGTTCATGCCGAGGGCGGGCAGGCCTGCGTGCAGGTCTTCTTCTTCCGCTCGCATCAGAACTGGGGCAACCGCGCCTATTTCCCCCGCACCGGGGTCGAGGCGCCGGAGGAGGAGATCCTGGCCGCCTTCCTCGCCCAGTTCTATGGCGGCAAGACCCCGCCCGGGCTGATCCTGACCAGCCATGAGCCGGAGGATTCCGACCTGGTGGCGGAGGCGCTCTCCGCCACAGCCGGGCGCAAGGTGACGCTCCTGCGCCCGCAGCGGGGCGAGAAGCGGATGCTGGTCGATCACGCGCTGACCAACGCCCGCGAGGCGCTGGCCCGGAAGATGGCCGAAAGCGCGGCGCAGTCGAAACTGCTGGCCGGGGTCGCGGCGGCTTTCGGGCTGGAGAGCCCGCCGCGGCGGATCGAGGTCTATGACAACTCCCAGATCCAGGGCGCCCACGCCGTCGGCGCGATGATCGTCGCCGGGCCGGAAGGGTTCGACCGCAAATCCTATCGCAAGTTCAACATCCGCAACGCCGAGCTGAATCCGGGCGATGATTTCGGGATGATGAAGGAGGTGCTGACCCGCCGTTTCCGGCGCCTGCTGCGCGAGGACCCGGACCGCGAGAGCGCCGACTGGCCCGATCTGCTGCTGATCGACGGCGGCGCCGGGCAGATCTCGGCGGTGGCGGAGGTGATGGCCGATCTCGGCGTCGAGGACGTGGCCGTGATCGGCGTCGCCAAGGGCCCGGACCGCGACGCCGGCAAGGAGGAGTTCCACCGCCCCGGCGGCGGGCGTCCCTTCGCCCTGCCGCATCGCGACCCGACGCTCTATTTCATCCAGCGCCTGCGCGACGAGGCGCATCGCTTCGTCATCGGCGCCCACCGGGCCAAGCGGGCGAAAACCATCGGCCAGACCCCGCTGGACGAGGCCCCCGGCATCGGCCCGGCGCGCAAGCGCGCGCTGCTGGCGCATTTCGGCTCGGCCAAGGCGGTCTCCCGCGCCGGGCTTTCCGACCTTCAGGCGGTGGAGGGTATCTCGGAGAAGACCGCCCGGGCGCTGCATGATTTCTTCAACGAGGCGGGGTGAGCCGGGCGGCGGGCGCGGCCCCGGCCGATAGGCGCTGGCGATCAGCCGGATATCCCGGCAATCTGGCCGCCGGCACGGACAAAGGATCGAGGACAGGATGAAAGCCGTATTCGACGATCGCCAATGGCGCCACGACCCGCAGCATTTCATGGCCAATGGCGTGATCAAGCCCAGCCCGGAGCAACCGGAGCGGATCCGGGTGCTGCATGAGGCGGCGCTGGCCGCCAGCTGCGATTTCATCCAGCCCGATGATCACGGACTCGGCCCGATCGCCGCGGTGCATACGGCGGAATATCTCCAGTTCCTCCGGACGATCTACACCCGCTGGCGACGGATCGAGGGCGCGGGGCCGGAGGTGATCCCCAATGTCCACCCTGACCGCAGGAGCGCGAGCTATCCGCGCTCCGCCGTCGGTCAGGCCGGCTATCATCAGGCCGACACCGCCTGCCCGATCGCCGAGGGGACATGGGAGGCCGCCTACTGGTCGGCCCAGAGCGCGATCCACGGCGCCGATCTGTTGCTGGCGGGCGAGCGCGCCGTCTATGCGCTGAGCCGGCCGCCGGGGCATCACGCCTTCGCCGATCTCGCCGGCGGGTTCTGCTTCATCAACAATTCCGGCGTCGCCGCCCAGCGCCTTCTCGCCGCCGGGCTCCGCCCCGCCATTCTCGATGTGGACGTGCATCACGGCAACGGCACGCAGGGCATGTTCTACGCGCGGGGCGACGTGCTGACCGTTTCGATCCACGCCGATCCGGAACGGTTCTACCCTTTCTTCTGGGGCCATGCGCAGGAACGCGGCGAGGGGCCGGGGCTCGGGGCCA
The DNA here is from genome assembly GCA_047974395.1 of Pikeienuella sp. Taxonomy (GTDB): domain Bacteria; phylum Pseudomonadota; class Alphaproteobacteria; order Rhodobacterales; family Rhodobacteraceae; genus Pikeienuella. The sequence continues at coordinate 5,820 of JBKECG010000228.1, read as the reverse complement.
ATTTCAACCTGCCGCTGGCGCGGGGTTCCGACGATGAGACCTATATGGAGACGCTGGAGGCGGCGCTGGCGCGGATCGAGGCTTTTGGCGCCGACGCCATCGTCGTCGCCCTCGGTCTGGACGCGCATGTGAACGACCCGTTCCAGGGCCTTGCGCTCAGCACCGCCTGCTTCGCCCGGATCACGGCGCGGATCCGTGCGACGGGCCTGCCCGCGCTGCTGGTGCAGGAGGGCGGTTATCTTTCCGACGATCTCGGCCGCAACCTGACCAGCGCGCTGGAGGGGCTGGCCTGAGCTATCCGCCGAGGCAGTCGCGAAGACCGCGCGCAAGGCCCCGCATCATCCCGGCATAGAGACCGGGGCCCGGCTCCAGCCCGGTCCCGAGCGGGTCGAGCGCGCCGATGCGCGCGCCGGTCCCCTCGGTCGCGGTCTCGACCAACCCGGTCGCGGCCTGCGGTTCGTGAAAGACGCAGACGGCGCCGAGCGCGCGGATCGCGTCCCGCGCCTCCGCCAGCCGGGCCGGGCCGGGGGAGACCGCGTCGGAATGGGCCAGCGCGCCGGCGGCCTCGATGTCGAAACGGGCCTCGAAATAATGATAGGCGTCGTGGAAGACGAGGAAGGGCCGGCCCCTGACCGGCGCCAGCGCGGCGTCGATCTCTTCGGCGAGGGCGCCTATCTCCGCGACGCCGGCTTCGGCGTTGGCCGCATAGCGCGCGGCGTTCTCCGGGTCGGCCGCGCCCAGCGCTGCGGCGATCGCGCGCATCATCGCCTGCGCGTTCGCCGGATCGAGCCAGATATGCGGGTCATGATCGTCGTGGCCATGGTCTTCGTGGCCATGGCCGCCCTCATCATGACCGCCATGATCATGCGCGGCGAAGCGCGCCCCCTCGCGCAGCGGCAACAGCGCGACGCCCGGCGCCTCCATCAACTCGACCGCACGCGCCCCTTCGCCCAGACCGGCGAGCGGGCCGGCGAGCCAGGGCGTCAGCCCCTCGCCGATCCAGAAGGCCAGATCCGCCTCCGCCAGCGCCAGCGCGTCCGAAGGTTTCAGCGCATGGCCATGCGGCGAAGCGCCCGGCCCGACGATCAGCGCCGGCGCGCCGACCCCCTCCATCACCCGCGCGACCAGCGCGTGAACCGGGGGCACGTCCGCGACCACGCGCGGTTGGGCGGCGAGCGGCTGGGGGGAAAGGAGCAGAGCGGCGGCGAGGAAGACGGATCTCATTCGGGAGGGTCCATTCTGGATGCGGGTGGGCGGTGAATATATGTTATATAATTACATTGCAACCACCGGACTTGCGCCGCGCCCGCGCCCGATGCTCAATGCGCCCGCGCCGCGACCGGCGCCGAGAGCCGCGAAGGAACGCCCCGGATGCAAAAGACCGTCTACATTCTGAACGGCCCGAATCTGAACCTTCTCGGCAAGCGCCAGCCGGAGATCTACGGGCGCGAAACCCTGGCGGATCTGGAGACGGCCTGCCGCAAGCTCGCCGCCGAGCTTGGCCTTGCGGTCAGCTTCCACCAGTCCAACGCCGAACATGAGATCATCGACCGGATTCATGCGGCGCGCGAGGACGGCGCCGCGATCATCATCAATCCGGCCGCCTACACCCATACGTCGGTGGCGATCCTTGATGCGCTCAACGCGTTCGACGGACCGGTTTTCGAAGTCCATATCTCCAATGTCCACAAGCGGGAGAGTTTTCGCCACCACTCCTACGTATCGCTGCGCGCCGACGGGGTGATCGCCGGTTTCGGGCTTGAGGGCTATCTTCTGGCGTTGCGCAGGGTCGGCGCGCTGATCGGCGCGGGCTGAGCGGACCTCTCGTCGCAGCCCCCGGCGCCCGTCAGATTCCGATTGCCATTCCTGCGGGACTCGCCATTCTTCTACTTTGGCGGGAGGTTGGGAAATATCCTCTTCCCCGCCCCGCGGCGGTGCTGCGGCGTATGCAACAGGCATGGAAGGGCGAATCATGATCTCGGCCGCCAGGACCTTACACGCAGGGCTTGTAATCGGCGGCGCGCTCGCCGCCTCCGGCGCTTTCGCCCAATCGCCCGAAACGCCGGCGGAGATTCCCGCTGTCGATCCGGCGGCGGTTCAGGCCGTCAGGGACATGGGCGCGAAACTGCGCGCCCTGCCCGCCTTTTCCGGTGAAGCGATGCTGATCTGGGAGCAGGTCTTCGACGACGGGGAAAAGAACGCGGTGATCGAGCAGGTCTCGCTTCAGGCCGATCCACCGCACGGGCTGCGGGTGGAGGTCTCATCCCCGGACCGCTCGCGCATCTTCTACTATGACGGCGAAAAGGCCGCGCTCTGGTCGCCGATCAGCCGGCTTTACGCCGAGATCGACCAAAAGGGGCCGCTGCCGGAGATGATCTCCCACATGGCGGAGGAATATGATCTGGAGCTGCCGCTGGCCGATCTCTTCTTCTGGGGGCGGGACGAGGAGGACATCGCCGCGCTCGAAGCGGCGCGTTTCGTCGGCCATGCGCGGATCGGCGGCCGGGTCTGCGACCAGTACGCCTTCACCCAGGGGGATGTGGACTGGCAGCTCTGGATCGAGGATTCGGAAAGCACGCTGCCCTGCGCCTACATGATCGTCGATCGGACCGACGAGGCGCGGCCGGTCTTCCATGCGACCGTGACGATCACGCCCGAGGCCGAATACGCCGACCGGCGCTTCAGCTTCGCCCCGCCCGAGGACGCCACCCGCATCCCGATCGCCAAAGCCGAGGCGCCGGAGGAAGACCCCGCCGACGCCCCGACCGAAGACAGCAACTGATTCAGGAGGCCTGTCATGCGCGCATTGATCCGCATCATCGTCGCCTTCGCGGTGGCGCTTCCGACCACGCCGGTCCCCAATGGCGTCGCCGCCGTCGCCGCCTTCATCGCGCCGCTGGCGCTCTCGCTTTCCGCCGAACCGGCCGAGGCGCGCGGGCGCGGCCACCATGGCGGCGGGCGCGGCGGCGCGCGGCGGGGCGGGGGCCATCATGTCCGCAGCTCCGGCCGGCACAATGTCAACCGCCACGCCAATGGCCGGGGCGGCGGGCATCGCAACCATGGCGGCCGCCATCACGGGGGCGGCCACAAGGGGGGCGGCCATCAGGGCGGGGGCGGTCGCCATCATGGCGGCCATGACGGCGGCCGTCATCACGACGGCGGCCACCGCCACGGGCATCGCCATCACGACCGCCATCTCGACATCGACATCGACCATCATCGCGACGGCTGGGATATCGGCGCCGGCATCGTGGCGGGCGCGGTGGCGGCGACCGCGATCGGCGCGATCGTCAATTCGCTGCCCTCGGGCTGCCGCACCTATGATTATGACGGCATTCCCTATCAGGAATGCGGCGGGTCCTGGTATCAGCCGCAATATTCCGGCTCCAACGTCACCTATATCGTGGTCGAGGACCCGCGATAGCCGCCCCTATCGCCAGGCGGTGCGCCAGATCGCGAGCGCCGTGACCACGCCATAGGCGAACATCCCCGCCGCGATCCCGGCGAAGACGCCGGTGACGCCCAGGTCGGTCCAGGCGGTGAGCAGCAGCGCGCCGCCAAAGGCGGTCGCCATGCGAAAGAGGCTGCCGACCACCGGCCAGACCATGCGCCCCGCCCCCTGGCTGGCGAAATAGAGCGCAAGGCCGAGGCCGAAACAGGCGTAGAAGGGCGCGACGGCGCGGAAATAGGCCCGCCCCGCCTCCAGCGGCCCGATATCGGCCGGATCGAGGAACAGGCCGAGCCAGAGATCGGGGCGGATCGCCGCCACGGCGCCGATCGCGCCGACGATCCCCGCCGCGGCGAAAGAGCCGGTCCAGGCGACGCGCAGCGCCCTCGGCCTCGCCCCCGCGCCGATATTCGCGCCGACCATGGCCGTCATCGCCGCGCCGATGCCGAAGACAATCGGGATCAGCAGGAATTCGAGCCGCGCGCCAAGGCCGTATCCGGCCAGCGCCGCCTCTCCGTAACGGCCGACCAGCCCGACCATCAGCACGATGGTCAGCACCGTCTGAAAGGCGTTCAGCCCGGCGATCAGCCCGACGCGGAGGATATCGGCGTAGAGCGACCGCGCGGGCAGGCCGACGCCGGCGAAAGACAGCCCGACCCGGCCCGACAGCACATAGATCATCGCGATCGCCGCGCCGATCCCGTTGGCCAGGATCAGCCCCAGCGCCAGCCCCTGCGTTCCCATCGCCGGAAACGGCCCCCAGCCGAGCGCGAAAGCGCCGGAAAGCGGGATCGCCGCAAGCGACATGATGAAGAGCAGCGTCGAGGGCGCGGCCATGTTTCCGGTCCCGCGGATCACGCTCAGCGTGGAATTGAGCAGCCAGAGCGCGACGCAGCCCGGAAAGAACACCGCCGCATAGTCCAGCGCCCTGCGCGCGGCCTCCTCGCCGCCCCCGAGCAGCCGGAAGATCGCCGCGCCGAACAGCGCCATCAGCGCCGCCGAGAGCGCGGCCGCGGCGAGCGCGATCACCCATGAAGCCAGCGTCAGCCGCGCCGCCCGCACGGGATCGCCCGCGCCAAGCGCCCGCGCCACGGCGGAGGAGATCGCGCCGCCCATCGCCCCGGCCGAGAGCATCTGCGTCAGCATCACCAGCGGAAAGACCAGCGCCATGGCGGCCAGCGCCGCGACGCCGAGCCGGCCGGCGAAATAGCCCTCGGCGATGCTCTGGGCCGAGGTCACGAACATGGCCAGCACATTCGGCGCCGCCAGCCGCGCCAGCGTCGGCCCGATCGGCCCTTCGAGCAGAAGCCGGGTGCGGGCGGCGCGGCGGCCCTCGGCGGCCCGCCCCGCGGCGCTCATCGGCTCAACCCTTCAGCGGGAAGACGAAACAGGTGGTGGAGCCATGGGCATAGAGCTTGCCGTCCTCGCCCAGAAGCCGCCCTTCGGCCGTCGCCATCCGCCGGCCGACATGGATCACCGCGCCTTCGGCCCGCAACAGGCCGGTTTCCGGCGTCATCGCGCGGGTATAGTTGATCTTCAGCTCCGCCGTGGTGTAGCCGGTCGCCGCCGGCAGCGCGGTATGCACAGCGCAGCCCATCGCCGAATCGAGCAGCGTCGCCGCGAAGCCGCCATGGATGACCCCGAGCGGGTTCAGCAGGAAATCGGCCGCCTGCGCCTCGAACACGACCCGGCCATATTCGATCTCCCGCGGGAGCGACATGCCGATCGTGTCGGAGATGGACGGCCGCGCGCCAAGCTCGCCCGCCACCAGCGCGCGCATGTAATCCAGCCCCGACATGCTCAGGGCGGCGCGATGATCCAGACCCGCGACGGCGTATTCATAGCTGCGGATCTTGCGGGCGCCCTGCGGCTCTCCATCGCTCATCGGGTTTTCCCATCATGTTGCATTCCGTTTTGGAACTAACTAGGTTCCATTTCGGAACCTGTCAATCCGGAAACCGATCTGATAGATTGCCTCCATGCGCTGGAACGAACTCGCTCAGGAAGCCTGCCCCGTCGCCCGCGGTCTCTCGGTGATCGGGGATCGCTGGACCATGCTGGTGCTGCGGGACTGTTTTCTCGGCATCCGCCGGTTCGAGCGGTTTCAGGAACGGCTCGGCGTCACCCGCCATGTGCTCGCCGACCGGCTGCGCAAGCTGGAGACCGCCGGGGTGCTCCGGCGCGAGCAATATCAGGAGCGGCCCAAACGCGTCGAATACCGGCTGACGGAGAAGGGCAAGGCGCTTCATCCGGTTCTGGTCACGCTGATCGAGTGGGCCAACGCACACGAGCCGACGGAGGCGCCCTCGATCCGCCTGCTCTCGCGCGAGACCGGGGAGCCGGTCGCCCCCCGACTCATCGACGCGACAAGC
>JBKECG010000024.1:0-5878 GCA_047974395.1 Pikeienuella sp. | reverse complement strand
AAGCAGTTCGCCGATCACGTCCTGCCCGAAGCCGGATGACCGGACCCGAAAGGAGAAGAACGAGATGAACGGCCTGATGCTGGATGATGAGGATGGCGGTCTCGCCTTGCTGCGCGAGAGCGTCGCGGGTTTCGCCCTTCGCCATGACGGCACCGCCGGTTTTCGCGCCCGGCGCGTGGCGGGGACCGATCTGGACCGGGCGACCTGGTCGGCGATGGCCGAGGCGGGGTGGCTGGGGCTGCTGCTGCCGGAGGATCTCGGCGGCTCCGGTCTCGGCCTTGCGGAGCAGGCTGTGCTGAGCGAGGCGCTTGGCCGGGCGCTGATCACCGAGCCGCTGGCGCAGCTCAGCGTCTTCGCGGGGACCCTGCTCGCCGCCGGCGCGGAGACGCCGGAGCGCGCCCGGCTGGCGGAGGGGCTGATCGGCGGCGGCGCGGTCGTCGCGCCGGCATGGCAGGGGCGCGACGGCTCGCCCGCGCCGGTCGAGGCCCGCGCCGATGGCGACGGCTATCTGCTGTCGGGTCGCGCCGAGTTTGTTTCAGCGGCGGAATCGGCCACGGATTTCCTGCTGCTGGCGCATGCGGGCGGCGAGGCGATGCTGCTCGGCGTTCCCGCCGGCGCCAGGGGCGTGGCCATAGCCGCGCGTCCGACCCTCGACGGCGCGAGGCTCGCCTCGGTCAGCTTCGACAATGTGGCCGCCGGCGCCGCGCAGGTCCTGATCCGGGGCAACGCCGTGACGCCGGCGCTGGAGCGGGCGATCGCCGTCACCCGGCTGGCGCTGGCGGCGGAGCTTTCCGGGATCGCCACCCGCGCCATCGAGGACACCATCGCCTTCACCAAGGAGCGCGTGCAGTTCGGCCGCCCCATCGCCGCCTTCCAGGTGGTCCAGCACCGGCTGGTGGACATGTGGGCCGACGCCGAATTCGCCAGCGCCGCCGTGGTCAACGCCGTCGAGACCTATGCGCAGGAGGGCGGGCTCGCCGGGGATCTGGCGATTCTCGCGGCCAAGGCGCGCGCGGGGGATGCGGCGGTCTCGGTCACCCGCCGGGCGATCCACCTCCATGGGGCCATGGGCTTCACCGACGAATGCGACATCGGCCTCTTCATGAAGCGCGCCGTGGCGCTCAACGCAACCCTGGGCCAGCCCGAAGAGCTGCGCCTCCAATTCGTAACGCGCGAGCGCGCCGCAGCCTGAAAGGACATCCCATGGAAAACAATCTGATCAAGACGAAGATCGAGGATCACGTCGCCGTCGTCACGCTCGACGCGCCGCCGGTGAACGCGCAGTCCAAGGCGTTCATGGAGGAGCTGATCTCCGTCTTCGACGAGTTGAACGCCACCAGGGGCGTGCGCGTCATCGTGCTGACCGGCAATGGCAAGTGCTTCTCCGCCGGCGCCGACATCAAGGGGCGCTCCAAGCAGACCGAATGGGCGCCGGGCGAGGTCTACAGGCATCTGCGCCGCGCGCGAGAGGTCGGCTTCGTGATCATGGAGATGAATATCCCCGTCATCGCCGCGGTGAACGGCCCGGCGCTCGGCGCCGGCATGGGGCTGGCGATCTGCTCCGACATCATCGTCGCCTCGACCAACGCGGTCTTCGGCCTGCCGGAGATCGACATCGGCCTGATGGGCGGCGTGCGCCATACCATGCGCGTCTTCCCGATCGGGCTGACCCGCCGGATGGTGCTGACCGGCTATCGCGCCCCCGCCGAGGAGCTTTACCGCCGCGGCCTGATCGAGGCCTGCGTGGCGCCCGACCAGTTGATGGCGACCGCGATGGAGATGGCGAAGAACATGGCCTCCAAATCGCCGACCGCGATCAGGCTCGCCAAGCGCGCGCTCAACACGGTCGAGACCATGGGCCTGAAGGACGGTTATCGGTTCGAGCAGAACCTGACGGTCGAGATGACCCATCACGCCGACAGCAAGGAGGCGATGGCCGCCTTCCTGGAGAAGCGCCCGGCCGTGTTCGGGGATGAATGACGATGGCCGGGCAACAGGACTGGAACGCCCTCAGCGACGAGGAATTCCGGGCGATCTTCCGCGACTGGGTGGAGAAGAACTGCCCGCCGGATCTGCGTTTCATGCGCAAGCAGCGCCCGGTCTTCGACGAGGTGGCCGAATGGTATCATCGCCTGGCCGAAAAGGGCTGGCTGTCGCCGGTCTGGCCGCAGGAGCACGGCGGCATGGGTCTCGATGCGGCGAAGCACATCGTCTATGTCGAGGAATGGGCGCGGCTCGGCTGTCCGCGCATTCCCGATCATGGCATCGGCCTGACCGGGCCCCTGCTGATCCAGTTCGGGACCGAGGCGCAGAAGGAATTCTTCCTGCCGCGCATCCTGACCGGCGAACATGTCTGGTGCCAGGGCTATTCCGAACCCAATGCGGGTTCGGACCTCGCTTCGCTGCGGACTTCGGCCGTGCGCGACGGCGACGAGTTCGTCGTCAACGGGCAGAAGATCTGGACCACGCTGGCCCATTGCGCCAACTGGATTCTGCTGCTGGCCCGCACCAGCAATGACAACCCCAAGCGCCAGCACGGGATCACCGTGCTTCTGGTGGACATGACCGCGCCCGGCTGCACCGTGCGCCCGATTCCGAATCTTCGGAACGAGGCGGATTTCTGCGAGGTGTTCTTCGATAATGTCCGCGTTCCGGTCGCCAATGTGGTCGGTGAGATTGATCAGGGATGGGCGCTGGCCAAGGCGGTTCTCGGGCATGAGCGGATCTTCCTCGGCGCGCCTTCGCGCCCGGAATACGCGATCAGGCGGCTGGAGCGGCTGGCCCGTGACCGAGGCGCTTTCGACGATCCGGGTTTCGTCGCTCGCTACGCGAAGCTCAGGCTCGATCTCTACGATCTCGGCTCGGCTTTCGAGCGTTTCGCGCGGGTGTTGCGCGCCGGCGGCGATCTTGGGCCGGATGTCTCGGTGCTGAAGATCTTCTGCTCCGAGCTTTACCAGCGGATCACCGAGGAGATGCTGACCGTCGCCGGCGAGGAAGCGCGGTTCTGGGATGATCTTCAGACCGCCGAGGGCGAGGTCGATGCGATGAACCTCTATCTCGACAGTCGCGCGCCGGCGATCTTCGGCGGCTCCAACGAGATTCAGCACGGGGTTCTGGCGAAAGGGGTTCTCGGACTGCCGTCGTGAAGAGCGGGGCCGAGAGGAGGAAACATGACGAACCAGAGCGAATATGCGCTTGAGGCCCATGGGATCGGCAGGAAATTCGTCGACTTCTGGGCGGTGAAGGATGTGGACCTGAAGGTCAGACGCGGCTCGATCCATGCGTTGATCGGGCCGAACGGGGCCGGCAAGACCACCTGCTTCAACCTGTTGACCAAGACCTTGCAGCCGAGCGCGGGGCGGATCGTCCTGAATGGCGAGGATATCTCGCATCTTCGCACCAGCGATGTGGCGCGGCGCGGCATGGTCCGCTCCTTCCAGATCTCCGCCACCTTTCCGGATATGAGCGTGCTCGAAAACGTGCGGGTGGCCCTGCAATCCGGCCATGGGGCCGCCTTTCGGTTCTGGAATTCCATCTCCTCGATCCGCGGGCTGAATGCGCGGGCCATGGAGTTGCTTGGCGATGTCGGCCTCGCCGACGCCGCCGATCTCAGCGCCGCCGAATTGTCCTATGGCAAGAAGCGCGCCCTTGAGATCGCGACCACGCTGGCGCTGGAGCCGGAGGTGATGCTGCTCGACGAGCCCACCGCCGGCATGGGGCATGAGGATGTGGAGCCGATCACCCGGCTGATCCGCAAGGTTTCCGCCGGACGAACCATCCTGATCGTGGAGCACAATCTCTCGGTCGTCTCGACATTGTCCGACCGGATCACCGTCCTTCAGGCCGGACAGGTGCTCATGGAGGGGAGCTACGCCGAGGTCTCCGCCGATGAACGCGTGATCGCCGCCTATATGGGAGGGATAGAGGATGCCGCTTGACGATGTCGCGCGCCCGGCGCTGGAGGTCCGCGGGCTCAATGCCTGGTATGCTGAAAGCCAGGCGCTTCAGGGTGTGGATTTCGACGTTCATCCCGGCGAACTGGTCACGCTGATCGGGCGCAACGGCGCCGGCAAGACCACCACGCTGCGCTCGATCATGGGGATCGTGCGCAACCGCAAGGGCTCGATCCTCTTCGAGGGGACCGAACTGATCCGCAAGCGCACCTATCAGATCGCGCGGCTCGGCCTCGCCTGGTGCCCGGAGGAGCGCGCGATCTTCGCCGATCTTTCGGTGCGCGAGAACCTGACCCTGCCGCCGATGCTTCGACCCGGCGGCATGAGCGATGACGCCCTGCTGGAGGCCTTTCCGAACCTTCGCGCCCGCGCCTCGGCCGGGGGGACGACGCTTTCGGGGGGCGAGCAGCAGATGCTGGCCATCGCGCGCATCCTGCGCAACGGCTGTCGGTTCCTGCTGCTGGACGAGCCCAGCGAAGGGCTGGCCCCGGTCGTGGTCAAGGAGATCGGCGCCGAGATCAGGCGGCTGAAGACGCTGGGCTACACCATCCTTCTGGTTGAACAGAACCTGAATTTCGCGCGCAAGGTCGCCGACCGCCACGTAGTGATGGAGCATGGCATGGTCGTCGATCAACTCACCAACGAAGAACTCGCGGCCGATATGGATCGCGTCAAGAACTACCTGGGAGTCTGAAACATGTTCGACGCGATCACGCCGCAATTGCTGTTCGGGCAATTGCTGATCGGGGTCATCAACGGCTCCTTCTACGCCATGTTGGCCATGGGGCTCGCGATCATCTTCGGGCTGATGCATGTGGTGAATTTCGCCCATGGCGCGCAATACATGCTCGGCGCCTTCTTCGCCTGGCTCCTGCTGAGCACGCTGGGCGTACCCTATTGGGGGGCGCTGATCATCGCGCCGGTGCTGGTGGCGATCACCGGCATGGCGCTGGAGCGGGTATTGTTGAAGCCGATCGCCGATCTCGACCATCTCTATTCGCTGCTCATCACCTATGCGGCGACGCTGGTGATCGAGGGGCTGATCCGGCAGCAATACGGCTCTTCCGGGTTGCCGTATGACTCGCCGCTGCCGGGGGGCGTCAATCTCGGCTTCATGTTCCTGCCCTGGTACCGGCTCTGGGTCGTGGTGTTCTCGGTGCTCACCTGTCTCGGCTCCTGGCTTCTGATCGAGCATACCAAGCTCGGCGCCTATCTGCGCGCCGCCAACGAAAATTCGGATGTGGTCGAAAGCTTTGGCGTCAACGTGCCGCGGATGATGACGCTGACCTATGGTTTCGGCGTTGGTCTGGCCGGGCTCTCGGGCGTGCTGGCGGCGCCCGTCTATCAGGTTTCGCCCTCGATGGGGTCGAGTCTGATGATCGTGATCTTCGCGGTGGTGGTGATCGGCGGCATGGGGTCGATCATCGGCGCGGTGCTGACCGGCTATCTTCTGGGGATCGTTGAGGGGCTGACCAAGGTCTTCTACCCGGAAGGCGCCAATCTGGTGATCTTCCTGATCATGCTGCTGGCGTTGATCTTTCGCCCGAGCGGCCTCTTTGCCGGAAGGGAGAGATCCTGATGCGTGCCGTCCTGATCCTCGCCGCGCTCGCGGTCGCGCTGATCCTGCCGTTTTTCGTCTATCCCGTGCTGTTGATGACGATCCTCTGCTTTGTCGTCTTCGCCACCTCGTTCAATCTGCTCCTGGGCTATGTCGGACTGCTCTGTTTCGGTCAGGCGATGTTCCTGGGGCTGGCGGCCTATGTCGCTGGCCATCTGCTCAAGACCACCGGGCTCACATTGGAGCTGACGATCCTCGCGGGCGGGCTTGTTTCCGCGGCGCTCGGCGCTTTAGTCGGTTATGTGGCGGTGCGCCGCTCCGGCATCCAGTTCGCCATGATCACCTTCGCCTTCGCGCAGTTCGTCTA
>JBKECG010000214.1:0-7070 GCA_047974395.1 Pikeienuella sp. | reverse complement strand
CTCGAAGGCTTCGTTATCCGGCCCGTGCGGCAGCATGCAGTTATGCAGGCTGATCCCGCCCGGCGCGAAGCCCTGCGGCTTGGCGTCATACTGGCCGTAAATATTGCCCATCAGTTCGGACATGATGTTCTTGTGATACCAGGGCGGGCGGAACGTGTCCTCCTGCGGCAGCCAGCGTTCGGGGAAGATCACGAAGTCGATATTCGCCGTGCCCTCCTCGGCCGTGGGCGCGGTCAGGACGGTGAAGATCGACGGGTCCGGGTGGTCGAAGGTGATCGAGCCGACCGCGGCGTAGGTCCGGAGATCGTATTTATAGGGCGCGTAATTGCCGTGCCAGGCGACCACGTCGAGCGGCGAATGGCCGATCTCGGTCACATGATGCTGGCCGCACCACTTGATCCAGACGCGGGAGGGGGTCTCCCGGTTCTCATAGGCGGCGACCGGGGTCTTGAAATCGCGCGGATTGGCCAGGCAGTTGGCCCCGATCGGGCCGCGATTGGGCAGGGTGAACTTGGCGCCGTAATTCTCGCAGACGAAGCCGCGGGATTCGCCGTCCGGCAGGGCGACCTTGAACAGCATGCCGCGCGGCAGGATGCAGATCTCCAGCGGCTCCAGGTCGATCTTGCCGAATTCGGTGAAGATCGCCAGCCGCCCGTGCTGCGGCACCACCAGCAATTCGCCGTCGGCGTTGAAGAAATAATCGTCCGCCATGTCCTTGTTGGCGAGATAGACATGCGAGGCCATGCCGGCCTGGCTGTAGACGTCGCCGGCCGTGGTGACGGTGCGCATCCCTTCGATGAAGTTCAGCTTCTCCTTCGGGAAGGGAACCGGGTCCCAGCGATACTGGCCGAGCGAGATCACGTCCGGGATCACGTTCGGCGCGGTCTTCCAATAGGGGAGATCGGCTTTCCTGAACCGGCCGACATGTTTCACCGAGGGGCGGATGCGATACATCCAGGACCGCTCCAGCGTCGCATGGGGCGCGGTGAACGGAGAGCCGGAAAGCTGCTCCGCATAGAGCCCGTAATTCACCCGCTGGGGGGAATTGCGCCCCACCGGGATCGCGCCCGGCAGGGCCTCGCTTTCGAAATCATTGCCGAAACCCGGCATGTAGCCGGGCGTCACGCCATAGCGGCCGTCATGCGCGGGGGCGGCGTCGGTGAAGCTTTCGGGCGGGTGGCGTCGGTTCATCAGCGTACCTCCGATTCGTCGCCCTTCATTATCGTTGCAAATGCAACGATGTCAACCGTCGTAGCGGCGCGAGACCGGTTTCAGCCGGTTTTCAGGCGGAGCGCCCGCGCTCGATCCGCATATATTGCTTCAGCCGGCTCTGGTCCGGGACGCGGGCGCCGCGATGGAGCGCCTTCGCCTCCTCGCTTGGCGCGCCGGCCTCTTTTTGTTCGGCTTTCGCGAAGTGTTTCAGGACCCTGGCGTCCATATGGTCGGTGCGGTCGTCGGCGACATGTTTGCTCATCGCGTCCTTCTCCTTGTTGCGGAGCCGGCCCGGACGACTCGCCCGCAGGCTGCTCCGTCCGACGGAGTTTAACCCATTCCGGGCGGGTTTGGCGAAATTACCGCTGAAAGATGGGTTCCGGGCGCTGCGGCGGAACGCGCCGTCGAGCGGACCTGCGACATGGCCGCCCGGCTTCTTGAAGTCGCGGCTCCGACGCGCCAACTGTCTTGTGCGGCGGTGGTCGGCGCGTATCGCGTATCCACACTGCGGCCAGAAGCAGCGCCCGTTCGCGGCGCACGGTTCCAGCATCGCCAGCAGCGATTTGCGTCCGACAGGCGCCGCAACCGGAGCTTTCATCGGTCACAGGAGAAGAGTCATGGCGCCAAGCTTCATCCATATCGGCAAATTCATCATCGACCCCAAGGATCGGGGCGAGTTCATCGCCATCATGAAGAATTATGAAAAGACGGCGACGCAAAACGGCCTCGACCACTCGCATGTCGTCGAAGACGAAAAGGCGCCGGGCGCCTTCATGCATGTCACCGTCTGGGCGAGGCGGGACGACTGGGTCGCCATCGAGAAGACCGAAGCGCACCGGACCATGCATGATCAGCGCGAGAAACTGCTGATCAGGCCGATGGAGCATGATTTCATCTGTGGCAGGATCGAAATCTGATCCCTTTTAAGGCGGCGCAGGGTCCGGCCGGGTTTCGGCTCTGAGGCCATGGCGTTTTGCGTTTGCATGGAGCTGGAATTCTTCGCCTTCGGATCGGCGACGTGCTGATCCGAAACGTGAATGCCGGTTGTTTCAACGCAAACGCAGGACGTCATGGGGGCGGGCGGCTACCCCTCGAACTCGACCAGAAGATCCTTCGCGTCCACCTGGGCGCCGGCCTGGGCGACGATGCGCTTCACCACGCCGCCGACCTCCGCATGGATCGCGGTCTCCATCTTCATCGCCTCGATCGACATCAGCACCTCGCCCGGCGCGACGGTCTGGCCTTCGCGCACGGCCACCGAGGCGATGACGCCCGGCATCGGCGCGGCGACATGGGCGGGGTTGCCGGGTTCGGCCTTGGCCCGCCGCGCCGTCCCGGCGGCGATCGAGCGGTCGGGGGCGCGGATCACCCGCTGCTGGCCGTTCAGCTCGAAGAAGACCTTCACATCGCCATCCTCGCCCGGCTCCGAGATGGTCTGGAGCCGGAGGATCATGGTCTTGCCCTTCTCCAGCTCGATGGAGATCTCCTCGCCGGTCTCCATGCCGTAGAAATAGGTCAGGGTCGGCAGCACCCGCACCGGCCCATAATCGCGGTGGCGGCCCATATAGTCGAGATAGACCTTGGGATACATCAGATAGCCGCAGAGATCCTCGTCATCGACCTCGAACCCGTCCAGCTCCGCTGAGACCTTGGCCCGCACCGCCTCCAGATCGACCGGCGGCAGGTGTTCGCCGGGGCGGCCCATCAGCGGAGCCTCGCCCTTCAGCACCTTTTTCTGCAAATCCGCCGGAAAGCCCCCCGGCGGTTGGCCCAGCCCGCCGCGGAAGAAATCGACCACGGAATCGGGGAAGGAAACCTCGCGATCCCCTTCGATATCCGCGCGGCTCTGCCCGGCCGCGACCATGGCCAGGGCCAGATCGCCGACGACCTTGGACGAAGGCGTGACCTTGGGAATGTCGCCGAACATGCGATTGACCTCGGCATAGGTCTCGGCCACCTCGCCCCAGCGATCCTCCAGCCCGAGGCTCCGGGCCTGGGTCTTCAGGTTGGTGTACTGGCCGCCCGGCATCTCGTGAAGATAAACCTCCGAGGCGCCGGAAATGGTGCCGCTCTCGAAGGCCGCATAGAGCGCGCGCACCCCCTCCCAATAGCGGGAAATCTCGCGGATCGCGCTCCCGTCCAGCCCGGTGTCGCGCTCGTCGCCTCTCAGCGCCTCGACCACGGCGCCGAGACAGGGCTGCGAGGTGCCGGAGGAAAAGGCGTCCATCGCCGCGTCCACCGCGTCCACCCCGGCCTTGGCCGCCTCCAGGATCGAGGCGGCGGCGATGCCGGACGTATCGTGCGTGTGGAAATGGATCGGCAGCCCGACCTCTTCCTTCAGCGCCTTCACCAGCACCCCGGCGGCGCGCGGTTTCAGGAGGCCGGCCATGTCTTTCAGGCCGAGCACATGCGCGCCGGCGTCGCGGAGCGCCTTGCCCATGTCCACGTAATATTTCAGGTCGTATTTCGCCCGGTCCGGGTCGAGAATATCGCCGGTATAGCAGATCGCCGCCTCGCAGATCTTGCCGCTGTCGATCACCGCATCCATGGCGACGCGCATGTTCTCGACCCAGTTGAGGCTGTCGAAGACGCGGAAGACATCGACCCCGGTTTCGGCGGCGCGCTCGACGAACTTGATCACCACATTGTCGGGATAGTTGGTGTAGCCGACGCCATTGGCCGAGCGCAGCAGCATCTGCGTCAGGAGATTCGGCATCGCCGCGCGAAGGTCGCGAAGCCGCTGCCAGGGGCATTCCTGAAGGAAGCGATAGGCGACATCGAAAGTCGCCCCGCCCCAGCATTCCATCGAGAAGAGCGTCGGCAGGTTATGCGCATAGGCCGGCGCGACCTTCAGCATGTCATGGGTGCGCATCCGCGTCGCCAGCAGCGACTGATGCCCGTCGCGCATCGTGGTGTCGGTGATCAGCAGCCGGTCCTGCGCCAGCATCCAGTCGGCGACCGCCTTCGCGCCCTTCTCCTCCAGCAATTGCCGCGTCCCCGGCGCGGGTTTCTCCGTGCGCGGGGCCGGGGGCTTCGGCGGTTTGGCGTGGGCGGGCGGGCGCGGGCGGCCGGCGGCCTCCGGGTGCCCGTTCACCGAAATGTCGGCGATATAGGTCAGGAGCTTGGTCGCGCGATCGCGGCGCAGCTCGAAACGGAACAGCTCCGGCGTCTCGTCGATGAATTTGGTGGTGTAGGTCGCATCGCGGAATTTCGGATGCGAGATCAGGTTCTCGACAAAGGCGAGATTGGTGGCGACGCCGCGGATGCGGAACTCGCGCAGCGCCCGGTCGAGCCGCAGCCGGGCCTCCTCCGCGGTTGGGGCCCAGGCGGTTACCTTCTCCAGCAGGCTGTCGTAGAAGCGGGTGATGACGGCGCCGGAATAGGCGGTGCCGCCGTCGAGCCGGATGCCGAAGCCGGTCGCGCCCCGATAGGCGGTGATGCGGCCGTAATCGGGGATGAAATTGTTCATCGGGTCTTCGGTCGTCACCCGGCACTGGACGGCGTGGCCGCGGAGATGAATGTCGGCCTGTTCGGGAACGCCGGTCTCCTCGATATGGCCGATGCGCCCGCCCTCGGTGATGCGGATCTGCGCCTTCACGATGTCGATCCCGGTGACCTCCTCGGTTACGGTATGCTCGACCTGAACCCGCGGATTGACCTCGATGAAGAAGAATTCGTGGCTGTCGGCGTCCATCAGGAATTCGACCGTGCCGGCGCAACGGTAATTGGCGTGACGGGCGATCTTCAGGCCAAGCTCGCAGATCTCGGCGCGCTCGGCTTCGGTCAGCAGCGGGTCGGGGGCGCGCTCCACCACTTTCTGATTGCGCCGTTGCACGGAGCAATCCCGCTCGAAGAGATGGACGATATGGCCGTGGCCGTCGCCGAGGATCTGCACCTCGACATGGCGGGCGCGCTGCACCAGCCGCTCCAGAAAACCCTCGCCATTGCCGAAGGCGGCCTCGGCCTCGCGCCGGCCTTCCTTGACCTTGGCTTCAAGCTCATCGGGGCCGAAGATCGGTCGCATCCCGCGCCCGCCGCCGCCCCAGGAGGCCTTGAGCATCAGCGGATAGCCGACCTCATCGGCCATCCGGCGAACCTCGTCCATATCGTCCGGCAGGACGCCGGTCGCCGGCACCACCGGGACCCCGGCCGCGATCGCCGCCTCGCGGGCGGAGGCCTTGTCGCCGAGAAGCCGCATGGTTTCGGCCTTCGGGCCGATGAAGGCGATGCCGGCGGCCTCGCAGGCCTCCACGAAATCCGGGTTTTCGGACAGGAGCCCATAGCCGGGATGGATCGCGTCGGCGCCGCATTCCCTGGCCACGCGGATCACTTCGGGGATGGAGAGATAGGCCTCGATCGGCCCCAGCCCCTCGCCGATCTTGTAGGCCTCGTCGGCCTTGAACCGGTGGAGGCCGAGCTTGTCCTCCTCGGCGTAGACGGCGACGGTGCGTTTGCCCAGCTCATTCGCCGCGCGCATCACCCGGATCGCGATCTCGCCGCGATTGGCGACAAGGATCTTCTTGAAGTTCCGCATGGGTCCGTTTCTCCGTCTCAGCGCCTGCCGGGTATCGGGTATCGGTCGGTTCGTTGCGCTGCAACAAGAACTTTCGCGTCGCGTCAATCCTCGGCCTCGCTCAGCCGCGTCAATATCCGGTCCAGCGCCGCGCGGTCCGCCTCGTCGAGCCGCGCCAGAAGCGCGGCCTCATAGGCGCGGGCGAAAGGCGCGATCTCCGCCAGCGCCGCCGCGCCCGAAGCCGTCAGGCTGAGAGAGACCAGCCGCCGGTCTCGCTCATCCACATGCTTCTCCAGCAGCCCCGCCGTCTCCAGCCGCGCGGCGGCGCGGCTGGCCCTGGATTTCTCCAGATCGGCGCGTTCGTGAATATCCCTGACCGAAACCGCCCCCGCGGCGCCGAGATGCGCCAGCACCCGCCATTCGGCGTTGGAGAAGCCGAACCGCTCCCGATAATGCGTGGAAAACGCCCGGCTGACCCGCGCCGAAAGCACGGAGAGCCGATAGGGCAGAAACGCCTCCAGTTCGAATGTGTTCTCCATGCCCGATCATTGCAGCCGCGATTGCGGCAAGGCAAGCGGGGCGGGATCTTCTATCCGAATGTTGCTATAATGTTCTCATTTCCGCAGGGGGCGATTCGGATGGACGGACCGGAGATCGACAAGGGCGCGCGCAAGGGGCGGGGGGCGGTCTCCAACCGCTCCGGCCGGTTCGAACCGGTGAGCCGCGCCGCCTTTGACGACGGCTGGGAGCGCGAGGAGCAGCCGGCGCTGAAGACGGAGATCAGCATCGACCGCTCCCGCACGATCATCAGCAAGGTCTCTTCGCCGGATCTGCCGTTCATGCGCTCGATCAACCCCTACAGGGGCTGCGAACATGGCTGCGTCTATTGCTTCGCCCGCCCGAGCCACGCCTTTCTCGGCCTTTCCGCCGGGCTGGATTTCGAGACGAAGCTGACCATAAAGCCGGAGGCGCCGGCCCTCCTCCGTCGCGCCTTCTCGCGCCCCGGCTATCAGCCGGCGCCGATCGCGATCGGGACCAACACCGACCCCTATCAGCCGATCGAGAAACGGCATCTGATCATGCGCGGGCTGCTGGAGGTGTTCGCGGAATTCGCCCACCCGGTGACCATCGTCACCAAATCGGCTATGGTGGTCCGCGATCTGGATCTTCTCGGGCCGATGGGGCGGCGGGGGCTGGCGCGGGTGGCGATCTCGCTCACCTCGCTCGACCCTGATCTGTCGCGGAAGATGGAGCCGCGCGCGGCGACGCCGCAGCGCCGGTTATGGGCGATGCGCCGGCTTTCCGCCGCCGGCTGTCCGGTCGGGGTGATGACCTCGCCGCTGAT
>JBKECG010000196.1:0-4749 GCA_047974395.1 Pikeienuella sp. | reverse complement strand
GCCATGACCGCTTCGCGCCCCGGACCGGGGGCCATGTGATCGGCCGACAGGCTTTCCGCCATCGCCTCGTCCAGCCGGCCGGCACTGGCGCGCACGATATGCGGCTCGCGCCATGCCGCCTGCGCGGGTGTGTCCGGCAACGGGGTGGTCGAGATCAGCGCCAGGCGCGATACCCGGTCGGGCGCGCGGCGCACGATCTCCATCGCGACGATCCCGCCCATGCTCAGCCCCGCAGCATTTCAGCGGCGTCCCAGGCGACATAGGCGCCCTTGACATAGACCATGCGCAGACGCGGCAGCGGAAAGCGCCGGAGCGGCGCGCGCATGATCGCCGGCAGATCCGCGAGCCCGCGCCGCCCCAGCGCGAATTCGGCCAGCACCCGCCCGGTCAGCGAACCCATGGCCACCCCGTTGCCGTGATAGGCGATCCCGGCCCAGGCGTTCTCCCACCCGTCCAGCGGCCCGGCATGGACGCTGCGGTCGCGGGCCAGCGCCAGAAGACCGTTCCAGCGGTATTCCGCCTCGACATGCGCCCAATGGGGGAACATCGCCTCGAAATCGCGGCGTATGCGCCGGGCCAGCCGCTTCAGGAAACGGGGATGCAGCGAGGAGCCGCCGCGCGCGCCGAACATGAACCGCCCCTCCGGCAGCAGGCGGAAATAATGCACCGAGGAGCGGCTGTCATAGGTCGCCTGATCCGAAGTCCAGCCGGGGCCGTTCAACTCCGCCGCCGTCAGCTTGCGCGTGACCATGACCGAGGACATGACCGGCAGCACCCGCTCGTCCAGCCCCGGAACCCAGTCGTCGCCGCCATAGCCGTTGACGGCGAGAATCAGTTTCTTCGCCCGAACCTCGAATCCCCCGACATGCAGCCGATAGCCGCCGGGCGCCGGGCGGATCGCGTGAACCGGGCTGTGGGTGAAGATCGCCGCCCCCGCCGCCTCGGCCGCGCCGGCGAGGCCATGGACGTATTTCAGCGGGTTGACCCCGAATCCATGCGCTAGCTGATGCCCGCCATGGAAACGCGGCCCGCGCATCCCGCGCTCGTCCAGCTCCGCCTGCGGGAACCCATTGACGGTGAGGCCGAAACGGCGCTTCAGCTCCGCCTCCTGCTTTTGCCGCTGAAAGGTCCGGTCGCTATGCGCCAGCTCCCATTCCCCGTCGGAATGGCGATCGGCGTCGATTCCGAACCGGTCCAGAAGGCCGGCGACATGATCCACGGAATCGCGCTGGAGATGAAGAAAGCGCCGGGTCTCCTCCATCCCGAAACGCCTGATCTGCTCGTCCAGCGACACCGCCGCCCCGCCAAGGCAGACGAAGCCGCCATTGCGCCCCGAAGCGCCCCAGCCCGGATAGGCGCCGTCGAAAACCGCGGCGTCCTCGCCCGCCTCGGCCAGCGCCAGCGCGGCGTTCAGCCCGGTGAACCCGGCGCCGATGATCGCGGTTCCCACCGAAAGGTCGCGCTCCAGCGGAGTGCGGCGCGCGGCGGCCTCGGGGACGGTGGCGGCCCAATAGCTTGGCGGCGGCGCGGGATCATAGGCGGAGGCGGGGTAGGCGCGGCGCAAGGGAGAAATCCTGAGATGAAAGTTCACTTGAGGGTTTTTGCGACGCACCATAGGTTTCGTCCAGCCCATCTTCAGTGATCGCGCGAGGAGCCAGCAATGTCCACCGGGAAGGCGAAACCGGCCCGAAATCCCGTGCGCGCGCGGCCGGACCGCAAGGCGATCAACCTCGCGCTTCAGGGCGGCGGCAGCCACGGGGCCTTCACCTGGGGCGTGCTCGACAGGATCTTCGAGGATGGACGGCTGGAGATCGCCGCGATCAGCGGCACCTCGGCCGGCGCGATGAACGCGGTGGTGACCGCCCAGGGGCTGGAGGAAAATGGCGGCGCGGGCGCGCGCAAGCGACTGGCGGAATTCTGGCGCGCGGTCGCGGAGGCCGGCCGGACCAGCCCGATCCAGCGTTCGCTCTGGGCGCGGATGACCGGCGACTGGTCGCTGGAGAATTCGCCCGGTTACATGTTCTTCAACGCGCTGAGCAATGTCGTCTCGCCCTATGATCTCAACCCGGCCGACATCAATCCGCTGCGCGATCTGGTCGGCGAGATGGTCGATTTCGGCAAGGTCCGCGCCGGCGCCGGCCCCGAGATTCATATCGCCGCCACCAATGTCGAGACCGGGCGGGTGCGCATTTTCGCGCGGTCCGAGATCACGCTCGACGCGGTCATGGCCTCCGCCTGTCTGCCGCATGTGTTCAAGGCGGTGAAGATCGGCGGCGCGCATTACTGGGATGGCGGCTTCATGGGCAATCCGCCGCTCTATCCGTTCTTCTATGACAGCCCGGCGCAGGATATCGTGATCGTGCAGATCAACCCGGTCGTGCGCCCGGGCGAGCCGCGCAGCGCCGCCGACATCGCCAACCGGATCAACGAGATCACCTTCAACGCCTCGCTGCTGCACGAGTTGCGCGCGATCGACTTCGTCGCCCGGCTGCTGGAGAAGGGCAAGCTCAGCCCCGATCAGTACCGGAAAATGCATATCCACATGATCGAGGCGCGCAAACGCATGCGCCCGCTGGACGCCTCATCGAAGATGAATTCGGAATGGGAGTTCCTGACCCATCTCTTCGAGATCGGCCGCGCGGCGGCGACCAGTTGGCTGCGCCGCCATTATGACGCGATCGGCGAGACTTCGACGATCAACATCCGCCAGACCTATCAGGGCGGGCCGGCGGGCGGAAAGGGCGCCTGAGGCGCCCCGCCCTCAGGTCAGGGCTGGCTCTGCTCGGCCAGAAGCGCGCGCAGAAGCTGCTCCTCGCTCAGATCCTCGACCGGCTTGTCCTCGGTCGCGTCGCCCATCAGGATCGCCATGCGGTCCTCCTCGGGCTCGTCCACCTCGATATGACGCTGGAGCGATTCGATCGCCTGCTCGCGCAGATCCTCGACCGGGATGGCCTCCTCCGCGATCTCGCGAAGCGCGACCACCGGGTTCTTGTCATTGTCGCGCTCAAGCGTCAGCGGCGCGCCGGTGGCGATCTCGCGGGCGCGATGCGCGGCCAGCATGACGAGATCGAAGCGGTTCGGAACCTTGTCTACGCAGTCTTCGACGGTGACGCGGGCCATGGGCGACGCTCCTTCCGGGAATGTCCTTGAAGCGCCGCCATATGGCGCCTTCGGGGCCGGATTGCAAGGGTTGGGGCGGTTGGGGCGCCGGCGACCGGCGCGCTCTGGACGGCGAAGCGAAACCCGGCGCATCATCCACGGTGAAACCGCCATGACGGAGGGGACGGCATGATCGAACTGTACACATGGGCGACGCCGAACGGGCGCAAGGTCTCCATCGCGCTGGAGGAGATGGGCCTTCCCTATGAGGTCCGCGCCGTCGATATCGGCAAGGATGAGCAATTCGCCCCCGAATTCCTGAAGATCAGCCCCAACAACAAGATCCCCGCGATCCGCGACCGCGCGAGCGGCCAGACCGTGTTCGAAAGCGCCGCGATCCTGTTCTGGCTGGCCGAAAGAACCGGCCGCTTCCTCCCCGCCTCCGGCCCCGCGCGGGTGGCGGTGATGGAATGGCTGATGTGGCAGATGGGCGGCTTCGGCCCGATGCTGGGCCAGGCGCATCATTTCCTGCATTTCAACCCCGGCAAGGCCGCCTACGCCGAAGACCGCTTCGCCGGCGAGGCGCGGCGGCTCTACGGCGTTCTGGACCGGCGCCTCGCCGAGACCGCCCATGTCGCCGGGCCCGAGATGAGCATCGCCGATTTCGCGATCTGGCCCTGGGCCGCGCGCCATGAATGGCAGCGTATCGACATGAGCGAATTCCCCAACGTCAAACGCTGGTACCTCGCCCTCGCCGCGCGCGAGGGCTTCCGCCGGGGCTATGACATCCCCGCGCAGGGCGATCGGATCCCGCTTCCCGAATGACCCGATTCCCGTCTTGACGCGCCCCCGGCCCACGCCTAGAACCCGCGCCCAGTGGCGGAGTAGCTCAGCTGGTTAGAGCAGCGGAATCATAATCCGCGTGTCGGGGGTTCAAGTCCCTCCTCCGCTACCAGATTTTCCTTATATATAAAGGCTCTACATGTTATTGGCGCAGCCGGGCCGCGGCTGAACACCGTATAAGCACAGTTTTTATGTCCAGAGATGCTTTGGGTGCCGTTCCTATCTTGCCATCGGCGTCCCGACGATCCGCTCGTATAGGGCCTCCAGTGCGTCTGGCCCGACCTCGCACTCCCAAATGACCAGCGCTGTCCAGCCCCCGGCCTCCAGGTCCGCCAGCGCGGCTGCGTCCCTCTCGACGTTGCCCTCCAGTTTCTCCCGCCAGAAGTCCGCTCGCGTCTGAGGCATCTTGGCCCGCTTGCAGCTGGGGTGCTGGTGCCAGAAGCAGCCGTGGACGAACACGGCGAGCGACACGGGCCGTCGCAGCGAGGCGCCGGAAGCGAAAGGATCACACCACATAAGGCGAACCTTCCACCAAGGAGGCTGCACTAATGAGCGTGCTTGTCCTGCATGCGCGCTCCTTTCACCCGGACGCCAACTTTGGCGCGGGAGGCTTGGGGTTTGAGGGTGGCGACCGGGACTTCGACAGTTCTCCAAATGTAACGTCAAGAATTTTCCATGGTGTTGAGATAAACCTCATTTCAGGAGAACTGGGTGGGTAATCCCCCCGGAAATTAGGGGCTTCAAAAGTAGAATTTTCTCGACAAATAGCACGGGGAGATTTCGAATGAAGACCAGCAGATACACTGA
>JBKECG010000194.1:0-9547 GCA_047974395.1 Pikeienuella sp. | reverse complement strand
ACCACCAGCGGCATTTCCCTGTCCAGGGCGGCGATCTCGGGGATGGTTTCGGTCAGGAGATAGTGATGCGCCAGCGGGCTGACCGGCAGTTCGACCCCGGCCATGCGCCCGACCTGCTTCGCCCAGAGACCGGCGGCGTTGACCACATGTTCGCAGCGGATCACGCCCTTTTCGGTCACCACCTCCCAGCCCTCGGCGGTCGGGATCAGCTCCAGCACGCGATTATGCTCGATCACCTCGGCGCCGCGCTTCTTCGCCGCCCCGGCATAGGCGTGGACCGTGCCGGTGGTGTCGACATAGCCTTCGCGCTCGGCCCACATGCCGCCGATGATCCCTTCGGTGGACATGACCGGGCAAAGCGCGCCGGCCTCCTCCGGGGTGATGAGGCGAACATCCTCGATACCGATCGACTGGAAGACCCGATAGGCCGATTGCAGCCAGCGCCAGCGATCGGGCGTGCCCGCCAGGGTCATGCCGCCGGTCATGTGCATGCCGACCGATTGCCCGCTCTCCTTCTCGATCTCGGAAAGCAGGTTGATCGTGTAGGATTGCAGCGCGGCGATGTTCGGATCGGCGTTCAGGGCGTGAAAGCCCCCGGCCGCATGCCAGCTCGACCCGGCGGTGAGCACCGAGCGTTCGACAAGGCAGACATCGGTCCACCCGAATTTGGCGAGATGATAGAGGACGGACGCCCCGACGACGCCTCCGCCGATCACCACGACGCGATAGTGAGATTTCATGACGCCTCCCCGCGCTGGTTCATGCGGAGGATAGCAGCACTGGACACTTATGCCCAGAACAGATTCCCGGGCGCGCAGACGGATATCCCGGACGCCCGGGACCGGCCCTCGCGACACTCCATGAAAAAATTGACATAAAATTGATACATATCATGGCGCGGCTTGATGATTTTCGCCAATCCGTTCCCGAGACGAATCGATGGAGCGCGCAATGAATGAATTGAAGGATGACATTACCCCCGAAGTCGAAAGCGAAATTCCAGGCGAATCCGCCGCGGTCGAACCGCCCCCGGCCGCGGCCGAGCCCGCCGCGCCGGAAACGCCCGCCGGCAAGCTGACGAAATTCCCCAGCGTCGATCAGAACGCGATCCGCGTCGCCTTCGAATCCGGCCGCTATCCCTACCGGACCAAGCTCGGCCGGCGCGCCTATGAGAAGGAAAAGGCGGCGCTTCAGGCGGAGCTGCTGAAGGTCCAGCTCTGGGCGCAGGAGTCCGGGCGCAAGTTCGTGCTGCTGTTCGAGGGCCGCGACGCCGCCGGCAAGGGCGGCACGATCAAGCGGTTCACCGAACATCTCAACCCGCGTTTCGCCCGCGTGGTCGCGCTCAACAAACCCTCCGAGAACGAGCGCGGACAGTGGTTCTTCCAGCGCTATATCGAACATCTGCCGACCGCCGGCGAAATGGTGTTCTATGACCGCTCCTGGTACAATCGCGCCGGGGTCGAGCGGGTCATGGGCTTTTGCGATCCCAATGAATATCTCGAATTCATGCGCCAGGCGCCGGAACTGGAGCGGATGCTGGCCCGCTCGGGGATCGGGCTTTACAAATACTGGTTCTCGGTCACCCAGAACGAACAGCATCGCCGCTTCAAATCGCGCGAGACCGACCCGCTGAAACGCTGGAAACTGTCACCGATCGACATGGCGAGCCTTTCGAAATGGGACGATTACACCGAGGCGAAGGAGGCGATGTTCTTCTACACCGACACCGCCGACGCGCCCTGGGTGATCATCAAGTCGAACGACAAGAAGCGCGCGCGGCTGAACTGCATGCGCCATTTCCTCTCGACGCTCGACTATCCGGGCAAGGACCCGGAGATCGCGGCCCCGCCCGATCCGCTGATCGTGGGGCGCGCCTCCCATGTCGTGCGGCATGCCGAGCATATTCTCGGCTCATCGCTCCACCCGGATCAGCGGCGGACCGCCGCCCGCGCGCGGAAGGCGCCGGAAAAGCCCGCCGCGACGGAGCCGGCGCAGCCCTGAACGCCCCTCGGGGGCGAAGAACCGCGCGGCGCCGCTTCAGACGGCGCCGCGCTGATAGGGGGTGGAGCCGAAGCGCGTCCGGTAGCATTTGGAGAAATGCGAAGGCGAGGTGAAACCGCAGGCCAGCGCGACATTGATCACGCTCATCTCGGTCTGGCGCAGCAATTCGCGGGCCCGGTTCAGCCGCATCTCCATCCGGTATTTCTTCGGCGAGGAATTGAGATACCGCCCGAAGAGCCGCTCCAGCTGGCGCGGCGACAGGCCGACGCGGGCGGCGACATCGGCGGTGCGCAGGGGCTCGTCAAGCTCGCTCTCGATGATCTCCACCGCCCTGGCCAGCCGCGCGTTGCGGATGCCGATGCGGCTGTTGGCGGAAAACCGCTGCCCCTCCCCCTCGGCCCGGACCGAGGTGTAGATTAGTTGCTCCGCGGTCTGGCGGGCGAGATCGGGCCCATGCGCGGCCTCGATCAGGCTCAGCATCATGTCGGTCGCCGCGGTTCCGCCCGAAGAGGAGACATAGCGCCCATCCCTGACGAAGACCGAAGGGTCGAGATCGACATCCGGGTGATCCTCCATGAAGGCGTCATGGTAGCTCCAGTGCAGCGCGCAGGAACGCCCGTCCAGCATCCCCGCCTCGGCCAGCACATAGGCCCCGCAGCAGACCGCGCCGATCACGCCGGAGCCAAGCCGTTCATGCCGGCGCAGATAGGTCTTGATCGCCGGCGTCGCATGACGTTTCGCATTCAGCCCGGCGATGACGAAGATCATCGCCTCGGGCATGTCCCTCAGCCCCATGTCGACGCGGGTGATGGTGCCGTTGGAGCAACGCTCCTCCATCCCGTTCTCGGCGGCGATATGCCAGCGGTACAGGTCCCGCTCGGCCGAGAGATTGGCGATGCGCAGGGGTTCAAGCGCGCAGGCGAAGGCCATATGAGAGAAATTCTCGACCAGAAGAAAGACGACGTCTTGAGGCTTGTCCGTCATGGGACGATCTCGCTTTGCTTTTCATCGCATTGATAACAAGAAACAATGACGAAATGCTAGAAAAACGACATTGAACGTCGCCTTTACCTATCGCCCGCCAAGCAGAAGCCCGGCGGCGTGATCGGCGATGGCCAGACAGGAGGTCAGGCCGGGGCTTTCGATCCCGTAAAGCGCCAGATAGCCGGGAACGCCATGGGTTTCCGGCCCTTCGATGCGGAAGTCGCCGCCGCCTTCTTCCGGTCCGGCGAGCTTGGGGCGCACGCCGGCGTAATCCGGCGCCAGCGCCGCATCGGGCAGATCGGGCCAGTAGCGGCGGATCGCGGCGTAGAACCCTTCGGCGCGGGCGGGATCGACCCGATAATCGGGCGCCTCCACCCATTCGACATCGGGGCCGAACCGCGCGCGCCCGGCCAGATCCAGCGTCAGATGCACGCCGAGCCCGCCGACGACCGGCGCGGGATAGATCAGCCGCGAGAAAGGCGCCCGGCCCGAAAGGCCGAAATAGCTGCCCTTGGCGAAATGCGCCTCCGGCGCCGGGGCGACGCCCTTCGCCAGCGCCGGCGCGTTCAGCCCGGCGGCGTTCACCACCTCGCGCGCGCGGAGGCGCATCGGCGCCGCGCCGCCAATGGACAGCGTGAAGCCGCCGGCTGCGGGCGCGATCGCCTCCACCGGCGCGTTGAGCGCGAGCGCGGCGCCATGGGCCTCCGCCTCGCCCAGAAGCGACAGCATCAGCCCGTGCGAATCGACGATGCCGGTCGCCGGCGACCAGATCGCCCCCTCCGCGCGCAGCGCCGGCTCCATCGCCCGCGCCTCGGCGCCGGAAAGCCGCGCCAGTCCCTCGACCCCGTTCAGCGCGCCTTTGGCGGCGATGGCGTCGAGCGCGGGCAGCTCCGCCGCCTCGGTCGCGACGATCAGCTTGCCGCAGGCCCGCGCCTCCACCCCATGCGCGGCGCAATATTCATGGAGCCGGCGGCGCCCCTCGACGCAGAGCCGCGCCCTGAGGCTCCCTTGCGGATAATAGATCCCGGCGTGGATCACCTCGGAATTGCGCGAGGAGATCCCCTCGCCAAAGGCGCCGGCCGCCTCCAGCACGATCACCTCCCGCCCCGCGCGCGCCAGCGCCCGCGCGAGCGCGAGGCCGATCACCCCGGCGCCGATGACGATGGTTTCAACTTCATCCATGACGCGAACGCCGCTCCCGGCCGGATGGTCCCTGCGAATATCCGTGCTTTACGCGGTCGGCTCGCCCCGGCGCAACCGGCCATCGGCGCGGGCGCTCAGAACAGGAAATCCCCGCGGGAGAGATCGTCGGCGTCAACCCCGACAAGCAGCGCCGAGCCGCCGGCGAAGCCGATCAGCGCGCCGTCTCCGGCATCGGTGATCGAAAGCCGGCCGAAGGGGCCGGGCGCGCGGATATGGTCCACCCCCGGCGCAAAGCCGGACACGGTGTCGTCGCCCCCGTTCCGCTGGAAGACGAAGACATCGCCGCCGGCGCCGCCGGTCAGGCGGTCATTCCCGCCGCCGCCGTTCAGCACATCCGCGCCCGGCCCGCCGCGCAGCAGATCGGCGCCGCCATAGCCCATCAACCGGTCATTCCCCTGCCCGCCCTTGAGCATGTCGCCGCCGCCGCCCGCCGCGAGAAGATCCGCGCCCGCCTGGCCGAACAGGCGATCATCGCCGGCGCCGCCCCTCAGCGTGTCGTCGCCGAAACCGCCGCGCATCAGATCGTTGTCGCGCTGGCCGAAAAGCCGGTCGTTCCCGAGACCGGCGGAGATCACATCCGCGCCGCTCCCTCCGTTCAGCAGATCGGCGCCCTGGCCGCCCAGAAGCCTGTCAGCCCCGGCGCCGGCGAACACGCGGTCATCGCCGCCGGCGCCGGCCAGCCGTTGCGATCCTTCGCCGCCGATCAGCCGGTCGGCGCCGCTTCCGCCGCGCGCCGCCTCTATCTGCACGCCATAGGCGATGGCGAAATTGTTCCGCGCGCCGAGATCGGAAAACGAACCCGCGCGCGTGTCGATCACCGCGCCGGCGTCGCCCGACCACTGGATGCTGTCATAGCCGCCCGCATCCCAGACCACCTTGAACTCGCCGGCGCGCGGCGCGCCATAGACATCGTCGCCCGCGCGATGGCTCATGTTGGCGCCATAGCGCGCCTGCAGCGCGGCGATATCATAGATCATCAGATCGACAGGCTCCGCATAGTCGTCGGGCGCCTGCTCATAGGCCATGATCGTATAGCGGGTGTTGTCCTCGGCGGCGGGCAGATAGGGCCGCGGCGGCGGGGGCAGATCGCCGAAATTGTAATTGCCGGGATGCTTCAGCCCCAGCGTATGGCCGATCTCATGCAGCACGAGCCCGGCGTTGCGGGCCGCGGCCAGGTCCAGCCGCGAGAGATAGGCCGACCCGCCTTCGAGGTCGATCTGGCGCCCTTCCCCGATCCGGTAGCTGAAGACGCTGACGCCCCCCGCGCCCTCAAGATCGTCAGCGCGGAAGAACTTGATGTCGGCGTCGCCGAATCGTCGCTGACTGAAGGTCACATCGGCGACCGCCTCGATCTTCCGCAGCGCGTCGAAGATGGCGACCTTCTGGCTGGCCTTCCAGTCGGAAAAGCCCTGCAAGGTGGAGAAGGGATAATCATCCCGCCCGTCATTGTCGAAACGGAAACTGATCCGCAGCGGCCCGTCGGGCGGGTCGGTCCTGATCCGGTCGTCGAGATCGAAATCGAGCGCGTCGATGCGTTCGAGCAGCGCGCTCTGGGAAAGAGGAGAACGAGACATCACACATACCCCTGCGAAACCACAGACAAATACAGGAATGCTTCTCCTCCTGCACGAAAGGAAACTAGTCGACTACACCAACAGGATCAAGGAGCCGGATCTACTCCGCCGCGTGAACCACCGGCGCGCCGCCGCCGCCGCTGTGGAAGATCTCCAGCAACTCGGCGCGGCGGGCGTCCGCCGCTTTGGCGTTGGCCTCCTTCACGTGGCCGAAGCCCTTGACCTGAAGCGGCAGCGCCGCAAGCTGGACCGCGGTCGCATGGGTCTCCGCCGTCAGCTTTTCGCACAGATCCTTCAGCAGCGCCTCCTGCGCCCTGATGGCGGCGCGTTCGCCCTTGCGTTCGGCGGAATAGCCGAAAATGTCGAAAACGCCGCCTCTCAGCCCCTTCAGCTTCGCCAGCCGTTTCAGCACCGGCAGCATCCAGGGGCCGAAGGTCGATTTCACCGGCCGGCCCTGACTGTCCTTGCGGCCCAGAATCGGCGGCGCCATGTGGAATTCGATCTTCGTCACATTGTCGAACCGCTCGGCGATCTGGCTTTCAAGCGTCCCGACATGCAGCCGCGCCACTTCGTATTCGTCCTTGTAGCTCATCAGCTTGAAAAGACCGAAGGCCGCCGCCTCGGCGAAACCGTCGGCGCCGGGGACGCGTTTCTCCGCCGCCTCGGCCGCGCGCACGGAAGCGAGCCAGCGGTCGGCCCAGGCCCGGCTCCCCCATTCGATCAGCCGGCGATAGCGAAGGTCGATCCGCTCCTCCCAGGTTTTCGCCGCCTGCTGGCGGGGCGCGACGGCGGCGGCGGCCTCCTCGCTGTGAAGAACCGCCCAGCGGCCGATCTCGAACGCGGCCTTGTTGCCCTCGACCCCGGCGCCGTTCAACTCGATCGCCTTCAGGATAGAAGCCCGCGCCAGCGGGATGCGCCCCATCTGCCAGGCGGCGCCGAGCACCAGCACATTGGAATAGATCGCATCGCCCAGCAGACGCTCCGCCAGCCGGGTGGCGTTGAGATAGATGACCCGATCGGCGCCGACGCGCGCCTCCAGCCCCAGGCGCAACCGGTCGGCGGGAATGCGGAAGCCGCCATTCCTGGTGAACTCGCCGGTGTTGATCTCGAACGTGTTGCAGACGACGCCGGTGCGCCCGTTCGCCATCAGCGCCAGCGTCCTGGCCCCGGCCGTGACCAGAAGATCGCCGCCGATCACCACATCGGCCTCGCCGGTGGCGACGCGGATCGCGGTGATGTCCTCGGGGCGGTTGGCGATGCGGCAATGGATCTGCACCGCGCCGCCCTTCTGGGCGAGACCGGCCATCTCCATCACCCCCGCCCCCTTGCCCTCGACATGGGCGGCCATGCCCAGAAGCGCGCCGATGGTGACGACGCCGGTGCCGCCGACGCCGGTGGTCACCGTGTTCCAGACCTTGTCGATCGCGGGGATCTCGGGTTCGGGCATCTCTGGCAGGTCCAGCCCGGCGGCCTTCTCCTTTTTCGGCTTCGCGCCATGGAGCGTGACGAAGGAGGGGCAGAACCCCTTGAGACAGGAGAAATCCTTGTTGCATGCGGACTGGTCGATCTGCCGCTTGCGGCCAAGCTCCGTATCCAGCGGCCCGACCGAGACGCAGTTCGACTGCACGCCGCAATCGCCGCAACCCTCGCAGACCTCGGGGTTGATATAGACCCGCTTGTCGATATCGGGGAACTTGCCGCGCTTCCTGCGCCGGCGCTTCTCGGCGGCGCAGGTCTGCACGTAAACCAGCGCGGTGACGCCTTCGATCTCACGCAGTTCGCGCTGCACGTCGTCCAGTTTTTCGCGCTTGCGGGTGTCTACGCCGGCGGGGACTTTCGCCGGATCGAAGCCTTCCTTCTCATCATAGACGACAACGATCTTCCTGACGCCGAAGCTCTTCACCTCCTCGATGATGCGATAGACGTCCAGCCCGCCATCCAGCGTCTGGCCGCCGGTCATCGCCACCGCGTCGTTATAGAGGATCTTGTAGGTGATGTTGGCGTTGGCGCCGACCGCGGCGCGGATCGCCTGCGCGCCGGAATGGGTGTAGGTGCCGTCGCCGAGCTGCTGGAAAGCGTGTTTCGTCTTCGAGAACCGGCTCTCGCCGATCCAGTTCACGCCCTCGCCGCCCATATGGGTGTAGCCGACGACGCCGCGATCCATCCATTGCGCCATGAAATGGCAACCGATGCCGGCGAAACCGATGGAGCCGTCCGGCAGGCGGGTCGAGCTGTTATGCGGGCAGCCGGAGCAGAACCAGGGCGTGCGCTCGGGCGTCGCCTCGACATTGGCGGAGTTCGCCGCCTGCTCCAGCGCCTCGATCCGGCGGGTGTTGATCTCCGAGGAGACGCCCTCGGCGAAGAGGATCCTGCCGATCTTCAGCGCCACATCGACCGGGTTCAGCCCCATCTCGACCGGAAACAGCACCTTGCCGGCCTCGTCGCGCTTGCCGACAACGCGCGGACGGGCCTTCTGATCGAACAGGATCTCCTTGATCTGGCTTTCGATCAGGCTGCGCTTCTCCTCGACGACGATGATCAGCTCCAGCCCCTCGGCCCAGTCCAGAAGCGCGGTGGTCTCCAGCGGGTAGATCATCGCCGGCTTGTAGACGGTGACGCCCATCCGCTTCGCCGCCTCGTCGTCGATGCCGAGGAGATCGAGCGCATGGGCGACGTCCAGCCAGCTCTTGCCGGCGGCGACGATGCCGATCTTCGCGCCCGGCCCGCCGCGCACGCGCCGGTCCAGCCTGTTGGCCCGGGCGTAGGCCTGCGCGGCCCAGCGCTTGTAACGCTGCATCCGCTGCTCCTGCGGGATGCGGTCATCGACCAGGCGGATGGAAAGCCCGCCTTCGGGCATCTCGAAATCGGTGGGGATGACCGTCTTCACCCGGTCGGGGCGCCCGTCGATCACCGCGGTCGATTCGATCGTGTCCTTCAGGCATTTCAGCCCGACCCAGAGCGAGGCGAAACGCGACATGGCGTAGCCATGGACGCCAAGGTCGATGATCTCCTGCACGCCCGCGGGGGCCAGAACCGGCATATGCGCGTCCACAAAGGCGAAATCCGACTGATGCACGGTGGTCGAGCTTTCGCCGGTGTGATCGTCGCCCATCGCCGCCAGCACGCCGCCGAGCGGCGCGGTGCCGGCGAGATTGGCGTGGCGAAAAACATCGCCGCAGCGATCCACCCCCGGCCCCTTGCCGTACCAGAGCCCGAACACCCCGTCGAAAGCGCCGTCGCCCCGCAGCCCCGCCTGCTGCGCGCCCCAGATCATGGTCGCGCCCAGGTCCTCGTTCAGCGCCGGCTCGAAACGGACATCCGCCGCCTCGCATTGTTTCCTGGCGCCGAGAAAGGTTCCATCGACCCCGCCAAGCGGCGATCCGCGATAACCGGAGACATAGCCCGCCGTGTTGCGCCCCGCCTTCGCATCCCGCCATTTCTGGGTCAGCATCAGGCGAACCAGCGCCTGGGTTCCGTTAAGAAGAACCTGCTCGCAATCGAGATCGAACCGGTCGCCAAGGCTCACATTCGCGTGCTTCATAACAGACTCCTGTCGTAGCGGGCGTAGATCAAGGTAAACAAAGTTGACCTAAATAGGCAAGCTGAATTTAACTGGCCGGCGCATGCCGGAAGGCGATCTCCGAAACATGTGGGGTGTCCGGATCGTAATGAAATCGGGCTGCAAACAGGAACGAGGCGCAAGGATATGAGACGACGTGATTTTCTGGCCGGCGCGGCGGCCGCGCCAATCCCCGGCTGCGCGGGAGGCGGGCGGCGCGGCCCGG
>JBKECG010000138.1:0-4450 GCA_047974395.1 Pikeienuella sp. | reverse complement strand
CCAGTGTCGGCGCGGGGCGCGGGGCGCGGCATTGTTCCCGATCGAAATCCATGCGCCGATCTCGACCCGAAGCCGCCGCGCTGTAAAGCCCGAAAAATGCGCGTCTGTATTCAGGCGCCGGGCAAGGGTATGCAGTGGCCGGATGTGGCGTATGGCCAAAGGGGAAAGCGATGGCGGCGAAGGGCATGGCGCGGCGCCGGGCGATCTGGGGCTGGATGTTCTATGACTGGGCGTCCCAGCCCTTTCACACGCTGATCCTGACCTTCGTCTTCGCGCCCTATTTCACGGTCTATGTCGCCGGGACGCCGGAGCGGGGGCAGGAGATCTGGGGCTACACGATCGCCGCCGCCTCGGCGCTGATCGCGGTGACGGCCCCGGTTCTGGGCGCGGTCGCCGACGCCAGCGGGCCGCGCCGGCCATGGATCGCGCTTTTCTCGCTCTGCTATGTCGTCGGGGCCGCCGGGCTCTGGCTGGCGACGCCGGACCATCCGGCGCCGATTATCCCGCTCTCCTTCCTCGCCATCGGGCTGATCGGGGTGGAGTTCACCACCGTCTTCACCAATTCCCTGCTGCCCCGGCTTGGCCCGAAAGCGGAGATCGGCCGCATATCCGGCTCAGGCTGGGCGATGGGCTATTGGGGCGGGCTGATTTCGCTGGTGATCATGATCAACTTCATGGTCTCGGCGCCGGGGAGCGGGACGACCATCCTCGGCGAGGCGCCGCTATTCGATCTCGATCACGAGAGAGGGGAGGGCGCACGCGTCGCCGGGCCGTTCACGGCGCTCTGGTATGTCCTCTTCATGATTCCCTTCTGGCTCTGGGCCCCGGATGCGGAACGGCGCGCGCGTCGGACGGGCGCGGTCCGGGCCGGGCTTGCGCAGCTTCGGGCGACGATGATGGCGCTTCCGCGCGAGCGGAGCCTTTTCGCCTTTCTTCTCTCCTCCATGTTCTACCGCGACGCGTTGAACGGGCTCTATGTCTTTGGCGGCGTCTACGCCGCCGGGGTGCTTGGCTGGGAGGTCTTCCGGCTCGGCGTCTTCGGCGTCGTCGCCGCGCTCGCCGGCGCCATCGGCGCCTGGATCGGCGGCCATGCCGACCGGTTTCTGGGGCCGAAGCCGGTGATCCTCGCGACC
The DNA here is from genome assembly GCA_047974395.1 of Pikeienuella sp. GTDB lineage: Bacteria > Pseudomonadota > Alphaproteobacteria > Rhodobacterales > Rhodobacteraceae > Pikeienuella. The sequence goes on along the minus strand of JBKECG010000138.1, from coordinate 3,317 downwards.
GTCATCGCGCTGATCGCGGTCTCTGCGCTGGTGGTGAGCATTGGGCCGGGGGAGGTGCTTTTCATCTCCGTGGAGGAAGGCTCATCGCTGCCCGACTGGCTCTTCTACATCTGCGGCGCGGTGATCGGCGCCGCCGGCGGCGCCTTGCAGGCGGCCTCGCGCAGCATGCTGGTGCGCCAGGCGGATGACGGGCGGATGGCGGAGGCTTTCGGCGTCTATGCGCTCGCCGGCAAGGCGACGAGCTTCCTCGCGCCCCTGATGATCGCCGTCGCCACGGGGTTGAGCGGAAGCCAGCGGATCGGGGTGACGCCTGTCATCCTTCTCTTCGCGATCGGGCTCCTGTTGCTGGCCCGTGTTTCGGCGCAGGGGCGCGAATGATTGCGGCGCGGGGCGCAGGTTGCTAATTCTCGACTAGAGCGGTTTCCGACCTGACTGAATCAGTCAGGTCGGAAACCAGGACGGGCGGACCGGTCAAGTTGTTGCGTTTCCCGTTCAGACTGGTGGTCCAGTCTGAACGGGAAACGCTCTAACCCGATTGAAAGCACTGGAATGAGAAAGGCTGGTGATGACCACGACGCCGCGCCTCGCGCTTGAGACCATCGCGCGCGTCTTCGACGGCGGGGCGGTCGTGGACGGCGTGTCGCTGGAGGTGGCCGAAGGCGAGGTCCTGTGCCTGCTCGGCCCTTCGGGTTGCGGCAAGACAACCACATTGCGCATCGCCGCCGGCGTGGAGCGCCAGAGCCGCGGGCGGGTGTGGCTGGACGGGCGCGTGGTTTCCGACGCCGCGCTCCATGAGCCGCCGGAGCGCCGTTCGGTCGGGTTGATGTTCCAGGATTTCGCGCTCTTCCCGCATCTCGACATCATCGCCAATATCGCTTTCGGGCTGAGCGGCCCGAAGCGGGATCGGGGCCGGGCGGCGGAGCGGCTGCTGGAGCGGGTCGGACTGCGCGGGTTCGGCGCGAAATACCCGCATATGCTTTCGGGCGGCGAGCAGCAGCGCGTCGCGCTCGCCCGCGCGCTGGCGCCCAATCCGCGGGTGATGCTGATGGACGAGCCCTTCTCCGGCCTCGACAATCGCCTGCGGGACGCGGTGCGCGATCAGGCGCTGGGCATTCTCAAGGCGGAGGGGACGGCGGTTCTGCTGGTCACGCATGATCCGGGCGAGGCCATGCGCATGGCCGACCGGATCGCGCTGATGCGCGACGGGCGTATCGTGCAGACCGGCGCGCCCTACAACGTCTACAACCGGCCCGTCGACCGGGAGGCGGCGGCCTTCCTCTCCGATGTGAACGTGATCCATGGCGTGGTGCGGAACCGGCAGACGGACACGCCCTTCGGCCTCTTTCTCGCGCCCGAACTGGTCGATGGCGCGGATGTGGAGATCATCATCCGCCCCGAGCATCTGAAGCTCGACCCTTTCGACAACGGCCCGCCCGAGACCAGCGCCCGCAACGGCGTGCCCGCCGCCGGGCTGGTGGAGCGGGCGCGCTTCGTCGGGGCCGAGAGCCTGATCGAGGTCAGGATGGAGCATGACGGCGCCCGGCTCGTCGCCACCATCCCCGGCGCCTTCCTGCCGCCGGCGGGGGCGCGGGTCTGGCTGTCGCTGCGCCGCGATCACTGCCATCTCTTCCCCTGCCGGGCGCAATCCAGGGTGGACAACCCCTGGGCGACCGGGGCGAAAGCGGCGGAATAGCGCGCCGCGCGCCAAAAAAAACCGCGCCGATCTCTCTTTCCGCGCCCCGTCTATTCCCATATGAATGAGGCAAGAGCCTGCGCGCGAAGATGCGCATGCATGGGTATGGGAGATAGCCATGGTTCCCGGTTGGGTTCAGATCGCCGTCGTCGTGCTGCTCGCGGTGCTGCTTTTCGGCGGGCGCGGGAAGATCTCGTCGATCATGGGCGACTTCGCGAAGGGCATCAAATCCTTCAAGAAGGGCATGAAGGACGATGACGACGCGCAGCGCGTCGAGCGCACGGCCGACGAGCCGATCGACGTGACGCCGAAAAAGGAAAACGTCTGACGCATTCGCGCCATCCCGGCGCCGACGGAAAGAGACATGCCCGATATCGGCTTCATGGAGCTTGTGGTGATCGGCGCGCTGGCGCTGATCGTCGTCGGGCCGAAGGAATTGCCCGGCCTGCTGCGCACGGTCGGGCAGTTCGTCGGAAAGGCGCGCGGCATGGCCCGCGAATTCCAGCGCACCATGGAGGAGGCCGCCCGCGAATCCGATCTCGGCGATGTCGCCGACGCGGTGAAGAAGGGCGGCAAGCTCAACAAGCTCCCCTTCGACAATCAGGTCGTGAACAGCATCAAGGATTTCGAGCGGTCGGTGAAATCCGAGATCGGCGAGGCGCAGCGGGCCGGAGAGGCCGCGACCCGCGCCGCCCCGAGACCTGCGACCCCGAAACCTGCGACCCCGAAACCTGCGGCCGCCGCGCCGGCCGCGCCGGAGACCGCCCCTTCGGAACCCGCGCCGGCGCCGACGAACGCCAGGGACGTCTGAGCCGATGAAGGACGCCGTCGAAGATGAGGTCGAGGCCAGCCGCGCGCCCCTGATCGAACATCTGACCGAGCTTCGCGACCGGCTGATCAAATCGCTGCTCGCGCTCGCCGTCACGGTGATCTTCTGCTTCTTCTTCGCCACCGATCTCTTCGACATCCTCGCCCGCCCGCTGCGGGTGGCGCTGACGGAGCGGGGGCTGGAATCGAAGCTGATCTACACCGCGTTGCAGGAGAAGTTCTTCACCGACATGAAGCTCTCGCTTTTCGGCGGGTTCTTCATCGCCTTTCCGGTGATCGCGATGCAGCTCTGGCGTTTCGTCGCGCCGGGTCTCTATCAGAACGAGAAGAAGGCCTTCTGGCCCTTCCTGGTCGCGACGCCGATCCTTTTCATCGCCGGCGCCAGCCTAGTCTATTTCCTGGTCGCGCCGATGGCTTTCGGCTTCTTCCTCGACTACGGCAACAACGCGGCGGATGCGGTCGGCACCTCGACCGAGTTCCTCGGGCGGGTGCGCGAATATCTCGGGCTGATGATGACTTTCATCCTCGCCTTCGGGATCTGTTTCCAGTTGCCGGTGCTGCTGACCCTCCTTGGGCGCGCGGGCATCGTCTCCGCCGACGGGCTCGCCTCCAAGCGCCGCTACGCCATTGTCGGCATCGCCGCCGTCGCCGCGTTCCTGACGCCGCCCGATCCGATCAGCCAGATCGGGCTCGGCGTGCCGATCTATCTGCTTTACGAGGTCTCGATCCATCTCGTCCGCCTCTCCGAGCGGCGGCGGGAGAAGGAATTGCGCGCCGCCGGGCTCTGGGTCGATGA
>JBKECG010000111.1:0-26447 GCA_047974395.1 Pikeienuella sp. | reverse complement strand
CCGCAAGCTGCTCGGCATCGTCTTCGACACGCTCACCAAGCGCTGCGTCTTTGAAGACTTCCCAAACTTCATCATCGCCGGAAAGAAAAACATTCCGGCTGGACAATCATCATAGGAGGAGGGTCGTCATGACCAGCAGAGCGAAACGGGCCTTGATCGTGCTCACCTCGGTGGGCGCCTTTCCCGCTTCGACCGGCGCGCAGGCCGGCCGGAAGACGGGCTTTTACATGGACGAGATGGCGACGCCCTATTGGGCGCTCCGCGATGCGGGCGTCTCCGTCGAATTCGCTTCGATCAAGGGCGGGGAGCCGCCCGCCGATCCAGGCTCGATTGGCGAAGCCGGGCGGCGCAAAACCGCCGTGCAGCGGTTCCTCGACGACGCCGAGGCGATGGCCGCCTTGCGCTCATCCGCCGCGATCGCCACGGTCGACCCGGACATTCACGACCTGCTCTTTCTTCCCGGCGGGCATGGAGTCATGTGGGATTTCCGGCAGTCGGAAGATCTGGCGCGGGTTGCGGGACGCATGTTCGAGCGCGGCTGCGTTGTCGGCGCGGTCTGCCATGGCCCGGCCGGGCTGATCGAGGCGGCGACGGCGGATGGCGCGCCAATCCTGCGCGGGCGCCGGGCGAACGCCTTCACCGATGCGGAGGAAGCCGCGGTCGGGCTCGCCGATGCTGTTCCGTTCCTTCTGGAAAGCGCCATGCGCGAGAAAGGCGCCCTCTTCGAAGGGACGGAGAATTTCGGCTCCCACGCGGTGCGCGACGACAACCTTGTCACCGGACAGAACCCGGCGTCGGTTCCCGCCGTCGCGTCATTGTTGCTCGAAGCCCTTCGGGAGGCGAACCCGAAAGCGGCCTGATCGGGCGGCTCCCTCCCGGCGGACGGCGCCTGACATCGCCCGCCGGGATTTCGGATATTCGCCTCTCTCCGCCGGCCTTTCCCGCGCAATTTCTTTCGCAGATGCGAAATCAGCCCTCGCCAAACGGCGCGGAACCCCCTAGATCGCGCGCGAGCGACAAAGGAGCCAGCCCGTGAATCTGAGGAACATCGCCATCATCGCCCATGTCGATCACGGCAAGACGACGCTGGTGGACGAGATGCTGAAACAGTCGGGCGCCGTCCGCGCCAATCAGGCGATGGACGAGCGGGCGATGGACTCCAACGATCTGGAGCGCGAGCGCGGCATCACCATCCTGGCCAAGTGCACCTCCGTCGAATGGAAGGACGCGCGCATCAACATCGTCGATACGCCCGGCCACGCCGATTTCGGCGGCGAGGTGGAGCGCATCCTCTCCATGGTCGATGGCGTGGTGCTGCTGGTGGACGCGGCCGAAGGGCCGATGCCGCAGACCAAATTCGTCACCTCCAAGGCGCTGGCGCTCGGCCTCCGCCCCATCGTCTGCCTGAACAAGGTGGACAAGCAGGAAGCCGAGCCGGACCGGGCGCTGGACGAGGTTTTCGATCTTTTCGTCGCGCTCGACGCCAATGAGGAGCAACTGGATTTCCCGGTGCTTTACGCCTCGGGCCGCTCGGGCTGGGCGGATCTGGCGCTGGACGGGAAGCGCGACAGCCTCGCACCGCTTTTCGAGACGGTGATGAAACATGTCCCCGCCCCGGCCCAGATCGGGCGGGAGGACGAGGCCTTCGCGATGCTCTCGACGACGCTGGAGGCCGACGCTTTCCTCGGCCGGCTGCTGACCGGCCGGATCGAGACCGGCGCGGTCGCGCCGGGCGACACGCTGCGGGCGATGACCCGCGACGGGACGGAGGTGGAGCGGTTCCGCGTCTCCAAGGTGCTCGGCTTTCGCGGGCTGAAGCGGGTGCCGGTCGAGCGGGCCGAGGCCGGCGACATCGTCGCGCTTTCCGGGATGGCCAAGGCCACCGTCGCCGACACGCTGGCCGATCCGCAGGTGAAGGCGCCGCTGGAGGCGCGCCCGGTCGATCCGCCGACCATCTCCGTCACTTTCGGCGTCAATGACAGCCCCTATGCCGGCAAGGATGGCGACAAGGTCCAGTCCCGCGTGATCCGCGACCGGCTTATGCGGGAGGCCGAAGGCAATGTCGCGCTGCGCGTCGCGCCGACGCCGGAGGGCGACGCCTATGAGGTCGCCGGGCGCGGCGAATTGCAGATGGGCGTCCTGATCGAGACCATGCGCCGCGAGGGGTTCGAGCTGTCGATCTCCCGCCCCCGCGTCCTGTTCCGCGAGGAGGACGGCGAGCGGCTGGAGCCGATCGAGGAAGTCACCATCGACGTCGATGAGGAATATTCCGGCGCGGTGGTGGAGAAGATCACCCAGCGCAAGGGCGAGATCCGCGAGATGCGCCCCGGCGGCGGCGGCAAGACCCGCATAGTCGCCCACGCCCCCTCGCGCGGGTTGATCGGCTATCATGGCGAGTTCCTGACCGACACCCGCGGCGCCGGCGTGATGGCGCGGATCTTCCATTCCTGGGCCCCGCACAAGGGGCCGATCCAGGGGCGGCGTTCGGGCGTGCTGATCTCCATGGAGCAGGGCCAGTCCGTCGCCTATGCGCTCTTCAATCTGGAGGAGCGCGGCAAGCTCTTCATCGGCGCCGGCGAGGCGGTCTATCAGGGCATGATCATCGGCGAGAACGCCCGCCCCGGCGATCTGGAGGTCAACCCGCTCAAGGGCAAGAAGCTGACCAATATCCGCGCCTCCGGCAAGGATGAGGCGGTGGTGCTGACGCCGCCCTTGCGGATGAGCCTGGAGCAGGCCATCGCCTATATCGGCGATGACGAGCTGCTGGAGGTCACGCCCGGCCAGCTACGCCTGCGCAAGCGGCTGCTCGATCCGCATGAGCGCAAGCGTGAGTTGCGAAACGCGAAAAGCTGATCGCCGACTTTGCAATTTGCAACGCAATTTGCAATCCTGAGGAGAAACCTGCGGCTTTATCCCACCTCAAAATCGGCCATTCCGATTCACGATAAATCTCTACGTTGAATTTTCCTCCGCCGCCGCAACCCATTAGCGCACACCCCATCCTGAGCAGTTTCGCCGGAGACGGGAATGTGCGTTTTGGCACGCAGCTTGCACGATGTAGCCGTGTAAGCAGTTTCCGTGTGGGAGGTAGGCATGAAGCATCCTGTGGACGTCCATGTGGGCATGCGCGCGCGTCAGCGGCGCTGGATGGTTGGGATGACTCAGCAGCAGCTGGGCGAAAAGGTGGGCATAAAGTTTCAGCAGATTCAGAAATACGAGACGGGGATGAACCGGATCAGCGCCAGCAGGCTCTGGGACATCGCCGGGGCGCTCGACGTGCCCATCTCCTATTTCTTCGAAGGTCTGGATGGAGCCGAGGACGCGGGCGCGGAGGCGGAGGCGAAAGCCAAGCCGAAGGGCGACCTGCTCGCGGACAAGGAAGCTCTCGAACTTGTTCGGAGCTATTACTCCATCCCCGAGGCGCAACGTCGTCGACTGTTCGATCTGGCGCGTGTCCTCTCGGACGCCGCCTGAGACGCACGTTCGCAACTGGTCTCCGGTCTTGACCGGGGGGCGAGCCTGAGAAAAGGTCCGGAGGAAGGTGGAGCCTCCGGACCTTTTTGCATGATCCGTCACGACATTGATGAACTCTTCGCCACCGCGCACGCGCTGGCCGACGCCGCGCGCGGCCCGATCCTGAAACGCTTTCGCGCGCCGGGCCTCGCCACCGACAACAAGCTGGACGAGGGCTTCGATCCCGTCACCGCCGCCGACCGGGAGGCCGAAGCCGCCATGCGCGCGCTTCTCGCCCGAAGACGCCCCGACGACGCCGTGCTCGGCGAGGAAGAGGGCGAGAGGCCGGGGACCAGCGGGCTGACCTGGGTGCTCGACCCGATCGACGGCACCCGCTCCTTCATCTGCGGCGCGCCGGTCTTCGGCGTGCTGATCGCGCTTCATGACGGGGCGCGCCCGATTCTAGGCCTGATCGACCAGCCTTATACCGGCGAGCGGTTCACCGGCGGCCCCGGCGTGGCGGAGATGACCCGCGGCGCGGAACGGCGCGCGCTTCGCACCCGCGCCGCGCGACTGGAGGAGGCGACGCTGCTCTCCACCTATCCCGAAATCGGCGCGGAACGGGATCGGGCCGGGTTTCAGGCGGTCAGCGCCCACGCCCGGCTCACCCGCTACGGGCTCGACTGCTACGCCTATGCGCTGCTGGCGCTCGGTCAGGTCGATCTGGTGATCGAGGCGGGGCTGAACCCCTATGACATCCAGGCCCCGATCGCGGTGATCGAAGCCGCAGGCGGGGTCGTCACCGACTGGCGCGGCCGCCCGGCCGATCAGGGCGGCCAGGTGATCGCCGCCGGCGATCCGGGCCTCCATCAGACGGCGCTGAAGCTGCTGGCCCCTTTCGCGAACTGACCCACGAGGTCCTCTCCCATGTTCGACAGCCTCGCCGACGCCGCCGAAGCCCTGCTGGCCTATTTCAACCAGCCGCAGGTGGAGATCTTCGTGGAGGCGCTGATCCCGACCGTCACCTTCACCCTGACCGAGGCCGAATACGCCCCCGGCGGCACCCGGATCGGCGGCGCGCCGGACGCGCCCGCAGGCTTCGACTGGCCGCACCCGGAGATCCCCGCCAATCTGGAGGAGATCATCAGCCGCGCAAACGAGGACGCCGGGCGGGAGATGCGCCAACATATCATGGCGCGCACGCCCTACGCCTTCATCGCGCAGATCAACCTTGCGGAGGCGGCGCGGCTCGGCCCGGTCGCGGCGCCCCTGCCGCAGGACGGGCGGCTGCTTTTCTTCTACGATCTCGCCACCGGCCCCTGGGACACGGGAACCCGCACAGCGAAAGTGATCTGGGATCGGACGCCGGTCGATGCGCTTCACCCCCTGACGCCGCCTTCCGACCTTTTGGCCGCAGCCGCGCGGGAGAAGGAGCGGAACGCCGCGCTCAACGCCGAATATGGCCTTGAGCCGGAGATCGAGGGCGCCGGGACCTCCTATGGCGGCCCGGCCCGGGCGATGAAGCTGACGACAACCCTGCGCCTGCCGGAAATCTACGCGGTGGAGATCGACGCCTTTCCCGACATCGCCGCCGCCGCGCGGCAGGAAACCGACGACGCGGCGAAGCAGGAGCTCTTCAGCGATTATATGAACGCGCTCGAAGGCATCGACCTGAAACGCGCCTCCGAGGAGGAGACGGGCCATCAGCTGCTCGGCTCTCCGTACCCCGAACAGGATGACCCGCGCTATGATGCGGTGGCCGTGACCGAATGGGGCCGGCAATATCTTTCCAGCGAAGAATGGACCGCGCGGCGCGACGAAATGTTCACCAAGGCCCGCGACTGGGCGCTGTTGCTCCAGGTCGAAATCGGCGACTGGATGCAGGAGCGTTTCGCCGAAGGCAAAATCTATTTTCTGATCCATCGCGATGATCTGGCGGCGCGACGGTTCGAGCGGGTTGTCGCGGTCTATCAACAGACCTGAACCCGCGACCGGCGGCCTGCGAAAACCTCCTTGACGCGAACCCGTCGATAGACAGCCCCGCCCCGCTTGCCGATAACCTGCGCATCGCCCCGTCGCCATCGAGCGAACGGGGCGATATCTTTTGCACAAGCCCCGGGAAGGAGGGCCGTTCCGATGATCCCCACCGTCATGCCGACCTATGCGCGCACCGAGCACGATTTCGTCCGGGGCGAAGGCGCCTGGCTGATCGACGGCGCGGGGCGACGCCATCTGGATTTCGGCGCCGGGATCGCGGTGAACTGCCTCGGCCACGCCCACCCGAAACTGGTCGCGGCGCTGACGGAGCAGGCCGGCAAGCTCTGGCATACCTCGAATCTCTACCGCGCCCCCTGGCAGGAGGCGCTCTCCGCGAGGCTGGCCGAGCTGACCTTCGCCGACACGATGTTCTTCACCAATTCCGGGGCGGAGGCGATGGAATGCGCCTTCAAGGCGGCGCGGAAATATCAGTCGCACGCCGGCCATCCCGAACGGGTGGAGATCGTCGTCTTCGACGGCAATTTCCACGGCCGCACCTTCGCCGGCATCTCCGCCTCCGGGACGGAGAAGATGCTCGGCGGTTTCGGCCCCGCCCTGCCCGGTTTCATCCGGGTTCCGCTGGATCTCGACGCGGTGAAGGCGGCGGTCGGCGACAGGACCGCCGCGATCTGCATCGAGCCGGTGCAGGGCGAAGGCGGCATCCTGCCCGTTGAGCGCGATTTCCTCCGCGCCCTGCGCAAGATCGCCGACGAGAACGGCGCGCTGCTGATTCTCGATGAGATCCAGTGCGGCGTCGGGCGCACCGGCAAGCTCTTCGCCCATGAATGGGCCGGGGTGACGCCGGATATCATGGCCATCGCCAAGGGCATCGGCGGCGGTTTCCCCATCGGCGCCTGCCTCGCGACGGAGAAGGCCGCCTCCGGCATGATCGCGGGCACGCATGGCTCCACCTATGGCGGCAACCCCCTGGGCTGCGCCGTCGCCATGGCGGTGCTGGAGGAGATCACCGCGCCCGGCTTTCTCGACAGCGTGAACCGCAAGGCCGGGCTCTTCCGGCAGAAGCTCGGCGCGCTGATCGACAGCCACCCGAAGGTTTTCGCCTCGGTGCGCGGCGAGGGGCTGATGCTCGGGATCAAATGCGTCGCCCCGAATATGGACATGGTGAAGGCGGGTTACGAGGCCGGCATCCTGACCGTGCCGGCGGCGGATAACGTCGTCCGCGTCCTGCCGCCGCTCAACATCACCGAGGAAGAGATAGGCGAGGCGCTCACCCGGCTGGATCAGGCCGCATCGGCGCTGGAGGCGTCATGAGCGGGGGCGCGGCCCTCCGCCATTTCCTCGACATCCGGGATCTTTCGGCGGCGGCGCTGCGGACGATCATCGAGGACGCCAAGGCGATGAAGGCGGCCCGCAAGGGCCTGCCCAGGGGCGCGCCCGACCCCACGCCCGCCCTGCCCGGCCATGCGCTGGCGATGATCTTCGAGAAACCCTCCACCCGCACGCGCGTCAGCTTCGATATCGCCATGCGCCAGCTCGGCGGCTCGGCGCTGGTGCTTTCGGGGCAGGACATGCAGCTCAATCGCGGCGAAAGCGTCGCCGACACCGCCCGCGTGCTGTCGCGCTATGTCGATGCGATCATGATCCGCACCACCGATCACGCCAATCTGGTGGAGATGGCGCAGAACGCCTCGGTTCCGGTCGTCAACGGGCTCACCGATGACAGCCATCCCTGCCAGATCCTGGCCGATATCCTGACTTTCGAGGAGCTTCGCGGCTCGATCAAGGGCAAGCGCCTGACCTGGGCCGGCGACGGCAACAATGTCGCGACCAGCTTCATCGAAGCGGCGGCGCGGCTGGATTTCGAGCTTGTGCTGGCTTGCCCGGAACCGCTCTCCCCTTCCCCCCGCGCCCTGGATTTCGCAGCGGAGGCGGGCGCGAAGGTCCATGTCGAGCGTGACGCCGAAAAGGCGGTCGCGGGCGCAGACGCCGTGATCGCCGACACCTGGTTCTCCATGGGCGACGAGCCCGCCACCCGCGAGAGCCGCCACAATCAGCTCGCCCCCTATCAGGTCACCGCGAAGCTGATGGCGAACGCCGCCCCGGGCGCGATCTTTCTCCACTGCCTTCCCGCCCATCGCGGCGAGGAGGCGACGGCGGAAGTGCTCGACGGCCCCCAATCGGCGATCTTCGACGAAGCGGAGAACCGCCTGCATGCGCAGAAAGCGATCCTGAAATGGTGCCTCCGGGCGTAAGGCGCCCCGCCAGCGGCGGGGCGCCCGGTTCCTGATCGCTATTCGGCGACGAAACGTCCGCCGGCGCTTTTCGGCCGGTCCTTCGCATAGCCGACATTCAGCGCCAGCAGGTCGATCAGACGATAGACCTTGCCAAGCCAGTTATCGTCGCGCGGCGTCGGCGTCAGCGCGGCGATGCTCGACGCAGCCGCGACGATGACGAACACCGCGTCGAAAAGCCTCGGCGTGATGGCGTTGAAACAATCAATGAAGGTTCCGCATGCGCCCATTGGAGTCTCCTTTTCCTTGTGGATGGCGGGTTCAGTCGGCATCCGGCGGGGTCAGCGCCAGATAGTGGATGGCCAGCCGGATCGCGCCCGAGGCGAAAGCGCCGCCTTCCGGTTCGATCCGCAGCGGCGTCGCGCCGTAATAGGCGACCGGCGCGCCGGTGACGCCGTTCACCGTCGAGTCCTTCATCAGCCCGATGGAGGCGCCGTAGCGATTGGTCGATCCGGCGACGCCCAGCCGCCAGCCGGTCAGCGAAGCACCCTCGATCGGCCTCAGCACCCGGCCGGTGACGCCGATCACCACCGCCCGGTCCGGGATCATCAGCGCCGTGTCGAAACCGGAACCGGGCGCGATGACCTCATCGCCGATCAACAATCCCCCGCGCATCGAAGCCCCGCCCCCCACAGGGCCGACCGGATCGCGAACCCAGCCCGCGCCGCTGATGATCGCGTCTTCGGCCCGGTCGGCGACCCAGACGCGCCAGCCCGGCCGCGGCTCGGCGAAGTCCCAGCCATCATTCACGAAAAACGCCAGCGCCCCCTCGCGCCCGGTCCAGGCGCCGCTGGCGGGCGCGGCGATGAGATAACTATCGCCCGGCGACGCCTCCGGCGGCGGCGCGCCCAGATCGGCGCTGAGGACGGAGGGCGCCGCCAGCGCATCCAGCCGCGCCAGCGCCTCGTTCATCGTTACATGCTTCTGCGCCTGCCCCGCCGCCAGCAGCGGCAGCGATAGATTCGGAGTGTCAGACATCAATAACCACCCTTGTTTCCGGCCCCGGCCCGAACCGGTCCGAGATTTGCGCGACGGCGATCTCAACCGCGCCCGAGAGCCCGTCCGCCACCTGCATGGAAGCCGTCCAGACCCAGTCCCGCACGGCGAGATCCACCACCCGCGCGCCACCGATCCGCAGCCGATAGACCTCGCGCGCCTCGCCAAGCGGCGGATCGACCCCGTCCCAGCCATCGCCGTCGATCCGCGCGCGCCTGATCCAGTTGATCGCGACGTCGCCGCCACTCCGGTCGCGAACCGCCCGCAGATGCGCCGGCGCATAGGGCCGGAACCGCACGCCGCGATCGGTGGCGACAAAACCTGTATAGCTGTCATGCGTATAGGGCTTGCGGCCCGGCCCGATGCGCCAGTCACGCGCGATCCCGCGCATCGCGGCCGGAACGTCGATCTCCGCGACCGCGCCATCGAGCAGCACGAAGGGCGCGCCCTCCGGCGTCGGGTCGCCGATGAACGGCTCTGTGCCCGCCTGCCCGCGCAAAAGCCCGGAGAGACGCCAAAGCCCGTCGCCAATCAGCTCCGCCTCACGGAACTGCATCACCTCCCATTCGCCGGAGGGGCTTTTCACCGCCGCAAGGTTCGCGCCGTTCAGCACGGCGCGTTCCGGCTTCGCACTCAGGCCGCCGCCGAAAAGCCGCACCATCGCCCCCGCCCCGCGCGACCAGAGTGCGGGCGCGGCGCCGGGCAAAGTCTCCGCCAGCGCGCCCATCACCGCAGGTCGGGCGATGCGCGCGGCCAGCGCGAAATCATCGCCCTCGTCGCCGACGAAAAGCGACGCCGATCCCGCCCATGGCCTTGAAAAGGCGGCGATCCCCGGCCCCATCTCGCCACCCCGGATCAGCGGCAGGTCCAGGAACCGCGCGACAACCGGAAGCGCGGGGAAAACCGGCGACGGTTTCCTCGGCGTCGCGGGCCGTTCCACCGCAGCATAGGCGCGCGAAGCGATCCGCGTCAGCGCCAGTCCCCGCGCGCCCAGGTCTTCGATCGCGTCGATCCGGTAGCGCGCATCGCCTGGGGCCTCGTCGATGGCCACGATATCGCCCGGCTCCAGCTCAAGCCGCCGACGCGCCGCGGTGAAGGCCGCCGTCTCGCGCGCCGCCTCCGCCTCGGCGAGTTGCCGGTCGGCGAGGCTTCCGGCCGCCCCCGAATCCAGCAGGATCGGCGCGCTGGAAGACGCGGTCCGGGTCGAGCGCGAACCGGCCATCCGCGCCTCCAGTGCGCCCAGCTCATAGTCGCGCTCGCTGTCAATGAAACCGAAACTGACCGAGCCAGCGACATCGCCTTCGGGCGCGCGGCTGAAAGACATCTCCGCCCCGCCCGCCTCGCCCAGCACCGCGTCGGCCGGCGACAGCCGCGCATCCAGCGGCCTGTCCCGGTGGCGAAAGCGCAACGTCTCGCCGCTCGCCGCCGCATCGAAGGCGAAAGCGGTCATCAGCGATTGCAGCGCGGCGCGAGGAGTCTCCGCGTCGTCGATCTTGAACCCGTTGACGACGCCGTAAAGCTCGGAAACATCGAAATCGCGCAACCCCGCCCGGGCGCAGATTTCCGCAACCACATCGGCGAGCGAAGCCGAACCCAGCCGCCCGGTGATCCAGTGCCCGAGCCGGTGGTTCGGCCCGTCCGACCAGACCGACAACCGGTTCGGAAAATCAGGCCATGGCCGGGCGTCCCAGGTCCAGATGAAAACCCGGTCGAGCCGGATCATCCCGCCACCATAGACCGGCGAGACCGGATTGTTCGCCGGCTTCCCCCAATGCGACAGCGCCGCCTGAAGATAACGGCGCTGCATGAAATCATCCCTCACCCCGCGCGAAAAATACGGCAGGGCGTTCTCGGATGATTTCGGGTCGACGAAGACATTGGGCTGGTTCGCGCCCAGATCGACCGCGGGGCAGCCTATCTCGGTGAACCAGATCGGCTTGGAACGCGGCGTCCAGGCGGTCGGCGCGCCTGATCGCGCGCCGCCGGGGCGATTATGATGCGGGTTGGACCACCAGTTGCGGATATCCTTCGGCCGGAAGATCCAGTGCTCGCCATGCGCCGTGTCGATGATCGCCGTGCGCTCCTGCGCGTTGCGCGCCGCCGCATCGGCGTAATACCAGTCATAACCCTCGCCACCCTCGACATTCCCGTCGAGATAGGGAAGCGAATAGACTGATTTCGCCGCCTCATCCGCATGACCGTCGCGATAGCGCCAGTCCGAAAGCGGCTGATAATTGTCGATCCCGATGAAGTCGATATCGTCATCCGCCCAGAGCGGATCGAGATGGAAGAACACGTCGCCGCTGCCATCGCCCGGCTGATGGCCGAAATATTCCGACCAGTCGGCGGCGTATCCTATCTTCACATCGGGCCCCAGCACCGCCCGCACATCCGCCGCCAGCGCCCGAAGCCGCGCCACCGCGGGATAGGTCGACGCGCCGCTGCGGATCCGGGTCAGCCCGCGCAGTTCGGACCCGATGCAGAAACTCTCCACCCCGCCGGCCAGCGCGCAAAGATGCGCGTAATGCAGGATGAAGCGACGAAACGACCACTCCGCCGGACCGGAATAGGAAACGCTCTCCCCCGAAGGCGCGAAATGTGCGCGCGCCGCATCGCCAAAGAAGCGACCGACCTGCTCGGCGGCCAGAGGCGTCTTGTCAGGGGAGCCCGCAACCCCCGGCGCCCGGTTGAGCGTGATCCGCCCCCGCCAGGGAAAGGAGAGCTGCCCCTCGGCCCCGGTCCAGGGATCCGGCTTGCGGTTCCCCGCCGGCACATCCATCAGGATGAAGGGATAGAACATCACCTTCAGCCCGCGCGCCTTCATCTCGCGGATCGCCCGGACCACCGAGCCGTCCGAAGGCGTCCCGCCATAGATCGGCCGCCCCTCGGCGTCGCTCGACACAACCCGCGCCCCGCCGCGCCCGATTCCGTTGACGATCCAGCGCGAGGGCGAAGTCTTCTTGTCGCGGGTCTCGACGCAGGGTCGGATATCGCAGGCGCCGCAGCGCAGATCGTCGCCGAACCAGGAAACGACCAGCGACACCGCCTTGCAATTCGGCGCCTCATCCTGAAGCTGGTCCAGCCCCAGCATCATGTCCGGCCGCTCGGTCAGCGTGTTGACGTTTTCATAACTTGTCCGGCCGGGGCCGGTGATGCGCTGGATCTTTTCCGTCTCCAGGCAGAACTCGCCCGAACCGGGCGACATCGCCACAGCGCGCACCAGTTCCGAAAGCGCCGGCCCCTCATCGCCCGAGGCGGCTTCCGGCTCCCGCCAGACCTCGATATTGAGTTGCGGGACGCGATTGCCGAAAGGCGCGAGCGGCATATCCTCGAAAACGATATAGGCGATCCCGCGATAGGCCGGCGCGGCGCCTTCGATGGCCTCGATCAGAGCATCCGGCCGCTGGTTTTCACCGCCGCGATGCAGCCGGTGGCGATAGTCGGAAAGCGAAATCTCGGTCCCATCCGCCCAGACCCGCCCGATCCGCTGGATTCGCCCCTCACAAAGCGCGACGGCGAAAGAAACCGAATAGCGATAGTTCCGCCGCGTCGGCCCGCCGCCCTTGCCGCCCTCGCGGCTTTCATCGACATGTTCGGCGAAACGGCTCGCCCAGATCACCTGACCGCCAACCCGCATCAGCCCGAAAAGCCGCGGGATCGGCTCTCCCTCGCCCGCATTCTGAAACCTGATGCGCTCCAGCCGCCCGGTCGGGACGGAGCGGGAGCCCTGGCCAAGCAGCTTCTGGTCGATCATCGCCCCCGCGACGCCGCCCGCCGCGCGCCCCAGCGTCGAGGCCGCAATCCCCATGAAGGAGCCGCCCATCGCCCCACCGATGGAGGAGCCTGCGGCCGAAAGGACCATCGTCGCCATGGGTCAGGCTCCTTCCGAAAACCGGAACGCGGCGACGACGCGGCGTCGCCAGCTTCCGTTGAATGAAGTTTCCACCACCGAACGCCCGGAATAGGCGTGGATGATCGTCGCCGCGCCCGGCGTGGATTCCGCCAGGATCGCCAGATGCTTCGCCGGCGCCTCCGGCGCCATGCGGAACAGCAGCACGTCCCCCGCCGCCTCGCCGCTCGCCGACGCCAACCAGCGCGCCGCCGCGCGCCAGAGCGCCTCATCGCGCGATACCTCGCACCAGTCCCGCCCATAGGGAGGCGGCGACGCAGGCTCCGCGCCGAAAAGCTCCCGCCAGATCCCGCGGACGAGGCCGAGGCAATCCGCCCCCACCCCTTTCAGGCTCGCCTGATGCCGATAAGGCGTCCCGAGCCATTCCCGCGCGATCGCAACCACGCGCCCCGGCTCAGCCATTGCGCGAGCCGCCATCATGCACGCCGCCCTCGGTCGGATAGGCGGTGAGCCAGTTTTCGCCTGGAATATGCGGAAATCCCCGAAAGTTCCCGACATTCTGAAATTTCCGTCGGCAAGTCGCGAAACGCTTGTCGCAACCGACCACAATTGAAAACGAATCCCCCGTCGCGGGCGCGTCAACCGGATCGCTCGCCACCTCCAGCGAAACCGTCATCCCGGCTTTCACGTGGGTCCTGACCCGAACCAAGGCGCCGGCATTGGCCCCGCTGGTCCAGGTCAACTCGCCCTCAGCGAACCAGTCCGTCGCATAGCCGCTCAGACCGGAGGCCTCGAACCGGTTGCGATCCGTGACCGCGCCCACGACCCCCTCGCCCCTGAACGCCGGGCCGCTCGCGTCAAAACCGCAACGCCCATCGCCAAGACGCGCATCGCAGACATGCAGATAGCGCCGCCCGACCGGCCGGTTGAGCCGCTCGGAAAGCCCGCGAAGCTCCACTTCAAAGGCCAGCGCGCCGCGCGTGATTTCGCCCAGCTCCCCCCGAAAGGTCAGCAGGCGCGAGCGGGGATCGCTCCAGTCCACCATCCAGATGCGGATTTCCGCGCCGTCATAACGCCCGCGGCGGATATCCGCCTCGTCGATACGATCGGAGCGCAGGGCTCCACTCGCGCTCGCATTGTCTATGGCGAGGCCGAGCGACCGCTCGATCGCGCTCGCGGCGAAACCGCTCAACGCCTCGTAACACAGATCGTCGAACTCGATATCCTCGTCATGATCGGTGAAACCCAGCGGCGCGCCCCCTTTCGGGTCGATCCGCCAGCAGGCGCAGAACGTGCCGGCGCCCTCATCCAGTTTCGCACGCATCGCGGCCGGTATCTCGCGCATCAGACCCTCACTTCGATGATGGGAATGGACGGGATCTCCCCCGCTTCGAAAGCGGCGAGGTTGATCTCCAGCCGGTCGGTGTCGAAACGCGCCGGCACATGAAACTCGAATCCCGCCGTCAGCACGGCGCCGGCCGCCGGCGGATCGGCGAAACTCACCAGACCCGCGCCGAAATCGACGGAGAAACCGCCGCTCATAACCGCCCCATCCACACCGACCCGCACGCTCCCGGCGCGCGGCTTCGTCACCGGGCGGGAATATTCGACGCCGCCCGAGGCGTAGACCCGCGCCAGCGTGAACCGCCTCCGCTCCCCATCGCCGATCCCGAGCGGCTGGTCGAAAGCCGTCGGCGTCTCCGAAGGCGCGCAGGACTTGCAATCCGCCCAGTCCTTCCAGCGGAACGAGTGCAGCATCCCCCGCCGGGCTTCGAAAAAGCTGACCACCTCGTGGATATCGTCCAGCCGCCGAAGCCCCAGCCCGGCGTCATAGCGCCTGCGGGCATGGGCCCAGGTCGCGTTGCGCTCCTCGAAACCATTGGCCAGCGCGATGATCTCGGTGCGTCGCTCCGGCCCGCCGCTCGATCCGAAGGAAAGCGCGGCGGGGAAGAGCACATCGTGAAAACTCATGGCGCCCTCACATGTTGCGTTCGCCGCGGCCCACCGCGCGGGCGATGCCGGCGGCGACCTGCGACTGGCTGCGGCGGAAACTGGCGGCGTCCGGGGTGGAGATGTTGATCGTGACATTGCGCGCGCCCGCGCCGCCCTCGGCCCTGACGCCCAGGCTCCCGTCCACGCCGCGCGTCAGCGGCATGATCGCCTCCGGCCCCGCCTCGCCCATCAGCCCGGCCCCGCCGCGCATCGGAAAGGTGGTCGGGCCGGAGACGACCCCGCCCTTGGCGAAGGCCCTGACCCGTCCCGCGCTGAACGCGCCGCCCTTCGCGAACCCCTCGAACATCCCCGCCAGCGCGCCGCCGAGAGAGTTCTGCACCGGCGCCAGCGCGCTGTTGAGAACCGAACGCGACATGGAAAGCGCCAGATCGCGCATCACGTCGCTCAGCTTGCCGCCGCTGAAGATCGCGCTGTCGAAAGCGCGCCGGAGGCCCGAGCCGAAAGACCGCGACAGCCCGCTCGTCTCCCGCTCCATCGCCCGGATCTCGCCGGTCGAAGCTCTCATATCGAAGGAAAGATCGCCCGCGACCCCGCGCGCCGTGGCGCCTAGGCTTTGATAGGCGCGTTCCAGATCCGCCAGCGCCGCGCTCTGGCGTTCAACCTCATCGCCCTCCATCACGCCGCCGCCCGGTCGGGGAAGCGGGCGGAAAGCGCCGCAAGCGCGTTCCGATCCATCGGCTGATCCTCCTTGAACAGACCAAGCCTGCCCTTGACCGCCGCATCGAACTCACGCGGCGTCATCGCCCAGAATTCACGCGGGCCAAGCCCCAGCGCGCCCAATCCGAAACGCATCAGCATGTCCCAGTCGAAACCTTCGTCGGCCTTGCTCATGGCGCCCCCCTGAAACTCGCGGCCAAAAGGCGCGCGGCCGCCTCCGCCGCGCCGATCGCGCCGCCGTCGAAATCCAACGCCGCAACCTCTTTCTCGCCGATATCGGCCCCCGCGCCTCTCAGCCCGGCGGCCAGCAATGCGACGATATCGGCCGCGCGGAACCGCCCCGCCTCGAACCGCTCCGCCAGCGCCGCCAGCCCGTCCACCTCCAGCCGCGCCTCCAGCGCCGCCAATGCGCCAAGCGTGAGGCGCATCGCCCGCGCCTCTCCCCCGACGCCGAGGGCGACCTCGCCCCGTTGCGGATTCACCATCAGAGCGCCGTGAAGCCGAGCGCGCCGGCCGAGGCCAGCGTCGCCTCGAACGTCGCCTCGCCATCGTGATCGCCGGCGTATTCCAGCGCGGTGATCTGGAACGGCCCCTCGATGAGGCCGAAATCCGGCACCACGATCTGCGCATCCAGCATCGCGCCGGCGAAGAACGCCTCACGCATCTGCCGGTCCGAATCCGCATCCTTGAAAACGCCGGAACCGGAGATCGAGGCCGAACGCACCCCCGCCCCGCCCAGCAATTCGCGCCAGCGCCCGGCGCTGTCGGCGGTGGTGGCGTCGACCGTCTCGGCGTTCAGCGCGATCCGGGTCGCACGCAACCCGGCGACGGTCGCGAACGCGCCGCCGCCCGTCGGGTCGATCTTGATCAGCAAATCCTTGCCCTTTTGCGCGGCCATGATGGCTCCTCTCGCTCCGGTATGTTGCTCAGCCGTCGTCTTCGACGACGAAACGGAAGGTGAGATCGACGCGCCGCGACGCCCCGTTCTCCTCGCGCCGCGTGCGGGCGCCGATAAACTGATGGGTGACGACGACGCCGCGCGAAGGCGTCGGCGGGTTGGCCTCGATCAGCTCGACGATCTTCGCCGCAAGCTCCTTGACCCGCAGGAATCCGCGCTGCGGCGCATGCACGCGGATCACCGCCTCATGCGCGGCGCCCCGATCTGTCGAAGTGTCCCAGGGCTGAACCACCTCATCGCCCAGCGTCACATAGGGCGTCGCCCCCTGCTCCCGGCTTCGGTGCGGCGCGTCGTCATGGATGCGGCCGAAAATTTCAGCCAATTCAGGCGCGGCCGAAAGTTGCTCGAAAAGCGCCCGCTGCAAGGGGGCGGAAACGGCCATGCTCATGTCAGCGCCCCTTCCTCCAACCAGCAGATCAGCCGCTCGCGCCGGTCATCCGCCTCCCCGACGCCGCGAATGGCGAAGATCCGCTCACCCTCGCGGAACCGCTGATCGGCAAGCGGCCGCTCCGGCGCGCCAAAGGCGACGTAGCGCAGCCAGGCCTTGTGCGTGACCCGCGAAACCGGGCGACCGGCGTTGAACGTCTCGCGCCCCGAAACCGGCGTCAGCGCCGCCCAGTGAACGCCCAGTTCGACCCAGGCCTCCTCGATCCCGCCGGCGCCGTCCGGCGCGGCTGTCCGCGCCTCCAGCGCCAGCCGCCGGTTCATGTCGCCGCTCACACCCGCGCCCTCCCGCCAAGCCGCAACGCCCGCCAGGGCCGGATCAGCGCCTCAACCCCATGCGCCGAGGCGTAATCGCGCCGCGTCGAAGACGCATGCCGCCGGTCGAAATGCTCCGCCGCCAGCATCCATGCGGCGCGGCGAAGATCATCGGGCGTCGCGCTCCAGTCCGCGCCGAAACCGGCGGCGAAGGTGAATTCCAGTACATCCGTGATATTGGCGGAAGCGCGGATCCGCGTGCGCGTCTCCACCCGGTCCAGCCGGAAAAACACCGGATCCACCGCCTCCAGCGCCCCGTCTCGCAGCACGCGGGAAACCGAACGCAGCGCGCTGACCGGCCCGATCGGCGGCTGCGCCGTCCGGTTCGCGCCCAACCGCCCGCGCCAACGGAAATCGCGCGGGATCAGCGCCAGCCCCAGCGCGCGCTCCAGATGCGCGACCGCCGCGCGAAACGCGGCCTCCGCCTCCTCCGCCCTTCCCCCGGCGAAACCGGAGGAAAGCCGCAGATGGCGGGCAAGCTCCTCCTGCATCGAAGCGGTGATTTCCGGCGGCGCGATTTCCGTCAGCATGTCTGAACCTCCCTGCGATGATCGAAAAACACCCCCGCGCCGCAGATGAGGGACAAGCGAGAGAGCAGCGTCCGCGGCGCGGGGGCTGGCGCCGCCGGCCATCGGGGCCGGCGACGCTTTCCCTGGCGATCAGGTGGTGGCGAATTTCAGCAGCTTGATCGCCGCGAAATCGGTCACATCCCCGCCAACGCGCTTCGAGGCGTAGAACAGCACATGCGGTTTGGCCGAATAGGGGTCGCGCATCACCCGCAGATCCGGACGCTCGGCGATGGTGTAGCCGGCGCCGAAATCGCCAAAGGCGATGGCCGCGGCGTCGGCGGCGATATCCGGCATGTCCTCGGCGATCACCACCGGATACCCCATCAATCGCGCCGGCTGCCCGGCGGCCATGCTTTCCGCCCAGAGGAAACGGCCATCCGCATCCTTCATCTTGCGCACCGCGCCGGCGGTCTTGGAGTTCATCACGAAGCTCGCATTGACCCGGTATTCGGCGCCCAGGGAATAGATCAGATCGACGATGGCGTCCGCCGGCCCCGCAGCCGCGAAATCCCCCGCCGCGCCCGAAGGCACATAACCGATCGAGCCCCAGGCCCAGTCCTCGTTCGGCAGCGCGCTGTAGGTCAGAAAGCCGGTCGGCTTGTCGACGCCGTCGCCGCTCACAAAGGCCGCGTTCTCCGCGCGGGTGAAGCGGTCGGCGATCCGCTCGGCCAGCCAGCCCTCGATGTCGAAGGCGGAATCATCCAGCAGCCGCTGCGACGCCTTCGGCGAGGCCGAAAGCTCATGCAGCGGGATGGAGATGCGGTCGATCTGCGGCGTATCCGTCTCCGCCAGGGTTCCGGTCTCGCTCGCCCAGCCGGCGCCGATATCGGCGTGATCGACCAGCACGTCGTAAACGCCGGCCTCCACAGCCGCCACCGTCGCGATGGAGCGGATCGAGGAGGACGCCCGCAAAACCCCCATGATCCGTTCCGAGGTCACCGGATCGACCAGATAACCGCCATCCGCGAGAACGCCGGTCGTCATCCCCTTGCCTTCCAGCGGCAGCGCCCGCAACGCGCTGTCGTCGCCGGCGCGCAGATAGGCGTTCATCGCCTTCAGATGCGGGGCCGCCGGTTCGGCGGCGGCGCCAAGCGCGGGGCGATGCGCGGACTTGCGGCTCAGCGCGCCGATACGATCTTCCTGTTCCGTCATCCGCTTCTTGATCTCCATCTGGAAGGTTTTGAAATCACTCAGAAACCCGGCGAGAGAGGATTTCACCTCGGCGCCGGATCCGGCTTGGGTCTCATGCGTCATGGACAGGTCCTTTGATTTGACGACAGGAAAGGAACAGGGTTCAGGACAGGGCGGCGCGGGCGCCCCTCAGCGCCTCGGCCAGCTCGCGCGCGATCTCCGCCTCCGGGTCGGAGACCTGGGCCAAGGCCCGCGCCGAGGGCAGCATCGGAAAGGTGACCAGCGAGACTTCCCAGAGGTCGAGTTCGATCAACCGCCGGCCCGCGCCGGCGCGCTCCGCCCTGACGGTGCGATAACCGATGGAGAGCCCGTCGACCGCGCCCGCCGCCAGCAGGATGGCGGCCTCGGCCCCGCGGGCGATTCCGGTCAGCAGACGGCCCTGGACGGAAAGCCCGACGCGATCCTCCGCCACCCGCTCCCAGACCCCGATCGGCGTTGCGGGATCATGCTGCCAGAGCAGCTTGACCGACCGCCCCTCGCGCGCCAGCCGCTCCAGCGAGGCTTTGAACGCCCCCGGCTCGACCACATCGCCATTCTGGTCGGCGACGCCGAAGAGAGAGGCGTAGCCCCCGATCTCGGCGCCCGAGGCCGCCTCCCGGTCGAGCGCGATGAACTTGGTCTCAAGCCCGATACCCGGATCGAAATTCATTTCCAAAGTCAGCCTCCTACGGCAAAGGGTGAGCGCCGAGCATCAAGGCGAGCAACTGCCCCGCCAGCGCGATGGCGACGCCATAGACCGCCAGCCAGAGCCGGCGCTCCAGCCGCTCCAGCCCGCCCTCGATCTGCTCCAGAATCCGGTTCAGCGCGGCCCAGCGTTCCTCGAACACGCGCTCATGCGTCTCGATCCGCGCATGGGCGCTGTCGAAAGGTTCATAGAGATAGCGGGAGCCGGGCTTGCGTTGCGGCGGCGTATTCATTCACCTCTCGGGGCGCGAGGCGGCAGCCCCAGCAGCTCCCGCTTCTCGTCATCATCCAGGAATTCGGCCGAGGCGACGCGACGCCATTGCGATTCGCGCTCCGCCTGCAAGGCCGGGATCGCGTCCGGGTCCGGCTCCAGCCGCAGCGTCTCGCCCCAGCGCCAGCCGAGCCAGCCGGCCAGCGCCGCGCCGACCCTGCGCGCCAGCGGCAGCACCGTCTGCCGGTAAAAGGCCCGGTTCGCCTCCTGATAATTGGAATAGGTGTTGTCCCCCGGCAGCCCCAGCAATTGCGGCGGCACGCCGAAGGCCAGCGCGATCTCCCGCGCCGCCGCCTCCTTGGTCTTCAGGAACTCCATGTCAGAGGGCGAAAATCCCATCGGCTTCCAGTCCAGCCCGCCTTCCAGCAGCATCGGCCGCCCGGCGTTCCTCGCCCCCTGATGCCCATCCTCCAGCTCGCCGACGATGCGCCGGAACTGCTCATCCGAAAGCGTCGCCCCATCCGGCCCGGAATAGACCAGCGCGCCCGAGGGCCGCGCGGCGTTGTCCAGCAGGCCCTTGGACCATTTCCCGGCCGCGTTATGGATCTCGATCGCCGCCGCCGCCGCCTCCAGCGGCGCCATCCCGTAATGATCGTCCAGCGGGTGGAACCCGCGCAGATGCAGGATCGGCTGCGCCTCGCTGGTCATGTCGAAACGATGCGTGCGCCCGGCCACCCGGTAATCATAGGCCTCCGGCCAGCCATCCGGCCCCGGCGCGACCCGCATCCGGTCGGGGCGAAGCGTATGCAGCTCCGCCGGCGCGCCGCGGTCATCCATCGCCGCCGCCTCGACATAAGCGTCGCCGAACAACATGAGATGGCCGAAAATTGCCTCCAGAAGCCCGGCGCCGTCCTGCCCTGCGTTGGGGTTCGCCAGCAGCGACAGCACGGGATGCTCGCTCAGCGCCCGTCCCTTCACGCTCAACCGCATCGGCACGGCCGCCGCCGCCTCCGCGACCATCCGCACCG
Source organism: Pikeienuella sp. (assembly GCA_047974395.1). Lineage (GTDB taxonomy): Bacteria > Pseudomonadota > Alphaproteobacteria > Rhodobacterales > Rhodobacteraceae > Pikeienuella. Next base: position 5,789 of record JBKECG010000111.1, on the reverse strand, counting down.
AACGGAACGCGACGGCGTTGCGCTGATAACCGGCGCGGGTCATCGAAACCTCGTCCCGCGGCCCCCAGGCTGCGCGGCCGCTCCCGTGTATCGCAACCATCCCGCCAACGGCGGACGCCTTCCGCTCGCCCGGGGCGGCCGCCCCGGAACGCAAGAGATTCAACAGCATGACAAGTCTCCGTTTGGCGTCACCAATGCGTTTTGCGTTTACGTTGAATCGCTCGACATCAACGCAAAACGCCCTAGATGCGGCGCGCGCGGGGTTCGCCCGATTTCGCCGGCGGGATCAGGCTCCAGATCGCCCAGACAAGCGCATCGACCCGATCAGGGCTCCGTCCGGCCCCGAGCGTCCCGAAAGCGCGCATCTGATCCTCCAGCGCCGGAAAACCGCCGACATGTTTCACCCGGCCCTGCTCGTAAAGCGCCGAAATCGGCTCCGCCCGCGCCGCCTTGCCCCGGCTGGCGCGCACGCCGGTGAAGCTGATCCGGGGCGCGACGCTCCTGACCACGGCCTCGACCATGGCGCCGCCCTGGTTGATCTCGAAGACGACCCTGTCGGCCTCGAACTCCTCACAGGCGGCGACGGCGCGCGCCGCCCATTGATGCGGCGTGTCGCCCTGGCTCGACCGGTCCGCCAGCACATAGGCGGTCTCACCGGCCAGCCCGGCGACGATGACGCCGCACTCATCGGCGTTCTCACCCGTGCTCGCCGGCGGATCGACGGCGACGACGATCCGGCTCAACTCCGGCGCCTCTTTCACCCGCGCCGCCTCGATCAGCGCCCGGGACCAAAGCGCGCCCGGCCGGTCCAGCACCATCTCGCCGTCCAGCTCCTCCCGCCCCCGCGCGGTGCCGCCATATTCGCGCGTGACCTTGGCGAGGAAGCTCCCCGCCAGATTGGCCCGGTTTTCCCGCGTCGGCGCGGAGACGATCGCCGTCCCCTCATCCTCCATCAGCGCCTCCAGCACCGGGTTGGCGCGAGGCGTCGTCGTCACCACCTGCTGCGGATGCGCGCCGAGGCGCAGCGCGAATTGCAGCATGTCCCAGGCCCGGTCGGGTCTGGGCCATTTCCCCAACTCATCCACCCAGGCGCAGTCGAATTGCGGGCCGCGCAGCTTCTCCGGGCTGGCGGCGGAAAAGCATGTCGCCTCCGCTCCGTTCGGCCAGGTCAGGGTCCTGCGCGACTCGCTCCATTCGGGCCGACGATCCGGGGGCGAGCAGGCGAGAATCCCGCTCTCCCCCCGCACCATCACATCGCGCGCCTCATCCAGCGTGGCCCCGACCAGCGCGGCCCGCCGGCAGGGCCCCGGCGCCAGCGGCGTCGCGCCCTCCAGCCGGGAGCGGATCCACTCCGCCCCCGCCCGGGTCTTGCCTGCGCCGCGCCCGCCAAGGATCAGCCAGGTGGTCCATTCTCCCTCCGGCGGCAACTGGTGGCGCTTCATCCCCCAGACATCGAAAAGAAAGGGCATCGCCGCCTGCGCGTTCGTGGACAGCCCCTCGACCAGCGCCTCAATCTCCTCCCGCGGCCGCGAGGCGATCGAGTCGCCGATAGATTTCACTGCGGGCGGCTTCGAGGTCGATTTCATTTCCGGTCGTCAGCTTTCCTTGTTCCCGTTCGAACTGCGCCTCAAGATCCAGGATCGTCTGCAACGCCTTCCGGTGCGCGCGGATCGTCTCCGCCCTGCCCTTCGCCGCCAGATCTTCCGCGCCCGAGTTCAGGATACGGAGCGCATGCGCCAGTTCATTGCCAAGATTCTGGTAAAGCTGCCGCGCATTGGCGATCAGCCGCTCCACAGTGGCGCGGTTGGGATTCGCTTTCGTCATATGGGCTTTCCGGGGATCCGTTCCGGGAAACGAAAAAGGCCGGCGCTCATCGCGCCGACCTCTCGGAGTTCTCTCAGTCTGCGCTTCTTCTACATTAGAGCGATCGGAAAGTCAATCATTATCTTCAAGGTTGAATCACTGATTCTGCTGAGCCCGCTCAATCCGCCGCCATTCCGCGACATTGCGCTGATGATCGCGCAGATTGGTTGCGAAAACGTGCCCGCCCGTGCCGTCGGCGACGAAATAGAGCGCATCGGTCTCGGCCGGATTCACCGCAGCCAGAATCGAATCGCGTCCGGGATTGGCGATCGGCGTCGGCGGCAGCCGGTCGATCACATAGGTGTTGTAGGGCGTCGGCTTGTTCAGGTCGGAGCGCAGGATCGGCCTTTCAAGCGGCGCTTCGCCATTGGTGATTCCATAGATGATCGTCGGATCGGACTGAAGCCGCATGCTCTGGCGCAGCCGGTTGACGAACACGCCCCCGACCAGCGGGCGCTCCTCCGCCAGCCCGGTCTCCTTCTCGATGATCGACGCGAGAATCAGCGCCTCCTCGGGCGAGGAAAGCGGCGTGTCCTCATCCCGCGTCGCCCAGGCCGTCGCCAGTATCAGCGCCTGCGCGTCCAGCATGCGCGAGATCAGCTCCGTCCGGCTCGACCCGCGGGTGATGAAATAGGTGTCGGGCGCCAGCGAACCCTCGGGCGGGACCTCCGCGATCTCGCCGGAGAGCATCGGATTCGCGCGCAGCGCCTCCACGATCTCCCAGCTTGTCAGCCCTTCGGCGATGGTCACCTTGTGCTGGATCGACTGGCCCGAGGTGATGATCGCCAGAACCTCATCCATCGAAGCGGCCGCCGGCAGTTCGTACTCCCCGTATCGAACCCCGCCCTCGATGCCGCGATAGCGCGCGCCCAGCCGGAAGATCGTGGCGCTGGAGATCACCCCCTCCGCCTCGAACTGCTCCGACACCGCGCTCAGCGTCACGCCGCGCTCCAGCATCACCAGCTTCGTTTCCGTCAGCGGCCCCGGAGCGGAGAAAGACCGGATCGCCCAGATCGCCAGTCCCGCCACGAGGAAACAGATGACGATGAGAACCGTCAGCGCATTGGCTGCGAAATGTCTCGCCATCGTTCCCGCTCAGACCTTGCTGAAGATCAGCGAAGCGTTGGTCCCGCCGAATCCGAAGGAATTGGAAAGCGCGACCTTGATATCCCGCTTCACCGCCTTCAGCGGCGCAAGGTCGATCTCCGTCTCGACCGAAGGATCCTCAAGGTTCAGCGTCGGCGGCGCGACGCCGTCGCGGATCGCCAGCAGGCAGAAGATCGCCTCCACCGCGCCGGCCGCGCCCAGAAGATGCCCGATCGAGCTTTTGGTCGAGGACATGGTGACCCCGCCCGCCGCCGCGCCCAGCAGCTTGGTGACCGCCCGCAACTCGATCTCGTCGCCAAGCGGCGTCGAGGTCCCGTGCGCGTTCACATAGTCGATATCGGCCGCCTTCACGCCCGCGCGCGCCAGCGCCGCCGACATGGAGCGGAACCCGCCATCCCCGTCCGGCGCCGGAGAGGTGATGTGATAGGCGTCGCCCGAAAGCCCGTAGCCGATCACCTCGCCATAGATCTTCGCGCCGCGCGCCGCCGCGTGCTCATATTCCTCCAGCACGACGACGCCCGCGCCCTCGCCCATGACAAACCCGTCCCGCGCCTTGTCATAGGGGCGCGACGCCCGGGTCGGCTCCTCGTTGAACGCGGTGGAAAGCGCCTTGCAGGCGCCGAATCCGGCGACCGCGATCTCGCAGACCGGGCTCTCCGCCCCGCCCGCGACCATCACGTCGGCGTCGCCCAGCATGATCAGCCGCGCCGCGTCGCCGATGGCGTGCGCGCCGGTCGAACAGGCGGTGACCACCGCATGGTTCGGCCCCTTGAACCCGTGCCGGATCGAAACCTGCCCCGAGCAGAGATTGATCAGCGCCGAAGGGATGAAGAAAGGCGACACCCGCCGCGGACCGCGTTCCTTCAGCGTCACGGCTGTCTCGGCGATGGTTTCGATCCCGCCGATTCCCGAACCTATCATCACGCCGGTGCGCAGCTTCTCAGCCTCATCGGCATCGGTCCAGCCAGCGTCGCGAATGGCCTGCTCCGCCGCGGTCAGCGCGTAGATGATGAAGCGGTCGATCTTGCGCTGCTCTTTCTTCTCGACCCATTCATCCGGGTTGAATTCGCCCGGCCCCTCGCCCAGCGGAATCTCGCAGGCGATCTGGCAGGCGAGATGCGAGGCGTCGAAATGCCGGATCGGGCCCGCGCCCGACTCCCCGGCGATCAGCCGGCTCCAGGTCTCCTCGACCCCGCACCCGAGCGGCGTCACCATCCCGAGGCCCGTCACGACAACACGTCTCATACGCTTCTCTCTCATTCGTCGCTCTGCGGCGGCAACATAGCGGCGCGTCAGATAAAAAAACAGCGCCCGGGAGGCCCGGGCGCCGAACTTTTACGCCATTTCGCGCCGGTTCAGGATTCCGCGTTCTCGGAAATGAACTTCACCGCGTCGCCAAAGGTCTGGATGGTCTCCGCCGCGTCGTCCGGGATCTCGATGCCGAACTCCTCCTCGAACGCCATGACCAGCTCGACCGTGTCGAGACTGTCGGCGCCCAGATCGTCGATGAAGCTCGCCTTCTCGACAACCTTGTCCTCCTCGACGCCCAGATGCTCGACGACGATCTTCTTCACGCGATCCGCGATATCGCTCATGCTCGTTCCCTCTACTGGAGGCGCACGCCTCAATTCGGATCGTCTCTCGGCGGAGCGCGCCGGAAACGTGATTTGCAGGGGCGACGGCGTCCATCCACCGTCGCTTGGCGGGGCTATTACCATACGCGTCAAATAACGCAAATGGCGGAATGCCTGACTCTTGCTCCCCCATCCCAAGCGGTCAGATCATCGCCATCCCGCCATTCACATGCAAGGTCTGACCGGTGACATAAGCGGCCTCGTCGCTCGCGAGATAGAGCGCGGCGGCGGCGATCTCCGTCGCCTCGCCCATCCTTCCTGCGGGAATCGCACCGTTGATCTTCGCCTTCTGATCATCTTTCAGCACATCGGTCATCGCCGTGCGGATGAAGCCCGGCGCGATGCAATTGGCGGTGACCCCGCGACTCGCCACTTCCGCGGCCAGCGATTTGGTCATGCCGATCATGCCGGCCTTGGAGGCGGCGTAATTCCCCTGTCCCGGATTGCCGGTGACGCCAACGACCGAGGTGACGCCGATGATCCGCCCCCAGCGGGCCTTCATCATGCCGCGAAGCGCCGATTTCGCCAGCCGGAAACCCGCGGTCAGATTCACCGCGATGACCTGATCCCATTCCTCCGCGCTCATCCGCATGAAGAGATTGTCGCGCGTCAGCCCGGCATTGTTCACCAGAATATCGACCGATCCCATCGCCTCCGCCGCGCGCCCGACCAGCGCATCGACGGCCGCGCCGTCGGAAAGGTCGCAAGGCGCGACATGCGCACGCGCGCCCAACGCGCCCGCCAGCTCCTCCAGCGGCCCGGTGCGCGTGCCCGAAAGCGCCACGGCGGCCCCGGCGCCATGGAGCGCCCGCGCGATCTCGGCGCCGATCCCGCCTGACGCGCCGGTGATCAGCGCATTCTTGCCCGTAAGGTCGAACATCCCGGCTCTCCTTCTTCTCAGCCCTTGATCGCGGCCGCAGCCGCCTTCGCCTCGTCCGGCCCGCCGACGGCGAGACATTCGAGCGTCTTGTCGATCCGCCGCGCCATGCCGGAAAGCGCCTTGCCCGCGCCGATCTCGACCAGCGCGGTCACGCCCTCTCCGGCCATGTACGCGACGCTCTCGCGCCAGCGGACGGAGCCCGTCACCTGCTCCACCAGCAGCGCGCGGATCGCATCGGGGTCGGAGACCGCCGCCGCCAGCACATTCGCGACCAGCGGAACCTTCGGCGCGGCGATCTTCACCTC
>JBKECG010000094.1:0-1836 GCA_047974395.1 Pikeienuella sp. | reverse complement strand
GACCAGCACCCCGCCGGGGCGAAGCCGCGCCTCTGCCGCGCCGAGCGCGCGGGCCAACTCGCCCAGTTCGTCGTTCACGGCGATGCGCAACGCCTGAAACACCCGGGTCGCGGCATGCGGGCGGCCCGGTTTCGGGCGCGGCGCGTTGCGCTCGATCAGCCCGGCGAGCGCCAGCGTGCCGGTGATCGGCGCCTCCGCCCGCGCCCGGGCGATGACGCGGGCGAGGCGGCGCGAATCCCGCTCTGCGCCGTACTGGAAGAAGATATCGGCGAGTTCGGAGTCTTCGGCGCCATTGACCAGATCGGCGGCGCTCGGCCCCTCGGCCCCCATCCGCATGTCCAGAGGGCCGTCCTTCTGGAAGGAGAACCCCCGGCGCGCCTCGTCGATCTGCATCGAGGAGACGCCGATATCCAGCACCACCCCGGCGAGGGGCGCGTCGGCGATATCGGCGAGATCGCCGAAACATCCCTCGACGATCTCCAGCCGCCCGTCATAGGCCGGGGCCCAGACCCGCCCGCGGGCCACCGCCTCCGGGTCGCGATCCAGCGCGATCACCTTCGCCGCGCCCGCGTCCAGCAGCGCCGAGGAATAGCCGCCGGCGCCGAAGGTTCCGTCCAGGATCACGCCATCCATGGCCGGCTCAAGCGCGGCCAGCACCTCCTCCAGCATCACCGGATCATGCAGCGCGCGCGCCGCTTTCAGCGCCTCGGCGGCGGCGCTCACGGCTCGGCCTTTCCGGGCATGGTCGCGCCCCAGTTCAGCTTGCCGATATTGGCGCGCGCCGTCTCCATCATCCGGGCGCGGTTGGCGGCGTAGGTTTCCGGCTTCCATATCTGGAAGGTGTTGAGGCTGCCGACGAAGAAGGCCTCGTCACCGATATCGGCGATCTCGCGCAGATCCTTCGGCAGCACGATGCGGCCGGTCTCGTCCAGCGGCAACTGATGCGCCTGCCCGGCGACGGCGTCGGCGAGAGCGCGGAATTCGGGGCTGAACGGGTTCATCCCGGTCAGAGAACGGGCGAGATTCTCGAAATGGCTCTGACCGAAGCCGATGATGGTCGGCTCGCCCAGAAGCTCGGGCATCAGGAAGAGGATCGGGCTGTCTTCGCCGGCCAGCACCTTACGGAAAGGCGCGGGGATCGAGACCCGGCCCTTACCGTCGACCTTGTTGGTCGCGCTGGAGGAGAAGAATTTCAGCACGCAAGGGGTCTCCCCTCTGGTTCAATCGCCACCCACACCTTCGCGCCGCCTGACGCGGAACGGGCCGCGCATCCATTGCGATGCGCGGCCCGCAGCCTGTCCCTCGACGCCTTCCAACTGCGCCCGCCGCATTTTTGCGGTCGTCTTCGCCTCGCCGCAGCGCGCCGCCGGCGCCCGTATGAACCTGCTCTTTTATCGTTGAGCCGACACTCGCTGCTGACAGGATGGATAACATGGGAAATCATGGAGAACAAGAGGAAATCAGGGCACTCATATGGGCCGTACCGGCAAAACCAAATAAAATGCAACAGATTTCGGCTACGGCCATTGTTACTTTTCCCATATGTTCCTTATATATTCATGTTTTGTTCTTTAAATAGCAAAGAAATACCGGGCCATGAGATCCCATGGCCCGGATGAAAAAAATCCTGCGAACGGCGCTGAAAGCTCAGAAAGGCAGCTTCATGCCCGGCGGCAACGAAAGACCCTCGGTCAGCCGGCCCATGTCCTCGGCGGCGCGGGCGGCTGCTTTCTCCTGCGCGTCCTTCACCGCGGCGACGATCAGATCCTCGACCACCTCCCGATCCTCCGGCCTGAACAGCGACGGGTCAATCGAAAGGCGGCGCAGCTCCCCTTT
>JBKECG010000091.1:0-2476 GCA_047974395.1 Pikeienuella sp. | reverse complement strand
GCGCAAGGCGCTAGAAGCGCAGCTCAGCGATACGAGCAAGCAGATCGACAATCTGCTCGACCGGATCATGAACGCCTCCAGTCCGTCCGTGATCGGGGCGTATGAGAAACGCATCGAAGAGCTGGAGCGCGAAAAGATCAGGCTGGCTGAACGCGCCGAGTCGGCAGTGCCCAGCGAGGCACGCCTAAGCGAATTTATCGAACCGGCCTTGGCCTTTTTGTCAAACCCTTGGAATATCTACAAAAATGGCAGCTTTGCCCTCAAAAGAACGGTGCTCAAATTGGCCTTTGCAGAGCCTCTGAGGTATAGCCGAAGTGAGGGTTATCGAACCGCTAAAACCACCTTTCCTTTCAAGGTGTTAGCGGATTTCTCAACACTAAAGAGCGAGATGGTGGAGCCGAGGGGAATCGAACCCCTGACCTCGTCATTGCGAACGACGCGCTCTCCCAACTGAGCTACGGCCCCTCACCAGCCCGCGCGTGTTATTTCCGTTGGCGCCGGCTGTCAATGGGCGAAGCCGCAGGCCCGCGGGCGAAGCCCGCCTGCGTCACAAGAGCCATGGCCGGCCCTCTGCGCTTGCCCGGCTCGCCCGAACGCGCCAAGCATATGGTTACGGCGCATGTGGGTCGGAATGAGCTCCGCGGCGGCGCGGTTGTGGCTTGGTTCATTTCGATGAGGCTGACCGATGACGATGTCCCCTCCCCTGCGCAGCGCCGACTGCGTCATGCGGCTGTCGCGCCTGGGCGCGGCGCACATGTCCCGGCTGAGCTTTTCGCGCAGTCTTTTGCGGCGCGCCCGCCGATGCGGCTGGGCCATGCGCCGCGCGCGGTTCGATCTCGACCGTCAGGGTTATGGCGCGGCGGTCTATGCGGTCGATCTCGGCGGGCGGACGGTGTCGCTGGTCGCCTTCTCCCATCATCTGGCGGAGGATATGCGCAGCGATCGGGTGATCGCCACCGCCTGGGACACCACCTTCGTCCTTTATGACGGCGTTCCCGACGATGCGGAGCTGGCGCGCCTTCGCGCTTCGGTTCCCCTGCAGGAGGCCGGGCGCTTCAGCCGGCGGGAGCTGATCCTGGCGCGCGCGAACAAATCCGTGCGCAGTTTCGAACATGTCGTCTCCGCCCTCGCCGAAGGCCGCCAGCCCGAAGCGCGGCCATTGCGCGAGGCGGGCTATCTCCTGCGCACCTCCGCCGTTTACGGCAACGGCAAGTTCGGCATCGCCGACCATGAGGAGGTGGCGGCGATTCCCGGTCTCGAAGGCTGTTTCACCGCCGAGATGCTGACCGTCTGGCTGATCCGCAGCTTCTCCGTCGATCTGGCCGAGCATTGCGCCGGGGCCCGCGCCGAGGCCGCCGGCGGGCGGGCGGCGCGTCTCTCGCCGGCGCTGAGGCGCGATCTGGGCGTCGGCAACGCCACCGGGCTCGGCATGGCGCCGTTCATCGTGCGCCATCCGGTCCTTTTGCACCGCTGGGTGCGCCAGCGTGAAAAGGCGCTGGCGGAGGCGCTCATCGTCCGCCGGCTCGATGCGCCGCGCCGCGACCGGCTGGCCGCGATGATCGGGGTCTGGGGGCGCAAGGCGGATTTCTGGGTCGCCTCGGGCCCGGAGCAGATCGAGGCGATCGAGGAATTGCGCCGCGATCTGCCGCGCCTTGCCACGATCGCCGCCGAAGCGGCGGACCCCTCGGCGCTCCTGGCCGCGGCGGAGGAAGAGCTTGGCGCCGAAGCGCGGGCGCTGACGATCTCGCTGCTGATCGACAGCGCCCGCGAGGATGACGAGGACGATCTGGCCGCCATGGCCGCGGAGGGATCCGGTCTCGTCGCCATCGACGGCGCCGGCTCCTGCCGCGAGGCGCTGGACCGCCTGCGCGAGGCTTACGACTGGGCGCTGCGCTATGATTTCGCCGAGGCCGACGCCGACGCTCGGTTCTGGTACACGTCGCAGGAAAAGGCCGAGCCGCGGATCGGCTGGCGTGACGCCGACGAGGGCGACGCGCTGGAGCTGCCCCTCGGCGTCGCCCGCGAGATCCAGCGCCTCGCCGCGGCGCTGGCGGCCAGCCCGGCCGATCAGGGGCTGGACGCGTTCCTGGCCCGGCATCCCGAACACCGTCAGGCGCTGCGCCGGTTTCAGGTCACGACCGGCCGGCCCTATGCCGAAATCCGGGACAACCTGCTCGACGCGACCGTCGAACCGCAGGACCTGATGCGGACGAAACTGGCCTTTCTGGGGGCCGATCTTTTCGACCCCGGCGCGGATATGGGCGTCAGGGTGCGGTTCTTTCAGGGCGCGCCCTATCCCGACAATCCCGCGCGCGACGCCGGCGACGGGCTTTGGTGAAAGGGGGGCGCATGATCGAATTGTCGTTGAACGAGGTGGAGACGCTCACGCTGAAAGCCGCGCGCGGCGCGGGGTTGAGCTGGGGCGAGGCCGAGGACGCGGCGCTGGCGACGCGCTGGCTGGCGCGGCACGGCGCCG
>JBKECG010000035.1:0-8798 GCA_047974395.1 Pikeienuella sp. | reverse complement strand
CTCCCGCCCGGTCAGCCCGCCGGGGCGGGAACGGCCGGCGGCGTCGATCTCGTCTTCGGCCGGCGTCGTCGCGTCCGGGGCGGCCTCGGGCGCGGACTGGCGGATATCCGGGCCGCTATTGCGGCGCAGGACCTGCGAGAAGACGAAGATGTCCCTGCCGTCGAGCGGCGCCGCCGCCCTTGCGGGATCGGCCGTCTCCGCCCCGGCGGCATGGCCGCCCAGCAGCGCCGCGACCGCCGCGGCGGCTTTCAGCCGGTTCCGCGTTCGGGCGGCTCTCGGTCGCATCCCTCGGCTCCCTCGCATCTCCATGTCAGAGATCCCGACAGGGGTTCTGGACGCGGCTGTTGATGAAGGGCCGGAACGGACAGCTCACATAGCGCAGGAGATTGCCGTCGCCCTGACGGGGCCTGACCCGGTCGGAACGCATCCGCGCCGGCGCATGGCCCAGCCCGCCGCCGAGCGCGATCCCGGCGCGCCGGAGGCCGAGCGAGGAGATCATGTCGTCCTGGTCGATCCCGTCGCCGGAAACGCCGATGCCGCCGATCAGCACCCCGTTCCTGTAGATCGGCACGGAGCCGGCGAAGATCTGCGCCCCGTTCGCCAGCGGCGCGCGCGGAAAGGCCATGCCGTCGCGCGGCCGGAGCCCGGTGCAGCCGACCTTCGCATCCCTGCCGAGGCCGAGAATGTAGAACACATGCGTCAGCACATCGCCGCCGATCAGATCGAATTGCAGCCCGGTGGAGAAGGGCGACCAGTTCTTCGTCGAATCCGCCGAATTGAACGGGCGCGAGAACGGCCCCGGCGGCGAAACCCGCCCGTTTGTGCCCCGCTGGACCCCATCGGGAAAGAACGGGCGTGAAAGATTGCCGTTGCCGCGATCGGAAAAGGCGTTCTTTCCCTTCAGCGCGTCCGGGGCGATGAAGCGGCGCGCGGCGCGGACATAATCCGAAAGCGGCGGGATGCGCACATTCTGGGCCGCCCCGCCCCGGCGCGGATCGGGGACGGCGGTGGTCGAACCCACGACCCGGTTCAACTCCGCCCCCGTCGTGCGCGAGGAGAAGAACATCGCCGTCCGCGCCTTTTGCAGCGACACGTCCGTGCCGAAGATCGGCCCGTCCGGCGTGCGGGCGAGGGCCAGGACCTCTCCGTTCGTGTCCACGACCGAGACGCTGACCTGTATCCGGCTGTTGAGCGGCTGGCGGATCTGCGCGCGCCCGGCGAGCGCGACGCCGAGCGACTCGTCGATCAGGCGGATCACCTCGCGCCGGGTCAGCGCCTTCGCCGGGTCGCCGCCCGGCGCGTCGGTCCCGGCGCGCGGCGAAAAGCGCGGCGCGCCTGCGCCGTTCACCAGCACGAAGGCGTTCGGGTTGGAGTAGGGCCCGCCCCCCGGCAGCGAGGCGGCCGGCACGAAACCCGAAGCGCGCGAGCCATAGGCCACGCCGGCCAGCACGTCATTCGCCCGTCCGGTGGTCACGCGGTAATAGCCCCTCACCGGAACCAGCCGCCCCTGGCCGAGCGCCGCGCCGAAGCCCGGCGCGGCGGCGGGATTGGCGCGCAGCCGGTCCCTGTCGTTCCGGGTGTCGGTGTAGCGGAGCGTCTTGCCCTCGACGGTGATGCGGTGGGCCCTGATCCGCTCCGGCGCCTCGAAACCGGTGGTTCCCGCCAGCGCGATCAACTCGTCCCGCATCCGGGCGTCCGTGTCGATATCGGTGATCGACAGGTCGATCCCGTAAACCCCGTCCGCGATCACGCCGATCCCGCCGACGACGACGCCGTTCTTGTAAAGCGGCATCCCGCCCGGATCGGCGGCGAGGCCGAGCGGCGAGCGGCGCGGCCCGACCGTGGAGCCGACCACCCCCCCGGCGCCATTGTCGCTGGCGAAGCGGGTGGACAGGTCCGAGCAGGGCAACTGGCTGAACTGCACGCCGAAAAGCGGCCCGCCGGGTTGCAGCGTCTCTTCGGGGTTGAAATTCTCCTGCACGATCTGGCTCGCCGTGCGGGTGGTGAAGGCGTTGCCGCTGGAGGAGAGGTAAGCGCCGGTGATCGCCTTGGCGATGGCCCCGACCTCGGCCGGCCCGGCCCCGTTCAGGCTGGCGTTCGCGGTGCTGGGGATCGCCAGCCCATCCAGGCCGGAGCCTTTCGCGCCCACCAGATTCATGCCCCGGAGCGGCCCCTGATTGATCGTGCGCGGGGTCTCCGCCTCCGCCAGCAGAAAGCCCGGCGCGCCTCTCATGCGGAACACCGCCAGCACATTGCCGACCCGGTCCACCACGGCGATGGAGGCGGGCGCGCGCCGGGCTCTCGCCTCGTTCACCGCCTGGGCGATGACGCGTTGCACATCGGCGCTGCTCAGCCGCTCGCGCGCGGGAAAGGGGATCTTGCCGGCGAATTTCGTGCCGGCGGCCGGTTTGGCCCCGTCATCGCTGCCGGTCTCCGAACCGCCGCCGCCGCCGCAACCGACGATGAGCGCAAGGGCCAGCGCGGTGGCGAAGGCGCGGCGTGAATATCTTTTTGCAAGGGTCATTCCGCGCGCTCCGCCGCTTCGAACCAGCCGTATTTGAACCCTTCGGGAGTCTTGTAGGCGATGGTGATCGTCATGGCGTCGACGCCCGCCGGCGGAGCGTCGAAGATCTTGAACACCAGATCGCCGCCTTCGCGCCGGGCCGCGCTTGGGGTCAGCGCGGCGCGGTCGCCGCTCCATTCGCTCCAGAATCCGTCGCGATCGCGCATCCACATCTGATTGGACGAAGCCGGGCGCATGATCGCGTGGACGGAGAGGATCTCATCCCCTCCGGCGTCGATCCGCGCCTCCAGCGCGCCGTCGGGGGCGAAGCGCGCGGCGGGCAGTTCGGCGCCTTCGGCGGTCAGCCGCTCGGCGGCGCCGGCCGCCCCGGCCAGAGCGGCGATCGCGACTGCGGCGATGACTGCGGCTCGATATCGCATCGGGTTCTCCCTGCCCATATCTGGCGCTATTGCGCCAATCGTATCACATCCGCCCGCTCGGCGTCGGTCCGTCGCGCCGCCATCGCCTGCCCGTGCGGCGGCGACATCGGGCCGTAGGGCGCGTTGTGGAACTGATGGCAGGCCAGACAGTCCGAAGAGGCCGAGGCGCCCGCATCCTCGCCCAGATGGCAGCCCCGGCATGTCTCGATCGGCGGCATCAGCACATCGGTCGCCGTCCTGCTCTTCGTCGCGTCATGGCAGGATACGCAGTCCATCGCGAAATGCGGCCCGTGGTCGAAATCGGATTTCGGCATCCACTGGCGTTGCAGGAGCGCGCCCTGCACCCTCCATTTCACCCGCCCGCGCGCGTCGGGTTCGGACGCGGCTTCGGTCACATGGCAGTCGCCGCAAAGGCTGACCCCCATGACCCGCTTCAGCTCCAGCGCCGCCTGCTCGTCGGCCCAGGCCCGCCCCTCCGCGCGCCCGGCGTCGTCCAGCGGCGTTCCCGGCCGCCGCCGCGCCGCCGCCGGCGCGCCCGGAGTCGTCACCCCGCCTTCGAGCACGCGGGCGTAATAGCGATCATAAATCGTCTCGCGCACTTCGGCGGGCTGTGCGTGGGGAAGCTGACGCAGGGCCGAGGCGCTGTCGGTCTGAAACACCAGCTCATGACAATAGCCGCAATCGCGCTCCATCTCGACGGGCCGCATCAGCGCGCCATCCGCCTGCGGGACATGGCAGCTTTGGCAGGTCAGGTCCCATGTCCTGTCCGAGGTCCGCCCGAGCCCGCGCACGCCCTTGCTGTTCAGATGGACGTCATGCGGAAATTTCAGCCCCGACTGTTCGGAGAGCGGATATTGCGGGTCCAGCGGCGCGCGCGCCAGGACCGGGACCGGCGCGCCCGCCGCATCCGTCGTCACGCCGGTCATCAGCGTCGGGCGGAATTGCGGGTGCTGTCGCCCGAAATCCGAAACGTCGAACATCGCCGTTTCCGGAGATTTCTGCTTCAGATCGGCATGGCACTCGGTGCAGATCGCCGAAGCCTGTTCGATCGGGCTTTCGCCGGCCTCATGCTCCTTGTGACAGGCGGCGCAGCGCGCCAGCGCCGGGTCGCCGGCGGCCTGCGCGCGCCTGGCGACATCGAAATGCGCCGCCACCTCCGCATGGCAGGAGAGGCATGAATTGTCGGTCACCATCTCGAAGGGGCGAATATGGCAGGCGCCGCAATCCTCGGCGAGGCCGGCATGGACATTGCTCATCGGCCCGGAGAGCCATGAGGTCTCCATCGGCGTGAATTTCGGCGCTGTGGGCAGCGGTTTCTCCTCCGCCAGGCTCCCGCCGAGCGCGACGATAAATTCGGTGACATAGGGGCGTTCCGTCGTCGGCTGGGGCGGGGTCATGGCCTCCACGATCACCGCGTCCGGGGCGGGCGCGTCGCGCAGCAGCACGGTGCTCAGCGGCCAGGCGAGAAAGAGCAGCAGAACCGAAGCGACCAGTATCCAGGACAACCGGCGGCGGGAGGGCAGGGTCTCCGCGATCCGCTGCGGCGAGCGCCGCTTCACCGCCGCGCTCTCGGTCTTTCGCAGCGTGATCGCGTGGTCGGCATGGGCGGGGGCGGCTTCGCAGCCGATCTCCCATGCGCCGATCCGGCAGGTCTCGCCGGGGCGGAGCAGGATCGCATCGGCCATTTCGCCGCCCTGCTCGATCAGCGCGCCGCCGACGCCGGTCAGCGCCAGCCCGTCCGCCTCCGGGCTCAGCGTGGCGTGGTGATAGGCGACGGCGACATCGGGCAGGTTGATATCCATGTCGGCGCCGCGGCCGACACGGAATTCGGCGCCGTTGAGGAGCGTTTCGCGGCGGGAGACATCTTCACTATCCGGGCGGCGCTTCAGCGTAGCTAGGGAAAGACGCATGCAACCTCACCAATATAGGAATACGATGAGGACGTGAGCGGCGAGCGCGGCGATCAGCCCGAGCGTCAGCGGCACATGGACCCAGAGCCAGACATCCATCTTCGCCTTGCAGGAGAGATCGCGCCGCAGCCGGGCGGCGATCTCCGCCTTGCGGCTGAGCGCGGAGACCATCTCCGTCGCCGCGCCCTGCTGTTCGGGGTCTGTCAGCGCCTCGGCCTCGGTCCGCGCCATCTCCCGCGCGCGGGCGGAGGCGCAGCGCCGGTTGGAGCCGCTGAGAAGCTGCGCGAAGCCGCCGCCGATCCGGGTCCGGTCCAGGCTGAGCCGCGCCGCGCCGGCGAAACTGTCGGGCAGGCGCTGGGTCAGCCGGGCGAGGCGGATGTCGATCTCCGCCATCTCCTGGCGCAGCGCCGCGACGGATCTGCCGGCCATGTTCTCCGACATGACGCGCGGATAGCGGACATAGGCCAGAACGCCGAAAACGCCGGAGACGATCACCATCATCATCAGCGCATAGGCGAGCGTGTGGATGTTCCAGCCGAACTCGAACCCGGTATGCAGCGTCGCGACGATGGTCAGCGACAGGCCGAGATAGACATGGGCCGAAGTCCAGCCCCGGATCGTGTGAGCGCCCGGCGAAAAGCCGCGCTTCTTCACCCCGAGCCAGGCCAGCCACAGGATCAGCGCCAGCCCGACCCCGCCCAGCCCATAGCCGACCCAGGTGCCGCCGTCGCGCCCGCCGACCGGGGCGTAGGCGGAATAGACGGTGACGGCGATCAGGCAGAGCCAGCCCGAGAGCTTGAACCAGCGAAACCGCTCATGCGCGAGGAAGGAGACATGGGCCGCCATCACTCGCCTTCCCTGATCCGGCGGAACAATTCCTCCGGCCCCATGCGGATCACGGCCCCGGTGGGGCAGGCGCGCACGCAGCTCGGGCCGCCGTCAATATCGCGACAAAGATCACATTTGCGCGACATTTCCTTGTTTTCTTTCGATTTCTTCGGTTTCGCCGCTTCGCCCGGCCCGTATTTGCCGCCGAAGAGCAGCCAGGAGAGGAGACCGCCCTTGGGGGCGGGCAGGGCGCTCATGGTGATGGCGTCATAGGGGCAGTTGCGGGCGCAGTTGCCGCAGCCGATGCAGGTGTCGTTCACATAGACCGCCCCGTCCGGGTCGCGCTGGAGCGCGTTCGGCGGGCAATCGGCCATGCAATGCGGCTGCTCGCAATGGCGGCAGGAGATCGGGACATGGATATTGGCGTAGGTCGGCCCCGCCGCCCGGTCCAGCCGGCTGACGCCGCCATGGGTCTCGGCGCAGGCCTTCTCGCAATAGTCGCAGCGCACGCAGAGGCTCTCGTCGATGACGATGGCGTTGGTGGCCTCGCCGAGCCCGACCGAGGCGAGAAACTCGATCTTGCGCGAATTCTCGTCATCGGCGCTCTTCTGGTTCTCCTCCGCCCGCTCGCGCGCCACCCGGTCGACAATGGCGCGGAGCTTCGGATTGTGATCGAGAAGCGAGCGGAAAAGCGCGCCGTCCAGCTCCACCGCCTCCACCGGCACGGTGGCGCGCACGGTGGCGGAGCGGGTCTGGTGAAAGAGAAGCGCCATCTCGCCGACGAAACGGCCGGCCGGCACATAGGCGAGCACGATATCGGAATCGCCGACTTTTCGGGTGACGGTGGCCGAGCCCGAACGGATCACATGGAGCGCGTCGCCCTCGTCTCCTTCCTCGATCAGCGCCTCGCCGCGCCCGTAGCGTTTCGGCTTCGCGGCGGCGATCAGCTCCGAAAGATCATCGTAGGTCAGTTCGGGGCTGAGGAAGGTCTGCAACTGCCGCAGGATCGCGGTCTCGTCCATCACCTGCCTCGCGATCGGGGATGACGCGATCAGCTTCAGCGCCGCGGTGCGCGGGATCTCGATCGCGACCGCGCCTTCGCCCCGGCTGTCGGCCAGAACCGTCGCGGTGCGCCGGCGGCCCATGATCAGCCCCATCTCGCCGAAAAACGCGCCCCGGGTCAGGTGAAATATCTTCTCCGCCGTGACGGGGATCTCCACGTCGCCCTCATGGATGACGAAGAGACTGTCGCCGGCCTCGTCCTTCTTCATGAAGGGCTGGCCCGGTTTGCGGAAATGGATGTCGGCGTCCAGCAGGAAGTCCGAAAGCTGCAACAGGGTCAGGCCCTGAAAGAGCGGGACCGCGGCCTTGATCCGCTCCAGCATCGACTGAACGTCCTCGAAGCCGGGGATGACCCGGAATTTCTTCGCCAACTCCTGCCGGATGATGCTCTCGACCGGATCGCCGATGATGGTGTGGACGACCTCATAGCCCTGATTCATGCAATGCTTGATCAGCGGATAGCCGGCCAGCGCGCCGATGATGAAGACGCCGGGGCGGTCGGTCTCGTAGCTTTCGTTGACGCGCGGGGTGTCGGCGCCGTCCTCGAAAACGCCGCCCACGGCCTCGACGAAATCGCGGGGCGCCATCGCGCCGAGCCGGGCGATGACCCGGTCCGCCGGCACGATGCGCTCGCCCTCTGGCGTGCCGAGGATGATGGCGCCGTCCTCAACCCGCACGGGATCGGCGTTGTAGACGCATTCCAGCAACTCATCCTTGATCGCGCTCAGGATCAGCGAGATGTTGCCGGTCTTGGCGCGGGCGAATTCGCGCCGGCGGTTGACGATGGTGACGCGGTTCTCGGCCTCCGCCAGCGCCACGGCGTTCTCGATCGCGGCGTCGCCGGCGCCGATCACCACCACGTCCTTGTCGAAATAGTCCTTCGGATCGTCGAGCTGATATTCCGTCAATCCGTTGTCGGCGCCGGGAATTCTCGACGGGTCGAGCTTGCGCAGATTGCCCTGGAGCCCGATGGCGAGCACGACATGGCGCGCTTTCACCGCTTCGCCATCGGCGAGCTTGACGGTGAAATCGCCCTTTTCGCCCTCGACGGCGACGACCTCGGCGCCGAGCTTCAGATTGACGCCGGCGTTTGCGACCCCTTCATCCCACCAGCCGAGGATGTTCTCGCGGGTGTCGGCCTCGAAGGGAAGATCGGATTGCAACGGCAGGTTGTCCGGCGTCGCCATGACATATTTGCCGCGCTGGTATTTGTAGATCGTGTCGGAGAGGTGATCGGTCCGCTCCAGCAGCACATGGCTGACGCCAAGTTTCGCCGCGCGGACGGCGGCGCTGACGCCTGCGGGACCGGATCCGATAATGGCTATTTCTAAAATATCTGTCATCGCCCCCCCGGCGCAACGCACGGACAACATGGCTTTTTTTGGGCCAACGGTCAATCATGGCGTGCGTTGTTGGACAGTATTCGTCGTGCAAATACGCACATTTCAAATCATCTGCGCGCGGCGCTCACCTCATAGCCTCCGCCGCCGCCGCAACAATGTGAAAGACTCAGGAAATAGCGCCCGGGTTCGAGCCGGGCTTCGATGGAAAAGCCGTATCCCGCGCCGCCGTCATCGTCGCCGGCGATGGTCTTTCCATCCTTGTCGAGGAGCCGGGCGGCAAGGTCGGTTTCCGTGTGGGAGGCGAATTCGATCGCGCCGGCCTCCGTCACCTCCACCGGTATCCGCGCCTCGGCGCCGAGCGCGAGCGCGCCGCTGACCCGTCCGCCGGGGCTGAGCGCGCCCGAGGGGGCGGTCGGGCGCGGCGCGGCGCCGGGCAGGAGCCTGATCGCGATCACCTCCCTCGGGCGGAACGGGTCGTCGGGCGCGTAGACGCGCAGGGTCGCCTCGCCGGGGCTGGCGTCGGCGGAGGCCTGAAGCGCGACGAAGGCGCCTTCGTCATCCTTTCCGATCGCCGCCGTCACCCCGTCCGGCCCGCGCACGACCACGCCTTCGGGCGGCGGGGCGGAAAGCCGGATGGTCGCGCCGCCGCCGACGGGCAGGGAGGGCGCGGCGGCGGCTTCCGCCCGCGCAGCCGCGAAAGGGTCGCCCACCG
>JBKECG010000018.1:0-3437 GCA_047974395.1 Pikeienuella sp. | reverse complement strand
GTGTTGCTGGAGAGCGAGGGCGGGGGCGGCGCGCTCGACTGGCTCGCGATCGGGGTCGGCGTCAATCTCGTCGCCGCGCCGCCGGCCGAACCCGACAGCATCCATCCGCCGACCAGCCTGCTGGCCGAGACCGGCGCCCGGCTGGAGCCGGTGGAGGCGCTTGGCCGGATCGCCGCGCGGCTGGCGCATTGGTCGGCCTCGCTTTCCATCCATGGTTTCGCGCCCCTGCGCGAGGCCTGGCTCGCCCGCGCCACCCGGCTCGGCCAGCGGATCGAGGCCCGCATGACCAGGGAAAGCGTTTCCGGCGTTTTCGAGGATGTGGACGCCGAAGGCGCGCTTGTCCTAAGAACCCCGAACGGAATCCGACGCATCCACGCAGCCGATATCTATTTCCGCTGAAAGGACCGGCGCCATGCTTCTCGCCATAGACGCGGGCAATACGAACACCGTCTTCGCGGTGTTCGAAGGAGACAGGCTCGTCAAGGCCATGCGCTGCTCGACCTATGGGCCGCGCACCGCCGATGAATATTTCGTCTGGCTCAACCGGCTGCTGGATCATCACGGGATCAACGGGGCCGAAATCTCCGATGCGATCATCGCCACGGTGGTGCCGCAGACGCTGTTCAACCTGAAGCGCCTCTGTCGCGAATATTTCGGCTGCGCGCCGCTGGTGGTGGGGGAGCCTGACTGCGTGCTCGGGGCCAAGATCAAGGTGAGGCGGGAACGCGAGGTCGGCGCCGACCGGCTGGTGAACACGGTCGGCGCGCATGATTCCTACGGCCCCAATCTGATCGTCGTCGATTTCGGCACCGCGACCACTTTCGATATCGTCGATTTCGAGGGCGCCTATGCCGGCGGGCTGATCGTGCCCGGCATCAATCTTTCGCTGAAGGCGCTGCACGAAGCGGCGGCGAAGCTGCCGAATGTCGATGTGGCGCGGCCTGAACGGGTTGTGGGCCTCGATACGGTGAGCTGCATTCAATCCGGCGTCTATTGGGGTTATATCAGCCTGATCGAAGGCGTCTGCAAAAGAGTGGCCGAGGAGATCGGCGCGAAGATGACGGTCATCGCCACCGGCGGGCTCTCGCCGCTGATGGCCGAGGGCACGACCGCGATCGACCATGTGGATGGCGATCTGACGATGCGGGGCCTGGTGAAGATATACAAGGAAAACAGACCCTAAATGGCGGACAGAGCGAAACTCGTCTATCTCGCGCTTGGCGGCGCGGGCGAGATCGGCATGAACATGTATCTCTACGGTCATGGCCCGGCGAAGGACCGGCGCTGGATCATGGTCGATTGCGGCGTCTCCTTCGGCGATATGGACAGCGCGCCGGGCGTCGATCTGGTGATGCCGGATGTGAGCTTCGTCGAGGAGATCGGCGACCGGCTGGAGGCGGTTTTCATCACCCATGCGCATGAGGATCATATCGGCGCGCTCGGCCGGCTCTGGCCGAAGATCCGCGCGCCCTTCGTCGCCGCGCCCCGGTTCACCGCCGAGATCGCGCGGCGGAAATTGCAGGAATGCGGGCGCTCGCCGCAGGTGGTGAAGGTCGCCGCCTGGGACAAGCCGGTCGAGGCGGGGCCGTTCCGGGTCTCCTTCCTGCCGGTCACCCATTCGATACCGGACCCGGCGATGCTGCTGATCGAGACGCCGGCGGGGAAGATCCTCCATACCGGCGATTTCAAGCTGGACCCGGATCCGGTGATCGGAAAGCCGACGGATATGGAGCGCCTGCGCCGCATCGGCGACGAGGGGCTGCTGGCGCTGATGTGCGATTCGACCAATATATTCGATGAGGGCGAGGCCGGCGGCGAACAGCCGCTCCGCCCGCATCTGAAGCGGCTGATCGAAGGCGCGGGCGGCGCCGTGGCGGCGACGACCTTCGCCTCCAATGTCGCGCGGCTGAAGACGCTGGCCGAGGTCGCGACCGAATGCGGCCGCTCGGTCATCGTCGCCGGGCGGGCGATGCAGCGGATGATCGACACGGCGCTGGAGACCGGCGCGCTCAAGGGCTTTCCGCCGATCGTCGGCGAGGACCGGGCGCGCGACATCCCCTCCGCCAACCGCTTCTACCTGATCACCGGCAGTCAGGGGGAGGGGCGCGCGGCGCTGGCCCGGATCGCCAACGGCGCCCATCCCGGCGTGAAGCTGACCGATGGCGACATGGTGCTCTTCTCCTCCAAGACGATTCCCGGCAACGAGAAGGAGGTCTATCGGCTCTACAACCTCCTCTCCGAACAGGGGATCGAGGTCGTGGACAGCGATATGGAGCCGATCCATGTCTCCGGCCACGGACGGCGGGACGAGATCGCGCGCGTCTATGAGGCGCTTCGCCCGAAAGTCGCGGTTCCGATGCATGGCGAGCATCGCCATCTGGTGGAGCATGCGATGCTGGCGAAGGGCTGGGGCGCGGCCCCGGTGGTGGCGCCGAACGGAACCGTGGTCGGGCTGGATCTGCCGACCCCCGCCGCCGCCGCTCATGTGGAGACCGGGCGGCTCTATCTCGACGGCGAGGTGCTGGTCGGCGCGCTCGACGGCGTGATCCGCTCGCGGCTGAAGATGGCGCGGCGCGGCCATGTCACCATCGGCGTGGTGGTCGATGAGGCGGGCGAGCTTTTCGCCGACCCGCAGGTGAAGACCGAAGGGCTGCCCGCGGTCGGGCGCAATGGCGAGGATATCGCCGCGCTGATCGCCGACCGGGTCGACGCCGCCTTCGAGGGCGCCTCGCGGCAGGAGCTGCGTTCGGACGATCGCCTCTCCGACCTGGCCGAACGCGTCGCCCGCAAGGCGGCGATGGAGGCCTGGGGCAAGAAGCCGGTGACTTCGGTCATCGTCACGCGGCTGGACAGCGACTGACCCGCGCCGCTACAGTCTGGAGGCCGCGATGCGCCTGTCAGCTCTGGTTTACTGCCTGGCCCTGGGCGGGGCGATGCTGTTTGCGCTCTGGTTCGAGCGCAAACATGGCGGCGGAAATCACTGGGTGTATTTCGGCACGCCCCTCGACCGTCTGATCCAGTCGCTGGGTCTGCCCGGGCTGCTATGGCTATGCGCGCCCCCGGCGGTCGTCGCGGCGATCGCCCTTGCAAAATCCCGGACCCGATGGGCGGCGCTGCTGGCTGCGGCCTGCATCGCGCTGGCGACCGTAACCCGGTCCTTCGCGATCATGGCTCTGGATTGAATCGTTCGCTTACCCGCAATCAGGCCCCGTCGGGGCGGATGTTTCCGTTACGTAAGGTTGGATGAAGACTGGCGAGCGGGGCGATTCGCCTATACATGAACGCAACTTGTCAGGTTGTTCCTTGTCGGGGTTGCGCGCATGAACGGCGAAGCTGATTTTCTTCAGGCCGAGCGTATCCTGCGCGTCGAGAGCCCGCTGGGGGCGGACGCGCTTCTGGCGCAGAAGCTGCATTGGCGCGAGGCGGTTTCGGAACTG
>JBKECG010000466.1:0-2056 GCA_047974395.1 Pikeienuella sp. | reverse complement strand
CCGTCAGGCGGCGGCCCCGACCCCGAACACGGCCTTGGCGAATTTCGGATAGGGATCGGCGATCGCGGCCGCGATCTCGCCCCGTATCAGCGCCAGATCGGCGTCGGAGGGCGTCGGCGTCTCCGGCGTCGTCTCGCCGATATCGAAATCGAAGCCGGTCTGATCGCGAACCTCCTCCACGGTCACGCCGGGATGGGTGCTGACAAGGCGGAAGCGCGCCCGTTCCCGGTCGAAGCGCATGACGCAGAGATTGGTCGCCAGCGCATGCGGCCCGCCCGGCCGGCGCACGCCCTCGGGCGAGACGCCGGGCGCGGAGATGAAATCCACCCGCGGCGGAAACACCCGGCGCGAATGCTCCAGCCGGAAAAGGATCACCCGCGGCACCAGGAAATAGAGATAGGCGGAGCCGAAGGCCCCCGACCAGCGCACATCCATCTGCGGATATTCGCCGACGCCATGGAGATTGATGTTCGCCTGCCCGTCGATCTGCCCGCCGGACAGGAAAAACGCGTCCACCCGCCCCTGTCCGGCCTGATCGAAAAGCTCCACCCCGCCATCGCAGCGATAGGCCGGCAGTTCCGAGCCGATGATGGAGACCCGCCCGCCGCTTCGCTTCGCCGCCAGCATCGCCGCGGCGCCGGGGATCGGCGAAAGCACGCCGCAGGCGATATGGCCGGCGCCCTCAAGCTGGGCGGCGATGGCGTGGATCAGCCGCTCTTCGAGCTTGACGCCGCTCATTCCGCCGCGCTCCGCGCGCCGCCGAAGATCTCGGCGGCGAGATAATCGGCGAAGCCGCCCTCGTCGCGCGCCCGCCGGGCGTAGGCGGCGATATGGGCCTCATCGGTCGGGTAGCGGCCGGGCGCGGCGGTCGGTTTCGCGCCGCCGGGGGCGGGGGCCAGCGCGGCGACATAGATGCCGCCGATCAGATTCGCCGCCGTCGCCGGGTCCTCGCGCAGGTCATGCTCGACGATCTCCTCCACCGTGACCAGCGAGGCTTTCGCGGCGTGGGCCATGGTCTTCAGCTCATGCCTTCCACCGATGAAGACATTGCCGAAACGATCGGCGCGGTCGGCGTGGATCAGCGCCAGATCGGGCCGGATCGGCGGCAGGATCACCACCGGGTCGCTCTCGCCCTCCGCCGCCAGCGGATTGTCGATCACCCGCCAGTCCGGGCGCACCGCCAGAAGGTCGGAGCCGAGAATCCCCCGGATCGGGACGAAGGGCTGCCCTTTCTCCGCCGCCTGAAGCGCGGCGTAGACCGCGGGGCAGGTGGCGTCGCGCACCTCCACCGCGCCGGATTTCACCGCGCGGGTGAAATTCGGGGCCGGGCCGAATTCGCCGAGCGAGACGCCCGAAGTCTCCACGATCCGCGCCGCGCCGGCGCCGACCAGAAGATCGACGAGCATCCCGCCCGTCGGCACGGTCACCAGATGCAGGTCCCGCGCCCCGCGCCGGATCAGCGCGCGAACCAGCGCGAAGGGCGCGAGCGGATCCTTCGGCAGGGCGATCAGCGCGCCATCGGGCGCGAGCCGGGCCAGATCGTCAGGATTGTCGAGATACTGGGTCATGGCGCTTCCTCCTCCGCCGATCATGCGGCGGGGCGGGGACGCGTCAAGTCGCGAATCGGCGAGCGCCGCGCTTTCCGCCGCCGAGCCTCATCCCGTCGCGCATGCTGAGGCCGAGCAGCGTGATGTTCGCCAGCCCGGCGGTCAGCTCCAGCGCCTGCACGGCGTAGAAAGCCGCGTCGAAATCGCCGGCCTGCGCCCTGGCCGAAAGATAGAGCGCCGAGGGAATCAGCACCAGAATCCCGTTGGCGGCGATGATCGGCATGCGTTTCTTCTTGCGTTCTACCAGCGGGCCGCGCCGCCGGAGGGAAAGGCGCGCGCCGGAAATCCCGGTCAGCGCCAGCGCGGGAACGAGAAGCAGAAACCCCCAGGGGATCGTCGTCTTCACCGCGGCGACGGTCGCAGCGTCGGTGAAAAGCTCGGAAATGACGGTCGAGAGCCAGAAGCTCACGATGGTGAGAAAGGCGAGCCCGCCGGCGATGGGGTGGATG
>JBKECG010000476.1:0-4901 GCA_047974395.1 Pikeienuella sp. | reverse complement strand
CGGCGGCGCGCTCCGCCAGCGCGGCCTCTTTCCCGATCCAGTCGGCGTCTTTCGACCAGGCGGTGACCCGGTCCATGCCTGTTTCCGTCACCGTGTCGTCGGGCGACTCTTCGCGGAGCCCGGAGCCGAAGTCCTTGTCGAGGCGCTGGCTCCTCATCGCGCGCATGCCGAAGGGGCGGAGGCCCAGGTCCGCGCCGGCTTCGGCCAGCGCCTGATAGAGCGCGCGCTGGTCATCCGCGCCGACATAGATCTCGTAGCCGAGATCGCCGGTATAGGAGACGCGGTGCACCATCGCCCGCGTCAGGCCGACATCCATCTCCTGCGCGTCCATGAAGCGGAGGGCTGCGGCCGAGACATCGGGGCGGGTGGTGCGGGACCGCAGTTCGCGCGCCTGCGGCCCGGCGATCTGGACGCCGATGCGCCGGGTGGCGACAGTCTCCACCGAAACGCCGCTCTCCGGCAGGTTGGCCGCGAACCAGCGCATGTGACAGGCCTGCGCCGAAGAGCTGGCGGTGCGCTGGAACCGGTCTTCGGCCAGACAGGTGACGGTGAAATCGCCGAGGATCCGCCCCCTGGGCGAGAGCATCGGCGTCAGCGACAGCCGGCCCGGTTTCGGAATCCGCCCGGCCATGATCCGGTCCAGCCAGGCGCGGGCGCCGGGGCCGGCGATGAGATATTTGCCGAAATTGTGGATCTCGTTGACGCCCACGGCCTCCCTCACCGCTCTCACCTCCTCCGCCACGGCGGCGAAGGCGTTGGAGCGGCGGAAGGAGGGGGTCTCGAACAGGGGCTCGCCCTCGGGGGCGAAATAATTCACCGCCTCCATGCCGGAGGCGGCGCCGAAAACGGCGCGCTGATCCTTCCAGATCGGATAGGCCGGCGTGGTTTGCAGCGGCCGGGCGGCGGGCAGTTCCTCGTTCGGATAGGAGATCGAGAAGCGGCGCTGGTAATTCTCGATGACTTTCGTGCAGGCGTAGGCCGGGGTGATCCAGCGCCCGGCGTCGCGGTCCTTGCGCAATTCGCCGAACCGGGCGACATCCATGGCGAAGACGTCGCGCTCCGGCTCGCCCTCGATCATCCATTGCGCGAGGCTCAGGCCAACGCCGCCGCCCTGGCTGAACCCGGCCATCACCGCGCAGGCGGACCAGTAATTCCTCAGCCCCGGAACCGGCCCGATCAGCGGGTTGCCGTCGGGGGCGAAGGTGAAGGGGCCGTTGATGACGCGCCTGATCCCGGCGCGCTCCAGCACCGGGAAGCGGCGATAGGCGAATTCGACCGAATCCGCGATCCGGTCCAGCCGGTCCTCCAGCAGTTCATGGCCAAAATCGGCCGGCGTGCCGTCCACCGCCCAGGGGTCGCAGGGCTGCTCGTAAAAGCCGATGACCAGGCCGCGCCCCTCCTGCCTCAGATAGCTTTCCCCGCCCGGATCCATCACATGCGGAAGCTCGGTCTCGCGCTCATAGACTTCCGGGGTCTCCTCGGTGACGAGATATTGGTGCTCCATCGGATGCAGCGGCAGGAACAGCCCGGCCATGGCCCCCACCTCTCGCGCCCAGAGCCCGCCGGCGTTGACGACATGCTCGGCGTGGATGGTCCCGTCCTTCGTCACCACGTCCCATGTTCCATCGGCGCGCGGATTGGTCTCCAGCACCGGATTGCGCAGCACGATCTCGGCCCCCGCCATCCGCGCGGCGCGGGCGTAGGCGTGGGTGGCGCCGGAAGGGTCCAGATGCCCGTCGAGCGGATCGTAGAGCCCGCCGATCACGCCTTCGGTGTTGGTGATCGGCGAGAGCTTCCTGATCTCCTCCGGTCCGACGATTTCGGTGTCGAGCCCCATATAGCGGTGCTTGGCGCGCTCGGCCTTCAGAAAGTCCATCCGCGCCGGGCTGTCGGCGATGGTGATCCCGCCGACATGATGAAGCCCGCAGGACATGCCGGTGATCGCCTCCAGCTCCTTGTACAGCCGGATCGTGTAGCCTTGCAGCGCCGCCATGTTGGTGTCGGCGTTCAGCGTGTGGAATCCGCCCGCCGCATGCCAGGTGGAGCCGGAGGTCAGCTCCGACCGCTCCACCAGCATCACGTCGCTCCAGCCGAGCTTGGTCAGGTGGTAAAGCACCGAACAGCCGACGACTCCGCCGCCGATGACGACGACGCGGGTCTGGGTTTTCATGGGGCGGACTCCTTATCCATCCCCGCCAGTCGGTCAGAAGCGCCGCCCGCGCGCAAGCCCGAAAGCGACGCGGGGCGACGTTTCGGCGCTCGGCCCGGAAAAGGGACCGCGCCGAGGCGCGGCCAGTTCAACAGGGAGGAGCGGGATGCGCCCGGTCTTGATATCCCCGGACCGGGCGCGCCCGCCTGTTCACTATGGCGCCATTGGGTTAATCAAAGCTGAACGAAGGGCCTGTCCTGCGATCGAGGCGAAAGACATGACGGAAAACGACCGGATCTTCATCGGCGGCGGCGGCGCGGATTACGCCGAGGCGCAGACGCTGCTGCTGAAATACGCGAACCGGCACGGGCTGATTTCCGGCGCGACAGGGACCGGCAAGACGGTGACCTTGCAGATCATGGCCGAGAGTTTCTCGGCCGCCGGGATTCCGGTCTTTCTTTCCGATGTGAAGGGCGATCTTTCCGGGCTGTGCGAGGCCGGCTCGCCCGGCGCGCGCCTCCATGACGCCTTCGTCAGCCGGGCGGAGCAGATCCGTTTCGACGATTACGGTTATGACGCTTTCCCGACCGTCTTCTGGGACCTCTTTGGCGAGGCCGGCCATCCGGTGCGGACCACGATCACCGAGATGGGGCCGCTGATGCTGGCGCGGCTTTTGCAATTGTCGGAGGCGCAGGAAGGGGTGCTGAACATCGTCTTCCGCGTCGCCGACGAGGAAGGGCTGCTGCTGATCGACCTAAAGGACCTCCAGTCGATGCTGGTCCATATCGGCGAGCGGGCGAAGGAGCTTTCGCTTCGTTATGGAAATATCGCCCCGGCGACTGTCGGTGCGATCCAGCGCCGGCTGCTGGTGCTGGAGGGCGAGGGCGGGGCCGAGCTTTTCGGCGAGCCGGCGCTGGAGCTGGCCGACATGATCGGTCATTCGGCGGACGGGCGCGGGCGGATCAACGTGCTGGCCGCCGACCGGCTGATGCGTTCGCCCCGGCTCTACGCGACCTTCCTGCTCTGGCTGCTCTCCGAGCTTTTCGAGACCCTGCCGGAGGTGGGCGACCCGGAAAAGCCGGTTCTGGCGTTCTTTTTCGACGAGGCGCATCTTCTTTTCGAGGATGCGCCGAAAGCGCTGATCGACAAGGTGGAGCAGGTGGCGAGGCTGATCCGCTCCAAGGGCGTCGGCGTCTATTTCATCACCCAGAATCCGGCCGATGTGCCGGATGATATTCTCGGCCAACTCGGCAACCGGGTGCAGCATGCGCTCCGCGCCTACACGCCGCGCGACCGCAAGGCGGTGAAGGCGGCGGCGGAAACCTTCCGTCCGAACCCGGATTTCGACAGCGAGGAGGCGATCACCGCGCTCGGCACCGGCGAGGCGCTGGTCTCGACGCTTGGGCCGAAAGGCGCGCCTTCGGTGGTGCAGCGGACGCTGATCCGCCCGCCCTCGTCGAAGCTCGGCCCGGCGGCGGAGGATGCGCGAAAGGCGACGATCGCGAACTCGCCTCTGCAAGGGAAATACGAGGCGGAGGTGGATCGTGAGAGCGCCTATGAGCGGTTGAAGGCGGCGGCCGAGGCGGCGGCGCGCGAGGCCGAGGCGGCGGCGCTTCCCGATGAGGAGGAGGAATACCGCCCCCGTGGCGGCGGGCGCGAATATCGCGGCGACGACAGCGCGCCGAACTGGCGCGAGGAGCGCGAGTTCCGCTCCGCCCGCCGCTACAATCCGGGCGGCGCGCGCAAGACCGCGCGCAGCCGGTCGTCGCGTTCCGACAGCGTGGTGGAGACGGTGATCAAGCAGGTGGCGCGCACCGCCAGCAGCCAGATCACGCGGCGGCTTGTGCGCGGGGTGCTCGGGAGCCTGTTCAAGGGGCGCTGAGCGGCCCCGGCTCAGGCGCCGCGATAGGGCTCCACATATTGCAGTGCCATGTCCCAGGGGAAGAAGATCCAGGTATCCTGGCTGACTTCGGTGATGAAACTGTCCACCATCGGCTTGCCCTTGGGCTTGGCGTAGACGGCGGCGAAATGCGCCCTGGGGTAGAGCTTGCGCACCAGCTCCAGCGTCTTGCCGCTATCGACCAGATCGTCGATCACCAAGACGCCCTCGCCTTCGCCCATCATCGCGGCGTCGGGGGCTTTCAGCACGCTGGCCGCGGCCTGCGACTGGTGATCGTATGACTTCACGCTGATCGTATCGACGATGCGCAGGTTCAACTCTCGCGCGACGATGCAGGCCGGGACCATGCCGCCGCGGGTGATCGCCACCACCGCCTTCCAGCCGCCATCCGCCAGCGGGCCCTGCTTGTCCAGCCGCCAGGCCAGGGCCCTCGAATCCCTGTGGATCTGATCCCAGGAGATATGGAACCCTTTTTCATGCGGCAGGCGGTCGTTCATTACTTGCGGCCGACGGCGACGTCGATATCGGGCGCGTCCTCGGCCTTCATGCCGACGACATGATAGCCGCAATCGACATGATGGCACTCGCCGGTGACGCCGGAGGAGAGGTCGGAGAGCAGATAGAGCCCGGATTTGCCGACATCATCCTGGCTGACATTGCGCCGCAGCGGCGAGTTCAGCTCGTTCCATTTCAGGATATAGCGGAAATCGCCGATGCCGGAGGCGGCCAGCGTCTTCATCGGCCCGGCCGAAAGCGCGTTGACGCGGATATTCTTCGGCCCGAGATCCATGGCCATATAGCGCACGGAAGTCTCCAGCGCCGCCTTGGCCACGCCCATCACATTGTAATGCG
>JBKECG010000416.1:0-4153 GCA_047974395.1 Pikeienuella sp. | reverse complement strand
CCGCACAGGGATCGAGGAGACGGCGCGCCGGCTCGCTTGAACCCCGCGCGGCCGGCGCATATGGTCCGCGCGGTTTTCGACAGGACAGGGCCGGACAATGCTGAATCTCCTTCGCCGCGGGGTGAAGACCTGGGTCGCGAAAGCGCTCTTCGGCCTTCTCGTGATCAGCTTCGCCGTCTGGGGCATCGGCGATGTCTTCAGCTTCGGCCTCGGCTCCTCCGTCGCCACGGTCGGCGATCAGAAGATCCCGGCGGAACGTTACGCCGTCGCGCTCAACCGCGAGATCCGCGCCATCTCCAACCGCATCGGCGAGCCGGTCGATGCGGAGACGGCGCGCAGCCTCGGCCTGCCGCAGCAGGTGCTGGCCCGTCTGGCGCAGGAGGCGACGCTGGATCAGGCGATGGCGGAATTCGGCGTCTCCGCCCCGGACGAGGCGGTGAGCAAGGCGATCCTCGCCGATCCGAGCTTCCGCGGCGCCGCCGGCGGCTTCGATCAGAGCGCCTATCGCTACGCGCTGGCGCAGAACGGCTTCGATGTCGAGAGTTACGAGGACGCCGTCCGCCGCTCCATCGCGCGGCGCGAATTGCTGCTGGCGCTTTCCGACGGCGCCGTCGCGCCGAAAGGCGCGGTCGATGCGCTTTACGCCTATCAGACCGAAACCCGGCGCTTCGCGCTGATCACGCTGGACGAAAGCGCCGCCGGTGAAATCGCGCCCCCGGACGAGGCGGCGCTGAAAACCTATTACGACGCGCACAAGGACGAATTCGCCGAGCCGGAGCGGCGCGACGCGACCTATCTCCATCTCTCGGTCGAGGCGCTGGCCGGCGACTATCAGCCGGAGGAGGCGGATCTGCGCGCGCTCTATGAGCGCCAGTCGTCCAATTACCTCTGGCCGGAGCGGCGCGAGCTGTTCCAGATCATCTATGGCGACAAGGCCGGGGCCGAGGCCGCCGCCGCGCGGATCGCCGCCGGGACCGCCGATTTCGACGCGCTGCTCGCCGAACGGAACGAAACCCGCGCCGACGCCGCGATGGGTGAAATCTCCCGCGATGAAATCGCCGCGGCGACCGGCGACGTCGCTTTCGGCCTTTCCGCGCCGGGCGTCGCCGGCCCGGTCGACACCGGTTTCGGCTGGGCGCTGATCGAGGTCGCCTCAATCCGGCCGGAGGAGATCATCGCCTTCGAGGAGGTGAAGGAGAACCTGACCGCCGCGCTCCGGCGCGATCACGCGCTCGACCGCGCGCCCGAGATCGCCGGCGAGGTCGAGGACCGGCGCGCCGGCGGCGAGACGCTGGAGGCTATCGCCACGGCGCTGAACCTGCCGCTCGGAACCGCGTCCGGCGTCGCCGCGGATGGCGATGGCGGCGAGGGTTTCACCCTCACGCCCGCCTTCCTGACCGAGCTTTTCACCGCCGAGCAGGGCGAGGAGCGCGACATGGCCGAAACGCCCGAAGGCGCCTATTTCGTGCTGCGCGTCGACGCGATCGCGCCCGAGACCATCCTTCCGCAGGATCAGGTGCGCGCGGAGGTCGAGGCGAGCTGGCGCCGCGCCGCCACCGCCGACGCGCTTGATGAGGTCGCCAAGGCTCTCGTCGCGCGCATCGACGCCGGAGAGACCCTGACCGCCATCGCCGCGGAACAGGGCGTTCCGGTGGTCGAGGAGGGTCCGAAAACCCGGGTCGAGGGCTGGAGCGAGCCGCCCGCGGATCTGGTCGAGACCCTGTTCGCCGCCGACATGGGCGGCGCCGGCTTCGCGCGCAACGGCGCGGGGGCGACCATCGGAACCGTCGCCGAAATCGCGCCAGGCGCCGATAATCCTGCGAACAACGCGCTTCGCGACGGGCTGGCCGGACAGATGAACGAGATGGTGGGCGGCGACGTGATTTCCCTCTTCATCGCCGCGAAGCAGCGCCAGACCGGCGTCAGCGTCAACCAGCAGGCGATCGACGCGATGCTTGTTCAGGCTTCCAGCTTCTGAGCAACCGCCGGGAATGCGCCCGGCGGCGCATTCCCGAACCCTTCAGCGCCCCTTGCCGGCCTGAAAGGGCTGCGCGCGAAATTCCGATGCGATCGTCTGGGCGCGGCGTTCCTCCGCCTCCCCTTTCAGATAGATCACATTGCCGTATCCGCGGCCCTTCAGCGTGAAAGCGTCGTCGATCTTCACCAGC
The DNA here is from genome assembly GCA_047974395.1 of Pikeienuella sp. Lineage (GTDB taxonomy): Bacteria > Pseudomonadota > Alphaproteobacteria > Rhodobacterales > Rhodobacteraceae > Pikeienuella. The sequence goes on along the minus strand of JBKECG010000416.1, from coordinate 1,985 downwards.
CGCCGGTTGCGTTCGTTGACATACCAGCCGCGATAGCCGTAGCCGGCCATGATTCCGCCCTGCTCGCGCACGGCGTCATCGGTCAGCACCTCGGCCAGAAGCGCCGGCCCGTCCCGGCCGAAGGTTTCGGCGCCGCCGCGCATCGCCGCGGGCTCATCGCCCTCGGTGTCGAGCTTGATCAGCCTCACGGGCGCCTTCATCCCGGCGGCGACATCGTCGATCCGCGTCACCTCCACCTCGATCGAGCCGATATCGGAGCGCGGCTTCGAGGCCAGCGAGGCGCCGGTGGTGGAGGCGGAGGCGCCGTAGAGCGTCAGCGACTGAACGCCCGCGCGCCCGGAAATCGCCTTTTGCTCCACGCGCATGTTGGCGATCCGGTTCATGGCCAGGTTCAGCCGGGCGCGATCGACGATATGGGCCATCGGCTCGAAGGCGATCACCTCCGCCGCCGGGTTGGCCGCGGCGGCGACCATGCCGAAAAGACCGGTATAGGCCCCGATATCCAGCACCCCGCCCGCCTCCTTCGCGAAAGCCGCGAAAAGCCGCACGCTCAGCGATTCATAGGAATCGAGGCCGAAGAAAAGATAGACATAGGCGACGATATCGTCGTCATGGCAGAGCATGCGCAGCGGCGGCGCGCCGGTGACCTCGGCGATCACCTCGCCGAAATAGCGATGCGCCTTGCGGATCTCGCGGTAACGCTTGTCATGCACCGTCACCGCCAGCGGCAGCCAGTCCGGCTGAAGAAAGGGCCGCGCCCGGAGCGCCGCGAGATTGTCCACCGCGACCAGCGGCGCGGGCCCGCCGCGCAACATCACCTCGCTCGGCCCGCTGAAGCCGGGCACCCTGCCGATAAAGGGCGTCAAAAGACCGGAAATCCGGGAGGCGATGCGCGTCATGCCTGTTCCTGCTGCTCTTGGCGGCCATATCCGCTATGGGAATCTCCATAGCGCATGATCCTGAAGATGGCGACCGGGGCGAGGATGATCGAAGAGCTGAAGATTACGGACTGGGACGACGCCTATGAGAACGGCGCCTATATCGAGGGCGCCGCCGGCTTTCCCGCCAGCTTCGCGGAGAAGGCCGCCGGCTTTCGCGCGGCGCATGGCGCGCGGGCGGAGCTGGATATCGCCTATGGCGAAGGGCCGCGCCGGCGGCTCGACCTCTTTCACCCCGATGGCGCGACGCAGGGGCTGGTCGTCTTCGTGCATGGCGGCTTCTGGCGGGCCTTCGACAAATCCTTCTGGTCGCATCTCGCGGCCGGGGCGCTGGCGCGGGGCTGGGCGGTGGCCCTGCCCTCCTACACGCTCGCGCCCGAGGCCCGGATCGGCGCGATCACGGCGGAGATCGGCGCCGCGATCGGGCTGGCGGCGCGGCGCGTGGCGGGGCCGATTCGGCTTGCCGGACATTCGGCGGGCGGGCATCTCGCCAGCCGGATGATCACGGCGGGCGCGCCGCTCGACCCGGCGGCGCGGGCGCGGGTGGCGCGGGTGGTCTCGATCTCGGGGCTGCATGACCTTCGCCCGCTCATCGGGACGGCGATGAACGCCGATCTGAAGCTGGATGAGGCGGAGGCGGAGGCGGAAAGCCCCGCTCTCCTCAACCCGGCTCCGGGCGCGCGTCTTCTGGCCTGGGTCGGGGCCGCGGAACGCCCCGAATTTCTCCGCCAGTCGGCGCTGATCGCGAATATCTGGGCGGGACTGGGCGCCGCGACCGCCCTGCATGAGGAGCCGGGGCGCCACCATTTCGACGTGATCGACGATCTCGCCACCCCGTCGAGCCGGCTGGTCGCGGAACTGCTGGGTTAGAGCGGGCCGGTCAAGTTGTTGCGTTTCCCGTTCAGACTGGTGATCCGGCCTGAAGCCTAGAGCCCGCCCCGGCTCGACCCGCCCGGCCCCTGCCGGCGGGAGATCGGGTCCAGCGCCTGCTGGGCGTTGAACTTGCCGAGATTGCCGAAGAGCTGTTGCAGCACGGTCATCTCGCGC
>JBKECG010000345.1:0-5578 GCA_047974395.1 Pikeienuella sp. | reverse complement strand
CGGGATCACCACGCTGAAGCGCGAGAAGGTGGAGGCGGCCGCGCCGGCGCGCCGCCCCGCGCTCGAAGGCTGGTTCGCGCTGGCCGAGGGCGGCGCCTTCGTGCTGTCCGCGATCCTGCTGCTGAAAAGCTGGAGCATCGACCCCTTTGACGCCGGCGACGCGCGCGGCGTCGCCGCCATCGCCCCGGCGCTGGTCGCGGCCGCCTGCATCCTGATCATCGGGATCTCCGCCTGGCGGGCGGCGAAGGCCTTCATCATGGCCTATGAGCCCGCGCCCGAGGAGGAGGCGGATGATGGCGGCGACGGGCTGGGCAAGGTAGGCTCGCGCATCGGCACCATGCTGCCGGTGCTCCGGGGCTTCATCGCGGCGCTGATCTTCTCGGTCACGATCATGGCCGCTTTCGGCGCGCTCGGGGTGAATATCGGGCCGATGATCGCCGGGGCCGGGATTTTCGGCCTCGCCATAGGTTTCGGCGCGCAGAAACTGGTCGCCGATGTGATCAGCGGTTTCTTCTATCTCTACGAGGACGCCTTTCGCGTCGGCGAATATATCGTCTCCGATCAGGGCAAGGGCGTGGTGGAGAATATCTCCATCCGCTCCGCGCGGCTCCGCCATCACCGCGGCGCGCTCTTCACCGTGCCCTTTTCCTCCATGGGCACGGTGCAGAACCATTCGCGCGACTGGGTGAAGATCAAGTTCACCTTCCAGGTGGCGGTGGACACCGATGTCGAAAAGGTCCGCAAACTGGTGAAGAAGGTCGGCGTCCAGCTGATGGACGACCCCGAGCTGGAGGGCAAGTTCATCGAGCCGGTGAAGAGCCAGGGCGCGGTCTCGATCAAGGGCCACAGTTTCGAGATCGGCGTCAAATACATGTGCAAGCCGGGCGAGCAGTTCACCATCCGGCGCAAGGCCTACGCCGCGCTGCAGACCGCCTTCCACGACAACGGGATCGAGCTGCACCGCCCCTCGATCATGCTCGACCAGGCGCTGGAGGGCGCCGCGACCGAGCCGCGCTGACCGCCCGGGATTGCATCCGCAGCCCGTGTTTGCGAAACATTCGGCGACCCATTTGAGAGGAAACTTCACATGAAGACGCGCGCAGCGGTTGCGATTTCGGCGGGCTCTCCGCTTGAGGTGATGGAAGTGGATCTCGAAGGTCCCCGGGCCGGCGAGGTTCTTGTCGAGGTGAAGGCGACGGGGATCTGCCACACGGACGAATTCACGCGCTCCGGCGCGGACCCCGAGGGCATCTTCCCGGCGATCCTGGGCCATGAGGGCGCTGGCGTGGTGGTCGAGGTCGGGCCGGGCGTGAAATCGCTGAAGCCGGGGGATCACGTGATCCCGCTCTACACGCCCGAATGCCGGGAATGCGAATACTGCCTGCACCCGAAGACCAATCTCTGCCAGGCGATCCGGGAGACGCAGGGCCAGGGGCTGATGCCGGACGGGACCAGCCGTTTCAGCCTGAACGGGAAGCCGATCTTCCACTACATGGGCACCTCCACCTTCTCCAACTACACGGTGATGCCGGAGATCGCGGCGGCGAAGATCCGCACCGACGCGCCCTTCGACAAGGTCTGCTATATCGGCTGCGGGGTGACGACCGGGATCGGCGCGGTGATCAACACCGCCCAGGTGGAGGCGGGGACGCGCTGCGTGGTGTTCGGGCTCGGCGGGATCGGGCTGAACGTGCTGCAGGGGCTGCGGCTGGCCGGGGCGGACATGATCGTCGGCGTCGATCTGAACCCGGCGCGCGAAGAAATGGCGCGCCGTTTCGGGATGACCCATTTCGTGAACCCGGCCGAGGTCGCGGGGGATCTGGTTCCCTATCTGGTCAACCTGACCAAGGGCGGGGCGGATTACACGTTCGACGCGACCGGCAATGTGCAGGTGATGCGGGCGGCGCTGGAGAGCGCGCACAAGGGCTGGGGGATGAGCGTGATCATCGGCGTGGCCCCGGCGGGGGCGGAGATCTCGACCCGCCCGTTCCAGCTGGTGACGGGCCGGACCTGGAAGGGCACGGCCTTCGGCGGGGCGCGGGGCCGGACCGATGTGCCGAAGATCGTGGACTGGTACATGGACGGCAGGATCGAGATCGACCCGATGATCACCCACACCATGCCGCTCGAAGACATCAACAAGGGGTTTGATCTGATGCACAGCGGCGAGAGCATCAGAAGCGTCGTCATATATTGAGGGGGATCGGCCCGTGAAACTGGTATCCGAATCCCGCGCCTTCGGCGGCGCGCTGACCGTCCACAAGCATGACTCGGCGCGCACGGATTGCGAGATGACCTTCGCCGTCTACCTGCCGCCGCAGGCGGAGGCGGGGCCGGTTCCCTGTCTCTGGTATCTGTCCGGCCTGACCTGCACCCATGAGAACGCGATGACCAAGGCCGGGGCGCAGGCCCACGCCGCGCGTCACGGGATCGCGCTGGTTTTCCCCGACACCTCGCCGCGGGGCGAGGGGGTGGCGGATGATCCGGCCTATGATCTCGGCCAGGGGGCCGGGTTCTATGTGGACGCGACCGAAGCGCCCTGGGCGGCGCATTACCGGATGGCGTCCTATCTGACCGAAGAGCTGGCCGGGATCCTCACCGGCGCCTTCCCGATCGACGGGGCGCGCATGGGCGTAACCGGCCATTCCATGGGCGGGCATGGCGCGCTCACCTTGGCGATGAGCCATCCCGATCTCTTCCGCTCGCTCTCCGCCTTCGCGCCGATCGGGCATCCGACCGGGGCGGATTGGGGGCGAAAGCAGCTTTCGGCCTATCTCGGCGCCGATGAAAGCGCCTGGGCGGCGCATGACGCCTCGCTGCTGCTGCGCTCACGCGGCTGGGGACGGGATATCCTGATCGACCAGGGGCTTGGCGACGAGTTCATCGACCTTCTGCGCCCGGACGCGCTCTCGGCGGCCTTGCAGGAGACCCGGACCGCGCATCTGTTCCGCACCCATGCCGGCTATGATCACTCCTATAATTTCGTCTCCAGCTTCATGGCCGATCATGTCCGCTGGCATGCCGAGCGGCTCTGAGCGGCGCTATTCCTGCGCCTTCAGATAGGCGATGACGTCGGCGCGCTCCTCTTCCTTCTTCAGCCCGGCGAAGCTCATCTTCGTTCTGGGCACCGCGTCGCGCGGCTTGACGAGATAGATATCCAGCGTCGCCTCGTCCCAGACCGCGCCGCCGGCGGCGAATTCGCGCATCGCGTCCGAATAGTTGAAATCCTGCGCCGCCGGCGTCGCGCCCACGATCCCGTTCAGCGGCGGGCCGGTGCGGTTGCGCGCCTCCGGGCCGACCATGTGGCAGGCCTTGCATTTGCGGAACACTTTTTCGCCCTTGACCGGGTCGCCTTCGGCGAGGGCGCCGGAGGCGACGGTGATGAGCGCGAGCAGGAAACCTGCTGTTAATGGACTGGTTTTCAAGGCTTCCTCCTGACGTGACGCATGGGTCGCTATGAGCCGTTCGGCGTGGAGGAGCCTATGCTGCGGCCGGGGCCGCGCAAGGCAGAGCATCGTCGCAGGCGGGGCGCATATCGACGCATGCGGGCGCCGATAGCCGGGGGGCCTGCGCCCCTTCGCGCCGCTCAGATCGGCGAGGGCCCCGCCTTGCCGGGCGCCAGCGCCGGCGCGATCAGCCAGCCGCCGACGAAGCCGCCCAGATGCGCCTGCCAGGCGACCTCGGCCCCGCCGGGGCCCATGAAGGCGAGCATCACGTTCAGCAGCGTCAGCGCGACGATCGTGCCCCAGAACCGGTTCGAAGGCGCCCCCGTCGCCGCGATCCAGCGCCATTCCCAGCGTTTCAGCGCGCCGATGAAGCCGAAGATCGCGCCCGAGGCCCCGACCAGATGCGCGCCCGGATCGCCCATGAACAGCAGGCCCCAGACCAGCGCCCCGACGGCGGAGGTGGCCAGGAACAGGATCAGGAACCGCCACGGGCCGAGCCTGTTGGCCAGCATGCCGCCAAGAGCGAGAAAGATCGCGGTGTTCATCGCCAGATGCAACAGCCCGCCATGCAGGAAGGCGTAGGTGAAGAAGGAGGTCCAGAAAAACGGCGGCGCGCCTTCGCCGGTCAGCGCCTGGTGGAGCCAGCCGTCGAAAAAGGCCAGCCTGCCGATCATCCAGAAATTCACCTGCCCGCCGGCCAGATTCAGCTGGGCGAGGATTTCAAAGAGAACGAAGACCAGCGCCATTATCCACACGATGGGCGGCGGCGGGGGCCGCGTCGGGTCGGTTCGGCTTGTCATTTCACCTCGCTTGACCGCGGCCGGCGCCGCATACATAACCCCGCCGGTCCCATGAACAAGGAGACGGTCATGACCGAAGCCGGCGTCCACACCCGGCGCGTCTTTTCCGGCGTGCAGCCTTCGGGCAACCTGCATCTTGGCAATTATCTCGGCGCGGTGAAGCGTTTTGTCGAGATGCAGGAACAGGATTTCGAAACCATTTACTGCATGGTCGATCTGCACGCCATAACCGTCTGGCAGGAGCCGAAGGCGCTGACCGCCGCGATCCGGGAGCTGGCCGCCGCCTTCATGGCCTGCGGGCTGGACCCGAGGAAGTCCATTCTCTTCAACCAGTCCCAGGTGCCGGGCCATGCGCAGCTCGCCTGGATCTTCAACTGCGTCGCCCGGATCGGCTGGATGAACCGGATGACCCAGTTCAAGGAGAAATCCGGCAAGAACGCGGAAAACTCCTCTCTGGGCCTCTACGCCTATCCCTCGCTGATGGCGGCGGACATCCTGCTCTATCACGCCACCCATGTGCCGGTCGGCGAGGATCAGAAACAGCTTCTGGAGCTGACCCGCGACATCGCCATCAAGTTCAACAACGATTTCAACGCGCCCGGTTTCTTCCCCGAGCCGGAGCCGATGATCGAGGGCGCGGCGACGCGGGTGATGAGCCTGCGCGACGGGACCAAGAAGATGTCGAAATCCGACCCTTCGGATCTTTCGCGCATCAACCTGATCGACGACGCCGACGCCATCGCGAAGAAGATCAGGAAAGCCAAGACCGACCCCGAACCGCTGCCGGAGACCGCCGCGGGGCTGGAGGGGCGGCCGGAGGCGCGCAATCTGGTCGGCGTCTACGCCGCGCTTTCGGGTGAGAGCGTGGACAAGGTGCTGGCCGAATGGGGCGGCCGGATGTTCGGCGATTTCAAGCCGGCGCTGGCCGATCTCGCCGTCGAGCAGATCGCGCCGATCGCCGGGCGGATGCGCGGCTATCTCGCCGACCCGGCGGAGATCGACCGCATCCTCGGCGACGGCGCCGAACGGGCGAACGCCATCGCCGGGCCCATCGTCGAGAAGACCTATGACATCGTCGGTTTGCTGAGAAGCGGCGCGCGCTGAAGGAAGCGGACGGGGCCGGACAACAGGCGCCGCCCGACCTTCAGCCGCGGGCGCCGAGGCTGTCGCCGGCCGATCAAGGCGGCGGTGACGCGCAGCCCGTCACCACGCTGGCGCATCGCGATGGCTGGCGCGGCGTCTGGCGGAAGCTCCGATCGGACCCGGCGGTCGACGCCGTTTGCCAAGCGGAATCTCCCGCAGCCCCTGCCGCAGTCATTCCGCCAGGTGCGA
>JBKECG010000134.1:0-3291 GCA_047974395.1 Pikeienuella sp. | reverse complement strand
CATTCCGGGCACGGGCCGGTGACGATGGTGCGCGGCGACGGGGTTTTCGTCGAGGACGATCAGGGCCGGCGCTATCTGGAGGGGATGGCCGGGCTCTGGTCCACCTCGCTCGGCTTCAGCGAGCGGCGACTGAGCCAGGCCGCGATGCGCCAGTTCGAGGCGCTTCCCTATTACCATCTCTTCAACCATCGCTCCGTCGAACCCTCCATCGACCTCGCGGAACGGCTGCTGTCGCTCGCCCCGGAGGGGCTGTCGAAAGTGCTGTTCGCAAATTCCGGTTCGGAAGCGAACGATCAGGCCGTCAAGCTCGTCTGGTATTACAATAACCAGAAAGGCCGGCCGAAAAAGAAAAAGATCATCTCGCGCTGGCGCGGCTATCACGGCGTGACCGTCGCCTCCGGCAGCCTGACGGGCCTGCCGGCGAACCATGCGGATTTCGACCTGCCGATCGCCAATATCCTGCACGCCGATTGCCCCAGCTATTACCATGGCGCCGAACCGGGCGAGAGCGAGGAGGCCTTCGCCGCCCGCATGGCCGACAATCTGGAGAAGCTGATCCTCCGCGAGGGGCCCGAGACCGTCGCCGCCTTCATCGCCGAGCCGGTCAACGGCTCCGGCGGCGTGATCGTGCCGCCGAAGGGCTATTTCGCGCGGGTGCAGGAGATCCTGAAGAAATACGACATCCTTTTCATCGTCGATGAGGTGATCTGCGGTTTCGGGCGCACCGGCGCCATGTTCGGCTGCGAGACCTACGATCTGAAGCCGGACATCATGACGGTGGCGAAGGCGCTCTCCTCCTCCTACCTGCCGATCTCCGCGACCATCGTCAGCGAGGATATCCACCAGTCCATGGTGGCGGAAAGCGAGAAGCAGGGCGTTTTCGCCCATGGCGTCACCTATGCCGGCCACCCGGTCTGCGCCGCCGTCGCGCTGGAGACGCTGAAGATCTACGAGGAGCGCGACATGGTCGGCCATATCCGCAGGGTCTCGCCCCGGTTCATGGCGCGGCTGAAGGCGCTCGGCGAGCATCCGCTGGTCGGCGAGGCGCGCGGCGTCGGCCTGATCGGCGCGATCGAACTGACCGGCGACCGCAAGAGCAAGGCGCCTTTCAATCCCGCGCTCGGCGTCGGGCCGAAAGTACAGGCCTATGCGATGGAGCGCGGGGTGATCGTGCGCGCGCTTCGCGACGCGGTGGCGTTCTGCCCGCCGCTGATCATCGACGAGGGGCAGATCGACATGCTGTTCGACGGCGTCGCAGGCGCGCTCGATCAGGTTCAGGCGGAGCTGGGGCGTTGAGCCCCGGCGCCGCTTTCGCCGACGCACTCACCAGCCGGGCCGCGCCAGCGGGCGAGGCCCGGCCAGTCAACGGAGCATTGTCTTGACCGCACCCCGGACGTTCCCCGAAGGCCCGCTCGCCGGCGTCACCGTGATCGAGTTCTGCAGCGTCGCCGCCGGCCCGTTCTGCGGCATGCTACTGGCGGATATGGGCGCGCGCGTGGTGAAGGTCGAGCCGCCGGCTGGCGACGCGCTGCGCCAATGGCCGCCGATCACCGACGGGTTCAGCGAGAATTTCCTGTCTCTGAACCGGAACAAGCAGTCGATCACGCTCGATCTGAAGGCCCCGGAAGACAATGACATCGCCGTCCGTCTGATCGAGAGCGCCGATGTGGTGATCGAGAACAACCGCCCCGGAGTGATGGACCGGCTCGGCCTCGGCCATGCGAAATTCGCCCGGGCGCGCCCCGATCTGATCTATTGCTCGCTTTCCGCCTTCGGGCAGAATGGCCCGCGCGCGAAACAGGGTGGGTTCGATGTGACGGTGCAGGCGATCTCCGGCATCATGAGCGTCACCGGCGAGCCTGAGGGCGGGCCGGTCAAATGCGGGGTGCCGGTTTCGGATTTCGCCACCGGGCTCTATGGCGCTTTCGCCGTGGCGACCCTGATCGCGCGGGTGCGCGCGGAAGGGCGGGGCGGTTTCATCGACATCTCGATGCTGGGCGCGAGCCTTGGCATCTCCGCGCTTCAGACCAGCGAATATTTCGGCGGCGGCAAGGACCCGCGCCGGCTCGGCGCGGCGCATCCGCGCAACGCGCCCTATGAGGCCTTTCGCGCATCCGACGCGCATTTCGTGATCGCCGCCGGCAATGACAAGCTCTGGCGCGCGGTCTGCGACGTGGTGAAGATGCCGGATCTCGCCGCGGATCCGCGCTTCGTCTCCACCTCCGACCGCGCCGCCAATCAGGCCGCCCTGAAGGAGATCCTGAACGCCGCCTTCGCGGCGGACAAGGCGCGCGCATGGCTGGACCGGTTCGAGGCGGCGGGCGTGCCCTGCGCGCCGATCAACCGCTATTCCGAGGTGCTGGCCGATGCGCAGACGCGGGAGATGGGCTGGGTGCGCGAGGTCGATCTGCCTTCCGGCGCGCGCACGCGCACTTTCGCCAGCCCGCTGCGCATCGACGGCGAGGCGCCGCCGATCCGGAATTCGGCGCCCGGACTGGACGCCGATCGCGAAGCCGTGCTGAACATGCTGGAAGCGGCGCCCCGCCGTTCCAAGGCCGCAGAATAATCAGAAAACCAAGAGGAAACCCCGATGAAACCCGATCCCCGCCGCCTCAGAACCTTCCTTGCGGAGATGAGCGCGCTTGTCGAAGACGCGAAGGGAGACGAGGCCGCCATTCTCGCGCAGGGGCAGGAGCATCTGCGCGAGTTGGTCAGACATGACGACTGGCTTCCGGCCTCCGCCGCCGAGGCGCATCCCGATCATTACCAGCAGCATCTGCTCTATTGCGATCCGCGCGCGCGCTTTTGTGTCGTCAGCTTCGTCTGGGGACCGGGGCAGGAGACCCCGGTCCATGATCACACCGTCTGGGGGCTGGTCGGCATGCTGCGCGGCTCGGAAATGTCGCAGAGCTACGAGATGACCGACGCCGGCCCTCTGCCCGGCCGGAAGGATCTGCTGAAGGAAGGCGAGGTGGTCGCCGTTTCGCCGACCATCGGCGACATTCACAAGGTCAGCAACGCCGAGACCGATCGCGCCTCGATCTCGATCCACGTCTATGGCGGCGATATCGGCGCGATCGAACGGCATGTCTTCCCGGTGGAGGGCGGCGAGAAGGCGTTCATCTCCGGCTATTCCAACAGCGCGATCCCGAATATCTGGGGCGTCGCCTGATGGGGAATCCGGTCGCGGTCGCCGACCATGGCGCCCGGCGGGAGCTGACCTTGTCGCTGCCGGAGCGTGGCAATGCGCTTTCGGATGAGATGGTCGCGTCGCTTGACGCGGCGCTGACG
>JBKECG010000056.1:0-6302 GCA_047974395.1 Pikeienuella sp. | reverse complement strand
CGGAGCGGGCATTAGGCCGCTCGCGGCCGGCTGTCAAGTTCGGGGCTCAGAACTCCCGCCCCGGCCGGGGGCGGTGGCGGGGCAGCGACCAGCCGCGCAGGATCGCCCCGGCGCGGAGCGCGAAGCCGCTGAGCGCCGAGAGCGCGAAGTTGACCGCGAAGGAGGCGCCGGCGGCGTCGAGCGCGACGAAGATCGCCGCCGCGGCCAGCGCGGCGGTGATGTGGATCTCCTGCCGCAGCGCCACCGGCGTCTCGCCGGCGACGAGATCGCGCGCCAGCCCGCCGAAAGTGGCGGTCATCACCCCCATGGACGCCGCGACCAGCGGATCCGCCCCCTGCCGGAGCGCGATATCCGCGCCAAGCGCCCCATAGGCGGCGAGGCCGACCGCATCCGCCCAGAGCAGCGCGACATAGCGCGAGCGGATCAGCGGCGCGACCAGATAGAAGCCGAGCGCGACGAAGAGACAGATCATGAGATAGCGCGAGTCGCTCACCCAGAAGACCGGCCTGCCGATCAGAAGATCGCGCAGGGTGCCGCCGCCGATCCCGGTCAGCGTGGCCAGAAGGCCGAAGCCGATCAGGTCCAGCTCCTTGCGGCTGGCGACCAAGGCGCCGGTGGCGGCGAAGACGGCGACGCCGAGATAGTCGAGAATCTGGATGGCGGTCACGGGGGGCGCTCCTGTCCGATCATCGGCCGGCCGTGGGCCGGCTCAGTCCACGGAATATTGCTGGCGCATCACTTCGGCCCCTTTCTCCATGCCGTGTTCGGCCTGAAGGCGGAGCATCTCTTCGTCGCCGCGGCGGAATTCCTCGATGATCTCGTCCACCGCCTCTTCGTCGCCCATCTCCTTCAGGCCAAGCGCGGCGAGGGCGACGGCGCTTTCCAGCGTCTCGCGGATCACGTGATCGGCGCCGGCGGAGCGCAGCTCCAGCTCCTGAAACCGGTCATAGGCGGCGACGAGAACCCGGCAATGGGGAAAGCGCAGCTTCAGCCGCTGGACGGCGTGGGTGCCGCCCTCGCGGTCGTTGATGCAATAGAAGATCGCGTCGGCGGCGTCGGCTCCCGCCGCCTTCATCACCTCGATCTTGGTGGCGTCGCCATAGAAGACTTCGGAGCCGAAAGTGCGCGCCAGCCGGATGCGGCGCGGGGCGTTGTCGATCAGCGTCACCGAATAGCCGCGCATGCGCATGATGCGGGCGACGATCTGCCCGAAGCGGCCGAACCCGGCGACGATGACGCGCGAGGGTTCGAGCTCCGCCGCCTCGATATCGGTATAATCCGGGTCGCGTTTCGCCGCGGCGCGCGCGATCAGCGCCTCGACCGCTTTCGTCGCCAGCGGGGTGAAGGCCATGGAGAGCGCGACGACGATGGTGAGGATGACTTCCTGCTCCAGTGTGATCAGCCGGTCGGAGGCGGCGAGGGCGAAGACGACGAAGCCGAACTCCCCCGCCTGACCCAGCGTCGCGCCGATGCGAAGCGAGTCGCCGCGACGGGAGCCGAAGAGCCGGGTCAGGCCGATGATCAGCCCCATCTTCACCGCAAAGAGCAGGATCGCGCCGGAGATCACCAGCCACCACCATTGCGCGGCCACCTGCCAGTCAACCGACATGCCGACGCCGACGAAGAAGAGGCCGAGAAAGAGCGCGCGGAAAGGCTCGATATCGCCTTCCAGCTGGTGGCGGAACTCGGTCTCCGCCAGCAGCACCCCGGCGATGAAGGCGCCGAGCGCCATGGAGAGCCCGGCCCATTGCATCGCCAGCGCCGCCAGCGCGACCACCAGCAGGGCGGCGGCGGTGAAAACCTCGTCCGCGCGGGTGAGCGCCAGCAGCCGGAAGACATGCTTGATCCCGAAATGGCCGACCAGAACCAGCGCGACCAGCGCGCCGATGGCGATCAGCGCGTCCTGCCCGCTCATCCCGGCGCTGGCCCCGCCGATGACGGTGGTGAGCGCGAGGATCGGCACCACGGCGATATCCTGAAACAGCAGGATCGAAAGCGCCCTGTCGCCATAGGGCGTCGAAAGCGCGCGCTGATCGCGCAGGATCTGCACCCCGAACGCGGTGGAGGAGAGCGCCAGCGCCAGCCCGACCACGAGCGCGGCCCCGACCCAGACGCCAGCGACCCAGCCGATCAGCGCCAGCGCGCCGCCGGTGACCGCGACCTGCGCCAGCCCGAGGCCGAATATCTCCGCCCGGAGCCGCCAGAGCCGCTTCGGCTGCAATTCGAGGCCGATGACGAAAAGAAGCAGCACCACCCCGAATTCGGAGATATGTCTGACCGCTTCGATATCATTCAGAAGGCCGAGCACATAGGGGCCGAGGAGCGAGCCGGCGGCGAGATAGCCGAGGATCGCGCCGATGCCGAGCCGTTTGAAGATCGGCACGGCAATGACCGTGGCGCCGAGAAAGGCCGCAGCCTGTATCAGCATCGGGTCTGCCGCGTTCAGCGCGTCTACGGGATCCGCCATGGGCCTGCTTTCCGGTTCACCGCGTCACTATGGCGTGAAGTTTCCCAAAGGGGAACAGGCGGATCGCCGGCCTTGGGGGGCGGGCCCGGCCGAAGCCGGACCCGGCAAGCGTCAGAAGAAGACGGCGATATAAGCCGCGCCGCCGAAATCCTCTTCGCTGATCGTGTCGTCATCGGCGTATTCGACGCCGGCGGTCAGCGAAACGCCCGGCGCGGCGTCATAGGTCACCCAGGCCGAGGCGATCTGGTTGTCGAATTCGCGCGAATTCGTATAGCCGCCGGCGACGGTCCAGGGGCCGGTCTGATACTGGAGACCGACGCCGAATTCATCGCCGTTGAAATCATCCTCGAAGAAGCCGGCGGCGGTGAAGCCCATGTAGGAGACGTTGCCGACGATGCCGAGCTGCTCGCCGCGGACGCCCTCGATATCGGAATAATGCCCGCCGACGCCGACGCCGAAATCGCCGAATTCGCGAACGAAAGTGGCCGCGACGCTCCAGGCTTCGTCGTTATTGTCGTCGAACTGGAAGTTGTTGGTGTCGTTGACGCCATCGCTGTCGAGGCTGGGCAGATAGGAGGCGTGCGCCTGGAAACCGCCGAAATCGGGGGTCGAGTAATGGATGCCGATCCCGTCCTCGGCGATGCCCACATAGGCCGACTCGGAGACCAGCGCCGCCGTGGTCAGGCCGGAGGCGTCGGCGTAGCCGATGCGGCCTTCGGGCGCGGCGACGATGCCGAGCGCGGTGACCTGCTCATAGCCGACCGTCGCGTCGGAGCCGATCTCGATCAGACCGAAGGCGCCGATCACCCGCAGCCAGTTCTCGTCGATCTGGTCATTGTCGGCGCCGTCGGTGAAGGCCTCCAGCTCCGCATGCGCCGCGAAGACGATGCCGTTATCGGCGGCGAGGCGCGCGTCGAAATGGACCTCGCCGTCGCGCATCACGCCGATGCCGTTCTGGTTGTCGCCATCGGTCAGCCCGACGCCGCCGAGCATGAAGCCGGAAACGCCGGTTTCCCATTCCCCGGCCGAGGCCGCGCCCGCGAAACCCATGACGAGCGCGCTCGTCGTCATCAGAAGCTTGTTCATTTTGTCCCTCTTTTCCCTCTTGCGGCCCGGGGCCGCCCGCGACGTTCTTTTCACGTCACAACTTCCTTCGATAACCCGATAAAAATTGTCAACAAAAAGGATTCCATGGTTACGCCGCAATGCGCAAAAATCGCTGCGCCGCGGCGCAGCGGCCACAATCGCGCGCGCCGAAAGCGCGCCCGCCTGCGCTCGCCTTGCGCAGACCGCCTCAATCCCTATAAACCGGCGCGATCCTGTCAGAGGGTCGCGAATCCTGATCCCGGGGGAGCCTCTCATGCCCAAACGCGCCGACATCGACAGCGTGCTGATCATCGGCGCAGGTCCGATCGGGATCGGCCAGGCCTGCGAGTTCGACTATTCCGGGGCGCAGGCCTGCAAGGCGTTGCGCGAGGAAGGGTACCGCGTCGTCCTCGTCAACTCCAACCCGGCGACGATCATGACCGATCCGGGCCTGGCCGACGCCACCTATGTCGAGCCGATCACCCCCGAGGTGGTGGAGCGGATCATCGCCCAGGAACAGGCCCGCCACCCTGACGAGAACATGGTGCTCTTGCCGACCATGGGCGGGCAGACCGGGCTGAACACGGCGATGCGGCTGGCTGAATCGGGCGCGCTGGACCGGCTCGGAGTCGAGCTGATCGGCGCCAAGCGCGAGGCCATCGAGATGGCCGAGGACAGGAAGCTCTTCCGCGAGGCGATGGACCGGATCGGGCTGGAGAACCCCAAGGCCGTGATCGCCGAGAGCATGGCCGAATGCGTCGCCGCGCTGGATCATGTCGGCCTGCCGGCGATCATCCGCCCGGCCTATACGCTGGGCGGCACCGGCGGCGGCGTCGCCTATAACCGTGAGGATTACCTGCGGATCTGCGAGAGCGGGCTGGACGCTTCCCCGGTCAGCCAGATCCTGATCGACGAGAGTCTTCTCGGCTGGAAGGAATTCGAGATGGAGGTGGTCCGCGACAAGGCGGACAACGCCATCATCATCTGCTCCATCGAGAATGTGGACCCGATGGGCGTCCATACCGGCGACAGCATCACCGTCGCCCCGGCGCTGACCCTGACCGACAAGGAGTATCAGATGCTCCGCACCGCCTCGATCGCGGTCTTGCGCGAGATCGGGGTGGAGACCGGCGGCTCCAATGTGCAATTCGCGATCAACCCGGAGAACGGGCGGATCGTGGTGATCGAGATGAACCCGCGCGTCTCGCGCTCCTCGGCGCTCGCGTCCAAGGCGACCGGCTTTCCCATCGCCAAGATCGCGGCCAAGCTCGCCATCGGCTACACGCTGGACGAGCTGGACAACGACATCACCGGCGTCACCCCGGCGAGCTTCGAGCCGACCATAGATTACGTCGTCACCAAGATCCCGCGTTTCGCGTTTGAAAAATTCCCCGGCGCCAAGCCCGAACTGACCACGGCGATGAAATCGGTCGGCGAGGCGATGGCCATCGGCCGCAGCTTCCATGAAAGCCTGCAAAAGGCGCTCTCCTCCATGGAGACCGGTCTTTCCGGTCTCGACGAGATCGCCATCGAGGGGCTGGAGGAGGCCGTCGCGCCGGAAGAACGCCGCGCCGCGATCATGGCCGCGCTGGCCCGGCAGACCCCGGACCGCATCCGCGTCATCGCCCAGGCGATGCGCGAAGGCGTGGCGCAGGACGATATCCAGGCCGCGACCGCCTTCGACCCCTGGTTCCTGGAGCGGATCGGCGAGATCGTCGCCGAGGAGGCCCGTGTCCGGGCCGAGGGGCCGCCCACGGATGCGGTGGGAATGCGGGCGCTGAAGGCGATGGGCTTTTCGGACGCGCGGCTCGCGGCGTTGACCGGCCTGCCGGAAGACGAGTTGCGCGCGCGCCGGCTGGGGCTGGGGGTGAAATCGGTCTTCAAGCGGATCGACACCTGCGCCGCCGAATTCGAGAGCCAGACACCCTACATGTATTCGACCTATGAAGCCGACGCGATGGGCATGGTCGAATGCGAATCCCGCCCCACCGGCCGCAAGAAGGTGGTGATCCTCGGCGGCGGCCCGAACCGGATCGGGCAGGGGATCGAGTTCGACTATTGCTGCTGCCACGCCTGCTACGCGCTGACCGAGGCGGGTTACGAGACCATCATGGTCAACTGCAACCCGGAGACCGTCTCCACCGATTACGACACTTCCGACCGGCTCTATTTCGAGCCGCTGACCATCGAACATGTGCTGGAGATCCTGCGCGTCGAGCAGGAGGAGGGCGAGCTTCACGGCGTCATCGTCCAGTTCGGCGGCCAGACGCCGCTGAAGCTGGCCAACGCGCTGGAGGCGGCGGGGATCCCGATCCTCGGCACCTCGCCCGACGCCATCGACCTCGCCGAGGACCGGGAGCGGTTCCAGAAGCTTTTGAGGAAGCTCAACCTCAAGCAACCGCATAACGGCATCGCCCATAGCCGCGACGAGGCTTTCGCCGTGGCGCATGAGGTCGGCTATCCTGTCGTCATCCGCCCCTCCTATGTGCTCGGCGGCCGGGCGATGGAGATCGTGCGCGCCGATGCGGAGCTGGAGCGTTATATCCGCGAGGCGGTGGTGGTCTCCGGCTCCAGCCCGGTGCTGATCGACAGCTATCTCTCCGGCGCGGTCGAGGTCGATGTCGATGCGCTTTCCGATGGCGAGGCGGTGCATGTCGCCGGGGTCATGGAGCATATCGAGGAGGCCGGCGTCCATTCCGGCGACAGCGCCTGTTCGCTGCCGCCGCACACGCTTTCCGCCGCCACGATC
>JBKECG010000032.1:0-8323 GCA_047974395.1 Pikeienuella sp. | reverse complement strand
CGCGCTCCGCGCCGAGGAGCCGCTGATCGCCGCCGCCCGCGCCGCCGAGGCCCGGCTGGCCCGCTGCCCCGGTTTCGGCGAGGAGCTTTTCGAATGGATGCGCCCGCTTCTGACCGGGTTCAGCCCCGACCGGATGCGTCTGACCGAGGCGATGTGCCTCCTTCATGACGTCAACTGGCGCGCCCATCCCGATTTTCGCGTCACCGCCTGTTTCGGCACGGTCAGCCGCGCCAATCTCGGCGGGGTCGGGCATCGGGGGCGGCTTTTCCTCGGGGCGGCGCTGATGCATCGCTACAAGGGCGACCTCCAGCCGGCCGAGGCCGCCGCCGTCGCGCTGATGGAGGAAAGCGACCGCCGCCAGGCGGAGATCGCCGGGCGCGCGGCGCGGCTCGGCGCGATGGTCTCCGGCTCCGCCATCGGCACGCTGGAGCAATGCCCGATCAGGGTGGAGGGCGACCGGCTCTCGCTGAACTTCGCCCCCGCCGCCGCCGATCTCGCCGGCGACCGCGTCAGACGCCGCCTGGTCGCGCTGGCCGGCGCGATGAAGCTGGAGCCGGTCTTCGTGGTCTGACGCAGGCGGATGACGGCGGAACAGCCTCGCGGGCCGGCTGTTTTCCGCCGCCGAAGCGAGATCGCGAAAACCACGACCGCATTGCGTCTCCCATCGCCCGACGGTAACCTGCGGTTGAATGGCGGGCGCGAAACACCCGCATAGTCGCAAGCTGCGCAGCCATGCTTTCTGGAGACAGAAAGGAAGCCACAGATGCTGACCCGCCGGACCCTGCTTGGAATCGCCTCCGCCGCGGCCCCGCTTCTGCTCATCCCGCGGGCATGGGGGCGGGAGAGCCTGAATCCCTTCACCCTTGGCGTCGCCTCCGGCATGCCGACGGAGAATTCGGCGATCCTCTGGACCCGCCTCGCCGTGGAGCCGCTGAAAGGAGGCGGCATGCCGGCCCATCCGGTCGCGGTCCGCTATCGGGTCTGCACCGACCCGGACATGACCCGGACCTTCCGGGAGGGCGAGGCGCTCGCGGAGCCGGAATTCGGGCATTCCGTCCATCTGAAGCTGGAGGGCCTGCGGCCGGGACAGGAATACTGGTATCAGTTCTTCGCCGGAACCCATCAGAGCCCGATCGGCCGAACCAAGGCGGTGGACCCTCGGGCGGCCTCGACCAGGCTCGCGCTGGGATCGTGCCAGCATTACGAGCACGGCTATTTCAGCTCCTACAGGGATATCGCCGAATGGGCGCCGGACGCCGTGCTCTTCGTCGGCGACTATTTCTACGAATATGCGGCGATGCCCGTGGGAACCTATGACGCGCCGCTGCCCTGGGGAGGAACCGCCAGGGCGACGATCATCCGCACCCATGGCGCGCCGGAGCCCGTCACGCTGATGGATTACCGCAACCGCTACGCGCTCTACAAGATGGACCCCGATCTTCAGCTCGGGCATGCGGCCGCGCCCTGGGTGATCTGCTTTGACGATCACGAGATCGCCAATGACTGGGCCGGCTACAGCCTGCGCGATTCCATCCGCTTCACGGATATGGAGTTCAAGGTCCGGCGGCTGGCCGCCTTTCAGGCCTTCTACGAGCATATGCCCATCGAGAAGCCGCCCGTCCTTGACGGGTTGCTGACCAGCTTCGCCACCACCGGATCCTTCGCCTTCGGTCCGGCCTTCGTGATGCTCACCGACACCCGCCAGAACCGCGACCCGCAGTCCTGCGGGCCCGGCTTCCCCTCCTCGCCCGATTGCGGGGAGCGGCGCGATCCGAACCGGATGATGGCCGACAAGGCGCAGGAGGAATGGCTGCGCAAGGGGTTCGAGACCTCGCAATCCCCTTTCACGGTCATGGCGACGCAGACCTGGTTCTCGCCCTATGATTATGACGGCTCGCCCGACGCCGCCGCATGGAACATGGATCAGTGGGACGGCTATCCCGAACAGCGCGCGCGGTTGATGAACTCGATCGCGGAATGTCAGGGCCAGCCCATCGTCCTCAGCGGCGACTGGCATTGCGCCGCCGCGATGGAGCTGCGCCGCGATCCGTTCGACGCCCGCTCCGATGTGATCGCGCATGAATTCGCGGGAACGTCGCTGGCGGCGCTGTGCCTGTGGGACGAGAACGTCTCAGAGGCGCGCGCGCACAACAAGCATGTCAGCTACAGCGACGGGACCCGCCGGGGCTATCTGCGCTGCACGGTGGATCGCGGGAGCTGGACCTCCACCTATCGGGTGGTTGACGATCCCACCGATCAGGAGACCGGGTTTTCAACCGCGCATGAGGTGATCGTCCCGGCCTGAGCGCGGCCCTTCATCCTTCGGCGAGGAACTGCTCCTTCAGGATCCGCTCGTTCAACCCGTGGCCGGTGTCGTAGAGCAGGTTGATCTCGGTCTTCTGGTGGAAGGAAACCTCCACCTGAGAGACCTGCCGCACCTCGGTCGAATCCGCCACCGCGAGGACCGGGCGCTTGGAATCCTCCAGCACGTCGATCGTCACCACCGCCTCCTGCGGCAGCACAGCCCCGCGCCAGCGACGCGGGCGAAAGGCGGAGATCGGCGTCAGCGCCATCAGCTTGCTCTCGATCGGCAGGATCGGCCCGTGCGCCGAGAGGTTATAGGCGGTGGAGCCGGCCGGCGTGGCGATCAGGGCGCCGTCGCAGATCAGCTCCCGCATCCGCTCGCGCCCATCGACGGAGATACGCAGCTTCGCCGCCTGAAAGGTCATGCGCAGCAGCGAGACCTCGTTGATCGCCAGCGCCTCGGTCACCAGCCCGTTGACCGTGGTCGCCTTCATCCTGAGCGGCAGGATGGTGGCGCGCTCGGCCTCCTCCAGCCGCTCATGCAGCCCCTCGACCGCGAAATCATTCATCATGAAGCCGACCGAACCGCGGTTCATCCCGTAGACCGGCGCGGCGAGATGCAGCGTGTCATGGAGCATGTGCAGCATGAACCCGTCGCCGCCCAGCGCCACGATCACATCCGCCTGCGCCGCCGGCGCCTGACCGTAGCGCGCGATCATCGCCGTCAGCGCCTCCTGCGCGCTCGGCGCGGTCGAGGCGGCGAAGTGAATCCTGTCGAAACCCATGCCCGGTCTCCCCACAATGCGCCCCGGAGCTTGCCGGGCTTTGGCCCCCGGCGCAATCGGAGGTCGCAAAATCCCCGCCATCCCGTCGCTTTGGCCCTAGGCAGGACGGGGCGGGCTTTCTATACGGGTGCGCCTGCATGCCCACGCTGATCAGAAGGATACCGCCGCCATGAACGCCGCGACCCGCGATCCCCGTTTCTTCACCGAGCCGCTCGGCGAGCGCGATCCAGAGATCGCCGCCGCGCTCGGCGACGAGTTGACCCGCCAGCGCGACGAGATCGAACTGATCGCCTCGGAGAACATCGTCTCCCGCGCGGTGCTGGAGGCGCAGGGCTCCATCGCCACCAACAAATACGCCGAGGGCTATCCCGGCAAACGCTATTACGGCGGCTGCCAGCATGTGGACGTGCTGGAGGACCTGGCGATCGCGCGGGCGAAACAGCTCTTCGGCTGCGGCTTCGCCAATGTGCAGCCGAATTCCGGCAGCCAGATGAATCAGGCGGTGTTCCTCGCTCTGCTGAAACCCGGCGACCGGTTCATGGGGCTGGATCTGAATGCGGGCGGGCACCTGACCCATGGCTCGCCGGTCAACATGTCCGGCAAATGGTTCGATGTCGTCAGCTACGGCGTCCGGCGCGACAACCAGATGCTGGACATGGACGAGGTGCGCGACAAGGCGAAGCGCGAGAAGCCGAAGCTGATTCTCGCCGGCGGCACCGCCTATTCGCGGATCTGGGACTGGGCGGCGTTTCGCGAGATCGCCGACGAGGTCGGGGCCTGGCTGATGGTGGACATGGCCCATATCGCCGGTCTGGTCGCCGGGGGGGCGCATCCTTCGCCCCTGCCCCACGCCCATGCCGTGACGACGACCACGCATAAATCGCTCCGCGGTCCGCGCGGCGGCATGATCCTGACCAATGACGAGGATGTGGCGAAGAAGGTCAATTCGGCCGTCTTCCCCGGCCTTCAGGGCGGGCCGCTGATGCACGCCATCGCCGCCAAGGCCGTGGCTTTCGGCGAGGCGCTCCGCCCCGAATTCCGCGCCTATGCGCAAGCCGTTGTCGCCAATGCGCGGGCGATGGCGGATGAGTTGACGAAGAACGGGGTCGATATCGTCTCCGGCGGGACCGACAATCACCTTTGCCTTGCGGATCTGCGCCCCAAGAAGGTGACCGGCAAGGCGGCGGAAAAGGCGCTCGGGCGCGCGCATATCACCTGCAACAAGACCGGCGGGCCCTTCGACCCGGAAAAGCCCTTCGTCACCTCGGGCGTCCGGCTCGGCTCCCCCGCCGGCACCACGCGCGGCTTCGGCGAGGCGGAGTTCCGCGAGATCAGCCGGCTGATCGTCGAGGTGCTGGACGGGCTCGCCGCCGCCGGCGACGAGGGCGACGCGGCGGTGGAGGCCGCGGTGAAAGAGCGGGTCGGCGCGCTGACCGCGCGTTTCCCGATCTATGAAGGGCTCTGAGCGCCGCCATATCTTGCGGGCCTGCCCGCCCCCTACCCTTCCTTTCGCGGCGCCCCTATAGTGGCGCCGTGCAAGACGAATGAGGGATCAAGATGCGCTGTCCATTCTGCGGCGACACCGAAACCCAGGTGAAGGACAGCCGCCCGGCGGAGGATCACGTCACGATCCGCCGCCGCCGGTTCTGCCCGGCCTGCGGCGGGCGTTTCACGACCTATGAACGCGTGCAGCTTCGCGATCTCACCGTCCTGAAGAAGAACGGCCGGCGCGAGGATTTCGACCGCGACAAGCTGGAGCGTTCGATCCGCATCGCCCTTCAGAAACGGCCGATCGCGCCGGAGCGGATCGACCAGATGATCTCCGGTCTGGTCCGGCGGCTGGAGAGCACCGGCGAGAGCGACGTGCGCTCGGAGGTCATCGGCGAGATCGTGATGGAGAGCCTGGCGCGGATCGACACCGTCGCCTATGTCCGCTTCGCCAGCGTCTACAAGAATTTCCAGGAAGCCGACGATTTCGAGGATTTCGTCGCCGAGCTTCGCCCCCCCGCGCCGAAAGAAGACTGACATGGCCGCAGGCCCCGAGGAGGACCGTCGCTGGATGGCGGCGGCGATCGCGTTCGGGCGCCGGGGGCTGGGGCGGGTCTGGCCCAATCCGGCCGTCGGCTGCGTCCTTGTCCGTGACGGGCGGCTGATCGGGCGCGGCTGGACCCGGCCGGGCGGGCGCCTGCATGCGGAGGCGGCGGCGCTGGAGCAGGCCGGCGATGCGCGGGGCGCGACAGCCTATGTCAGCCTGGAGCCCTGCGCCCATCACGGCCGCACCCCCCCTTGCGCCGAGGCGCTGATCGCGGCCGGAGTCGCTCGCGTCGTCGCCCCGATCGCCGACCCCGACCCGCGCGTCGCCGGCCGCGGCTTCGCGCTGCTGGAGGCGGCCGGGATCGCGGTCGAAACCGGGTTGATGGCGGCCGAGGCGGAGGCGGCGAACGAAGGCTTTCTTCTGCGCCAGCGCGCCGACCGGCCGTTCCTGACGCTGAAACTGGCGGCGACGCTGGACGGGCGGATCGCCACTGCTGCGGGCGAAAGCCGCTGGATCACCGGCCCGGAATCCCGCGCCCGCGCGCATCTCCTTCGCGCTCAACACGACGCGATCCTGATCGGCGCCGCCACCGCGCTGGCCGACAATCCGGCGCTGGATGTGCGGCTGGCGGGGCTGGAGGATCGCGCGCCGCTGCGGCTGGCGCTCGACGCCGCGCTGACCCTGCCGGCGACGCTGCACATGGCCGGCGATGGCGCATCGCCGGTCTGGCGGCTGCATGCGCGGGGCGATGACGCGGCGGCGGATTGGGGCGAGCCCGTCCCCTGCCCCGCCGCCCCGGATGGGCGGATCGACCTCGCCGGCATGATGCGAGCGCTTGGCGCGCGCGGGCTGACCCGGGTCCTTTGCGAAGGCGGCGGGCGGCTCGGCGCGGCGCTGGTCGGCGCGGGGCTGGTGGATGAACTGGTCTGGTTCTCCGCCGGCGCCGCTATCGGGGCGGAGGGACGGCCCGCGCTCGGCCCGCTGGGGCTGGCGCGTCTGGCCGAGGCGCCGCGCTTCGATCTGATCCGTCAGGAGCGGCTCGGCGAGGATCTCATGTCGATCTGGCGCCCCCGCCGCTGAACGAAAAACGCCCGGCCCGAAGGCCGGACGTCGAATTCACGCCTTCGGATGATCAGTTCGCGATCCGCGCCACGCTCGCCGCGCCGCCGGTGAAGCCGACCAGCGAGGCGACCGAGCCCGCCACTTTCGCGAAACGGGTGAAGGGCGCGTCGGTCACATAGAGCACGTCACCATCGCGCATCAGCATCTGATCGGCGAGGAACATGCCCGACCCTTCGGTCAGGTCGATCAGATAGGCGATGTTCCGGGTCTGGCTGACAGGCGCCTTTTCCGAGACCTGCACCGCGATCTCCGGCGGCTCCACCCGGAAGATGAAGACGCCCGAGGGGTCGGAAGCGTTGGTCTGCAACCCGCCGACCAGAGAGATCGCGTCCAGCACCGTCACATCCCGCGTCGGGAACGGCACCCGCGCCTGCCCGATCGCGCCGAGCGAGCGGAAATAGCGCCGATCCTTGTTCAGGAAGATCACGTCGCCGGCGCGCACCGGCACGTCGAATTCGGGATTCTGGAACAGGTCCTCCATCCAGATCGACCCTTCGGAGCCGCCCCGGCGCACGGTGACGCGCACCGCCTCCGCATCGGGCACGGCGAAGCCGGTCTTGGCCAGAAGACTGAGGAGGCTTTTCGTCGTGCGCTCGATCGGCACCACGCTGTTCACGCCGGCGGTGCCGGTGATGGTGATGGATTTGGAATCGCCGGTCTGGCGCGCGACCTCGACCTGCGGGTCGAGCGTCTTGTCCGAGAGCAACTCGCGGATATGCCGGCGCAGCCCGTCTGCGGTGCGCCCGGCGGCGCGGACATTGCCGACATAGGGGATGTAGATATTGCCGCTCTCCTCGATCTCGGAGACGAGCTGCGTCGCCCCGCCGATCGGCGAGAACAGGCCGTTCTCGCCCCGCTCCCACACCGTGACCTGCACAACATCGCCGATGCCGAGCACGGCGGTCTTCTCCGGCTCGGCCGCGATCAGGTTCATCGAAAAGCCCAGCGGCTCCGCGATATTGGCGGCGGCGACGATCTCGGGGCTGACGCGAACCAGATCGAAGCCCGGATCGACGCCGTCATTGCGTTCCTGACTGTGGCGCAGGTCTTCGTAATAAGGCCCGCTGCGCGGCAGACCGCATGCGGCGACGGCGCTGGTCAGAGCCAGAACGGCGCAGATGCGCGCCGCAACCCGAATCCGATTCGGCATTCCTGCTTCCCCTCGATGTCCCTCGTTCCGTCGCGCTGTGGGCGCGCGTTGGTGAAAAACTATCGCAGAACGCGGGAAGGCGCCAGTTCCCAAAGCTGAATCGGCCGCGCCCTGCGACCCTCTGGCAACGCTGGCGGGGCTTTGGCATAAGGCGCGCGAAGGAAATGAAGGGCCGCGCCATGCATGACATCCGCCTGATCCGCGAGGATCCCGCCGCTTTCGACGCCGCCCTCGCCCGGCGCGGGCTGGACCCGCAATCGCCGGCGCTGCTGGCGCTCGACGCCGCGCGGCGCGCGAAAATCACCGCCGCCGAGACCGCGCTGGCGGAGCGCAACGCCGCCTCGAAACAGGTCGGCGCGGCGAAGGCGAAGGGCGACGAGGCGGAGTTCGAGCGCCTGCGCGCCCTCGTCGCCGCCAAGAAGGACGAGATCGCCGCGCTGGAGGAAGAGGCCAGGGCGGAGGATCAGAAACTGGCCGCGGCGCTCGCCTCGCTCCCCAACCTGCCGCTCGCGGATGTGCCCGAGGGCGCGGACGAGGCGGACAATATCGAAGTAAAACGCTGGGGAAGCCCGCGCGAATACGGCTTTGCCCCGAAAGAGCATTTCGAGATCGGCGAAGCCCTGGGCGGCATGGATTTCGAGACCGCCGCGAAGCTCTCCGGCAGCCGTTTCGTGGTGCTCTCGGGCGCGCTGACGCGGCTGCACCGGGCGCTGGCGCAGTTCATGATCAACCGTCATGTCGATGAGAACGGGCTGACCGAGACCTGGACCCCGGCGCTGGTGCGCGACGAGGCGATGTTCGGCACCGGGCAATTGCCGAAATTCGCCGAGGACAGCTACCGCACCGAAAACGGCTGGTGGCTGATCCCGACCGCAGAGGTCACACTGACCAATATCGTCGCCGGCCACATCCTTGACGAGGAATATC
>JBKECG010000007.1:0-9709 GCA_047974395.1 Pikeienuella sp. | reverse complement strand
CCGCAGCCGGAAACGGAAGCGCAGCCGGAACCGCGGCCGCGGCCGATGCGCCAAACCGCCCGATGAGCGCGCAGGGGCGGAAGGGGCGGACCTGGCGCGCGATACTGCCGGTGCTTGGCGGGCTGTCCGGCCTGCGCGAGGTTCTGCGCGGCGCGTTGGGCGGCCTTGCGGTTCTCGTGCTGATCAAGGCGGCGGAGCTTCTTTTCTTCGGATCGGGCTATTACGCCTCGCTGACGATCCACCCGTTCTGGATCGTCGTCATTCTCGCGGCGACGCTCGAAGGGCCGCTGACAGGCGTCCTCGCCGTGGTGATGGCGACCTTGTTGCTCGATCGGCCGCCGCGGCCGATCGGCGTGGACATCACCGCCCATTACATCGACATGGCGATCCTGCCGCTGCAATGGCTGATGGTCGCCGTCTGCCTCGGCTTCTACCGCGCGCAGGAATTGCGGCGCCTGACCGAAACCGGACAATCCAACCGGGAATTGCAGGAGATCAACGAGGCCCTGGCGGGCGAGATCGAGCGGCTCGACAAGGCGGTTCGCGATATGGAGATCGCGGCGGTGGTGAGAGGGGGCGGGAACGCCCCCGCCGCGCTGACGGCGCTGCATCGCGCCGCGCCGGCCGATATCGCGAAACGCTTCGCCGCCGCGGCCGCGATCTGCGTCGGCGCGCCCTGCGCGCTTTACGCCATGGAGGCGGGCAAGCTCAAACTCGCCGCCGCCGGGGACGCCGCCTTCGTTCCCGAGCTTCCCGAAAACGACATGCGCGCGGAGGTCAGGGCGGCGATCCATGGGCCGGACGGCGCGATATTGGGGGTGGTGCTCGCCCCCTGCGAAACCCGCGCCGAGGCGGAGGAGCTCCTGCCCGCGCTGGAGTTTCTGGCGGCGATCCTGTCGCGTCCGTTGTCGCTGGCGGCGGATGGCGGCCGTCCCGTCGATCTGGTCGCCGTCGGCGGGCGTCATGACTGACCGGGCCGCTCCGGGCGCGCCCGGCGCCGTCTTGCGTCGGGCGCTGGCTCTGGCGCTGGCCATGGCGGATTTCTTCCTGATCGCGCGATGGCTGACCGACGCCATGCCCATCTATCAGGCGCTTGGTCTGCATCTGATCCTGGTGGCGGGCTTCATTCTGATCACGCTGGCCCTGCGCCGCGGCCTCGCCACGGCGGCGCTCCTCGGTCTGATCCTCATTCTGCTCGGACCGCCTGGCGGGCTCCTGCTGTTCGCGCTCGAACTCTGCGATGACGGCGCGGGCGAGGATCTCGACAACCGGCGCGACGCCATCGCGCTCGGCCAGACCGCGAGCCGCGCCCGCGCGATCTATCACGACATTCGCCAGAACCGCAGGCCGCTGCTGGATGGTGCGCTGCCGCATGGCTTCACCGATGTGCTCGACGCCGGAACCATGCCGGAAAGATATCGCGTGATCTCGGCGATCTCGCGCCATTATCGCCCCGAAATGCTGGTCGCGCTCCGCCATGCGCTGTCCTCGCCGGTGCCGGTCCTCCGGGTTCAGGCGGCTGCGGTCTACGCCAAGCTGCGCGGCGATTTCGGGGATGAGGCGGATGATCTGCTCTCGGCCCCCGCGACGGGCGTTTCCGCCGCGGCGGCGCGCGAAATGGTCATGGCGCTGCATCGGGTGGCGGAATCCGGTTTTGTCGATGATGAGTTGCAGGCGCGGCTGCGCGAACGCGCCGAAACCATCGCCGCGCAGGCGGCGAGCGGCGCGGCGATTGAAACGGGGCCGGGAATGGGCGCGAGGGTCGAACGACCGCCCCGGCTGGCCGCCGCAGCAGCGCGGATGATGAGGGGGGCGGGATGACCTTCTTTCACGAAGACGCGCGCGCCGATCCGGTCGATGTCTGCCTCATCGTCGAGGGGGCCTATCCCTATATCGCCGGCGGCGTCTCCTCCTGGCTCGACTGGCTGATCAGCAAACAGCCCGACACCCGTTTCGGCGTGGTGACGCTGGTGGCCGATGAGCGCCCGCGCGAGTCCAAATACGAGATGGGGCCGAATGTCCGGTTCCTTCAGGATGTCCCGCTGAACCGCACGCCGGGGCGCCCGCCGCTGTCGCGTCCGGTCGTCGCGGCGGACTGGCTGGCGGACCGGATGTGCAGCCTGTTGCAGGAGGGCGATCCCGACGCGTTTGGCGATATCGTGAGCTTCGCCCGCGATCCGGTCCGCCAGGCGCCGCTGTCCGCGCTGCGCCGGCCGGCGCCCCCGTCCTTCGATATGCTGATGAGCAGCCTGACCTCATGGGAGGTGATGGTGGCCTGCTACCGGCGCATCGCGCCCGACGCCTCGTTCGAGGATTTCTTCTGGGCCTGGAGGAATCTCTGCGGCGGGCTCTTCTCCACGCTCAAGGCGCCGCTGCCGCCGGCGAAGCTCTATCACACCATCTCCACCGGCTATGCGGGCCTTTTCGCGGCGCGCGCGACGGTCGAGACCGGGCGGCCATCGGCCATCACCGAACATGGGATCTATACGAATGAGCGCCGGATCGACATCGTCATGGCCCGCTGGATCCGCGACACGATCCGGTCCGGCCTTTCCGACACCGATCGCCGGCAGGACCTGCGCGATCTGTGGATCCGCGTCTTTGAAAGCTTCGCCCGCGTCGCCTATGCGGCGGCGGCGCGGATCACGACGCTTTACGGCGCCAACCAGTCGATGCAGCGCGAACTGGGCGCCGCCGAGGACAAGCTTCAGGTCATCCCCAACGGGATCGACCTGGAGCGTTTCAAGGGGGTGAGGAACGAGCCGGGAAGGCGCCCGACCGCCGCGCTGATCGGCCGGGTCGTGCCGATCAAGGATATCGAGGCGTTCATCAGCGCCGCGGCGATCGTCCGGCGGCGCATCCCCGATGTCCAGATCATGATCATGGGGCCGACCGACGAGGACGAGGCCTATTACGATCTCTGCCGCCGCCGGGTCGAGGAACTGGGGCTTGAGGACAACGTGGTCTTCACCGGCAAGGTGAACATCGTCGAATATATGGGCCGGATCGACGTCATGGCCCTGACCTCGATCAGCGAGGCGCAACCGCTGGTGTTGTTGGAGGCCGGCGCGGCGCGCATTCCCTGCGTGGCGACGGATGTCGGCTCCTGCCGCGAGATCATCGAGGGCGCGCCGGAGGAGGACCCGCCCCTCGGCCCGGCCGGGCGCGTGGCGCCGGTGATGGACGCCGAGGCGATCGGCGAGGCGATCGCCGATCTTCTGGCCGATGACGAGCTCCGCGCCGAATATGGCGAGACGCTGCGCAAACGGGTCGAGCTTTACTTCACTTCCGAAGGGTCGGCGGGCCAATACGCCCGCCTCTATAGCGAATTGAGCGCGGCGTGAGCGACGCTGCGGAAATCGGCGGCCTCCTGTCGCGCGCGGCGGGCCTTGGCGCATGGCTGGCGGATGGGCGCATCCTCGGCCCGCTGCTCCGCGTTCTCGGCGCGGTGGTGGTCACGGCCGGGCCCTGGCTGGTCTTCGTCATCGGGCTCGGGATCATCTCGATCAGCATGCAGCCGGTTCTCGGCCGGGTCGGGATCGAGAATCTGCGCCTGACGGTGGTCTACGCCTTCCTGATCGCGCCCTTCGTCGCCGGCCCGGTGGGCGTGGTGGCAGCGGCGCTGATACGCGATCAGATCGAGGGCGATGGCGAACGCGCGGTGTTCGAGACCTTCGTGATCGCCGCCGTGGTTTCGGGGGTGATCTGTCAGATCCTTGCGATCCTGCTCTGTTTCGCGCTCGGAATCGGCCCCTATGGCGTCGCCATCGCCTATGTGTTCCTTTCCGTCGCCGGGGCGCTGCTCTGGATCTGCTTCGCGGTCCTTGGCGCGCTCCGGGCCAATGTCTTTCTCATCTTCGCGTTTTCCTGCGGCATGGTGGTCTCGGTTCTGTGCAACAGGGCGGCGGCGACCGCCTCGCCGACCAACGAGACGATGATCTGGGGCTTCACCAGCGGCATTGTCGCCTGCATCGCGCTGGTGATGGTCTACATGCGTCGGCTATGCGGTTTCGATCCGCGCCGCCTCGCCGCCGCCGCGCGGGCGCTGGCGGCGGGGCTGCGGCGGCGATGGCGGCTCGCGCTTGGGGTTCTCTTCGCGCTGAGCGGCGTCTGGATGGACAAATGGGTGCTGTGGCTCGGGCCGGAGGGCCTGAAGACGACCGCCGGCTTTCTCCATTACAGCGCCTATGACACGGTGATGTTCATCGCCCATCTGTCGATCATTCCGGTTTTCGCCGCGATGATGATATTTCACGAAATCACGCTGACCCGCGCCATCGGGGCCTATCGCCAGACGCTGGCGGAGGGGGCGAATTACGCCCTGCTGCGCGAGGCGGTCGAGCGGTTCGGCCGCACGGTCCTCGCCGGCATGCTGCGGATCTCTTTCATCCAGGCGGCGGTCACCACCGCGCTGGTGCTGATGGCGCCGATCATCGCCCAGATGATCAATTTCGGCTACGCGCAATTTTTCATGCTGCGCTATGGGCTTGTCGCGATCTTTTTCTATTCGATCATCTATATCAACTGCTCGGTGCTGCTGATCTGCGGCCGGCAGCGGCTGTTCCTGCTGGTTCAGCTTTCCTTCCTCGTGCTCAATCTCGTATCGAGCATCGTGCTTCACCGGCTGATCGGGGTTTCGGTCTATCCGATCCTCGGCAGCGCCGCAGTGATGTGCCTGGCGTCCTTCGCCTTCGCGGTTCAGGCGCTCTGGCGTTACGATTATCTGATGTTTCTGGGTGAGAATGAGCAGCTTTACGCGCCGCCGGACCGCTGAGGGGCGGTCGAACGGCGGGCGCCGATCGCGCCTGCCGTTCCCTTTTTCAGATCAGCCGGCCAGCAGCGCCTGGCTGTAGATCTCTCCGCGATCGTAAATGTCGCCGAAGAACATGACCAATTCCAGCCCTCTGCCGGGCGCGGAGGCGCTGTCCGCGAACTGATCGACCACCCGGATCGTGTCCCCGGTCCCGTTGAGCGTGATCAGAAGATCGTCATCCTCCATCCGGAACGTGGTGTTCCACGAGATCATTGACGAGAGGTCGAGCAGGTCAATCCCGGTCCCGGTCGCGTCGGTCTCATGGATCGTGTCATGGCCGCCGCCCGCGGTGAAGATGAAGGTGTCATGCCCGCGATCGCTGAAGATGGTGTCGTCGCCCGCGCCGCCGCGGACAATCTGCCCGCCCGCGCCGGCGATGATCGCGTCGTCGCCGGCGGTGCCGGTCACGAAGGCGGAGGACCGGTAGTCGATCGCGCCGGAATGGGTCGCCACGCTCGAATAGTTGAGCTTCAGCACATCGCCGGAGAGGCTGGCGCCGTTCGCGCCGGTCGCAACGATCGAATTCGAGCCCCAGCTCGCCAGCGAGACGCCGACTTCGCCGGCGCCGGTGAAGCTGTAGTTCAGCTCGACGCCATCGCCGGAAACCGAGGCCAGATCGGCCCGCATCGGCAGGCTGACGATATGGGTCACATCGTCCGGCGTCGCGCCCGTCGTGATCTGGAAGCTGCCGCCGCTGGAGGGCAGGAACACGGCGTTGTCGCTGAAGGCGTACCAGTTCCCGACATTGCGGATCGTCTGCCCGCCATCGAGTTCGAGCGAGAACGTGCCCACATCCGAAGCCCCGACGGTCACGTCATAGCCGGAGCCGGTGTTGACGACATTCAGCGTCGCCGAGTGCATCGCCTGGATGCGGTCCGCGAGATCGGCCAGCGTGACGAACTCGACGCCATCGGCATACGCCCGGGCGATAACCTCTTCGAAAAGCTGGGTGTTGTAGACGGGATTGCTGGAGCCGATATCCCAGCCGGTGATGCCGTAATCATGCCATGGGAAGACATAGACCGGCGTCGCCGCATGGGAGCCAAGCTCCCGATACTCCGCCGCCCAGGCCGCGGCGGCCTGCGCCGCGGTCAGACCCTGGAAGTCGATCAGGCTGAAGTCGAAGGACATGTTCGGCGCGATATAGGCGCGCTCGCCCGTGCCCGGCGACAGGAAGCCGAAAGCGTTCGGATAGCCGGCGCCCTCGCCGGAGAAGCCGCCCGAAAGATAATCGAAATACCGGATGATCTCGGTCGCGGTCAGATAGGTTTCCGGCGCGCCCGGAAGCGCCGCGCTGACGCTGGGCAGCCCGAGCTGCGCCGCGATCACCGCCGCCGATTGCTGGAACTCGTACTGAAGCTCATCCGGCGTCAACAGGTTGGTGTCATGGGGATGAGTCCAGGAATGGGTGCCGATCTCGCCCTCAAGCGCCAGCAGCGCCTGATAATAGGGGGCCGAGACCGACCAGTCGGTGGTCTGGTCGGGCGGGTTGTTGCCGATATTGACATAATACGAGCTCACGAACCCATATCGCTGATAGAGATCCTGGATGATCGGGAGCATCGCGTCATAGATGCCCGGCTGCGTGTGGATGACGTCGAAGCTCTCCTGCGACTGATCCATGTCGTTGCGCGAGGCGAACATGCCGGTCCCGCGGGTCATCGACAGGCTGACGCCGCCGGCGGGCTCGTCGCCGTTCACCGCCCAGTCGATCGCATCCCAGAGGATGTTGCTGTTGCCGATCACCGCATCGGAGGAGAAATGCACGTTCCTGCCGCCGGTTTCGGTGGCGATGACGGCGTTATGCTCCGTCCCGTCGCTGACGCGCTGGGTGAACAGCACCCGCCCTTCGCCGGTGACGTCGCTGTAATGGCCGTAGGAGATGTTCGTGAAATTGTCGACCACCTCATCCGGCGCATAGCCGTTCGACACCGGATGTGTGGTGTCGGCGGCCTGGATCTCGATCCCGTTGGTCGCGCCGAAACCCTGGGCGGTGACGCCGAGCAGCGACTGCATCCGGGCGTAGGAATTGCCCGGCAGCGCGGCCCCGGTTTCGTCATTGGTCATGAAGTCGCCCGAAGCGATCAGGCCCGTGCCATAGGTGTTCGAGGCGGTGGCCAGCGCCGAGGAGATCGACGAGACCATCGAATAGGGCACATGGCTGAAGGCCGGGAAGACGATCGCCGAATACTGGCCGAGGAAGGCCGGATCCGTCAGCTGGCTTTCCGAAATCAGGTCGAAGGGAACGCCGGCCTGCATCGCCTGCGCCTGTGCGGACATCACGAGCTGGGCGTAGGAGGTGGCGTTGTAGAAATTCGCCTGGGTGGTTTCAGAGAAGACGATGGCGACCCGCTTTTCGGCGTCAACCGGGATCGGTCCTGCGTCGCGGACAATGAGGGAGGAATCGCTGTAGCTTCCGGGCATGAACACACTATCATTCAGATCGGCGTAGACATTCGCCGCCCGGGTTCCGCCCAGATCGGCGGCGTCGACCGCGAACTCGACCACCTTACCATCGCCACTGTAACGCGTGGTGAGGTTGTCGGCTACAAGCGTGCGGCCGCCGGAACTCACATCATAAAGCGAAACGCTCCGGTCGGCGTTGAAATCGACCTCGAACTCCGCGCCGACCGCCCAGCCGAAGACCTGATGGCCCGTCGCGCTGTTGAAGTCGGTGTT
The DNA here is from genome assembly GCA_047974395.1 of Pikeienuella sp. GTDB lineage: Bacteria > Pseudomonadota > Alphaproteobacteria > Rhodobacterales > Rhodobacteraceae > Pikeienuella. Next base: position 2,217 of record JBKECG010000007.1, on the reverse strand, counting down.
GAGCCACAGCGTCGTGTTCGCGCCGATGCTGGCGCCTGCGGACTGAAACCCGAAGACGAAGGAGCCGTCCTGGTACGAGCCGTGAAACTGATCGCCGGCGGCGCTCTGATGCAGCAGATCGCCCGCCGCCCAGTCCGCAAGATCGCCGTCGAGCGTGATCGCGCCGATGGTCACCGCCGGCTGCGTCGCGGCCACGATAAGGGATGAATCGCCGTAATTTCCGGGGAGGAACACGCTGTCGTTCAGGTCGGCGTAGACATTCACGAGTTGCGCGCCGCCCAGATCGGCGCCGTTGACCGCGAATTCCACCGCCTTGCCGTCGCCGCTGTAGCTGGCGGAGAGATTCGAGGCGACAAGGGTGCGGCCGCCGCCCCTCACATCATAGAGCGAGACGCTCTGGTCGGCGTTGACATGAACCTCGAACTCCGCGCCGACGGCCCAGCCGAAGACCTGATGGCCCGTCGCGCCATTGAGGTCGGTGTTGAGCCACAGCGTCGTGTTCGCGCCGATCGCGGCGCCGGAGGACTGAAGGGCGAAGACGAAGGCGCCGTTCTGATGCGAGCCGTAGAGCCGGTCGCCGGCGCCGTTCTCGTAGAGCAGTTCACTCGCGGTCCAGTCCGAAAGACCGCCGTCGATCGTGATCGGGCTGACCGGGGGCTCGATGTCGGCCCCGGTGACCGTGACGGTGACGGTCTCGGTCCGGGTCGCGCCGCGGGCGTCGGTCACCGTATAGGTGAAGCTGTCGCTGACCGTCTGGCCGGGCTGAAGCGCGGGGAAGACGCCGGTCGCGTCATAGCTGACCGCGCCATCCGCCATAATCGTGACGCTCGCGCCGGCGGCGCTGGCCGAAACCGCGGTGATGGAGAAGTTGTCGCCGTCCGGGTCGAGGTCATTGGCCAGAAGGTCGCCGAAGACGGTCGCGCCGGTTCCCGCGGCGTTGACCGCATCGGCCCGGGTGAAGGGGCCGTTGTTCCGCCCGTCGATGAAATAGGTGTAATCGTCGAAGCGGATCTCCTCGACGCCGAAAAGCGTGTCGTTTCCTTCGGCGCCGCTGACATATGTGGCGCCGCTCTGGAAGGAGATGGCGTGATCGAAGAACGAGCCGGAATAGATGGCGGCGTCGAAGCCGAGATCGCCCCTCAACTGGTCGTTGCCGAGGCCGCCTGACAGCAGGTCGTGGCCCCAGCCGCCGCTCAGGAAATCGTCGCCCTCGCCGCCGAAGAGCCCGTCATCGCCGCGCCGGCCCAGGAGCGTGTCGTTGCCTGCGAGGCCGATCAGCTCGTTATTGCGCGCGTTGCCACGGATGCGGTTGCTGTTCTGATCGCCGATCAGGGTGTTGTAGTAGACTGGCATCATGCCCCCCGGGGATTACCCATGAATATGCTCGCGGCATCCATTGCCCGAGCCGGTGAGGCAGGCGTCAACACACCACACGGATACGCGCAGGAGGTTCAGGCTCCGCTCAAATACGAAGAGCGCGAACAGATCCCGATCGCAGCCGGTCAGAATTCAGCAAATTTTACGATTCGCCCACACGTCACCACTTGTCCGCTTCTCAGCCGCCAGACACATGACGGAACCAAAAGACAGCCAAGCGCAGGATACAGATTGACGCTTAAGATGCTACTATAATTTTATCAATATACCGCACAAACGCGAGATAATCGCATGATCACCCCCGAAATAGTCGGGGGTGATCTGATGAATTTCCCTAATATGTTGAGTACAGGAATAGAGCGTCATCCATAAGTTGCTCTACTGTAGTATTGACGACGAATATGGTCCCCGCCTCGCCGAGATTGAACAGGACGCTGGTGCCTCTTTGCTCCGCACAGTCGAAGGGGCTGATCGAATCGAATCCCTCGAAGACCAGCGTGTCGATATCGTCCTGGAAATCCACAATGACATCATGCCCGGGGGCCGAGGCGTGGAAGACGAAGGTGTCCCTCCCGCGATCTCCGAACATAACGTCCCGGCCGGCGCCGCCGACGATGACGTCGTCTCCGCGGCCGCCCGAGATCGTGTCGCGACCGTCGCCGCCGCGCAGATGGTCGTCGCCGCGGTCGCCAAGCAGCCAGTCGTCTCCGCGGCCGCCCGTGATCGTATCGTCGCCGCCCCGCCCGTCGATCTTGTCATCGCCCTGCGTGCCGAGCAGCGCGTTGTCGGCGTGGTCGCCGAAGCGCGTAGCGGCGGCCTGACCGGGCTGAGAGCCGGTAT
>JBKECG010000456.1:0-2378 GCA_047974395.1 Pikeienuella sp. | reverse complement strand
GTCTCGCGACGGCGGGCCTGATCCCCGGCCGCGACATTGCCGTCGTCTGCTTCCGCGAGAGCCGGCAGGCGCGGTTCCTGACCCCGCGCCTTACCTGCTACGGGCTGTCGCCGCGCGAAGTCGGTCAGGCGCTGGGACGGTCGGTCCTGTCCGCCCTGCCGCGCACGCGGGAGGCTTACGCCCACATCCCCCGCGGCCTCGTCTGGCCAATGACTTTCGTTCCCGGGGAAACGCTGATCGGGCCGCCCCCCTCCGCTCCGGATTGATACCGGCGCGGTTGCCCCCGGGCAAAAAGCGCTTGCAAATGGCGGGCGCCCGAAAAAGAAAATGGCCCGTCAGCAGGGTCGATCCCAGACCCGCTCGCCCGGGGGGACCGCCATGACCTTCAAGCCGGCCGAATGGCCGCGCAAGCTGCGCTCTCAGGAATGGTACGGGGGCACGAGCCGCGACAACATCTATCACCGGGGCTGGCTGAAGAATCAGGGCTATCCGCACGACCTGTTCGACGGGCGGCCGGTGATCGGGATCCTCAACACCTGGTCGGAACTGACGCCCTGCAACGGCCATCTGCGCGAACTGGCGGAGAAGGTGAAGGCCGGGGTGTGGGAGGCGGGCGGGTTTCCGGTGGAAGTGCCGGTGTTTTCGGCGTCGGAGAACACCTATCGCCCGACGGCGATGATGTACCGCAATCTTGCCGCGATGGCGGTGGAGCAGACGATGCGCGCGCAGCCCATCGACGGGGCGGTGCTGCTGGTCGGGTGCGACAAGACCACGCCGTCGCTCCTGATGGGGGCGGCGTCGACCGACCTGCCGTCCATCGTCGTCACCGGCGGGCCGATGCTGAACGGCTGGTTCCGGGGGGAGCGTGTCGGCTCCGGCACGGCGCTGTGGCAGATGTCGGAGGACATCAAGGCCGGCAAGATGACGCGTGAGGATTTCCTCGACGCGGAACAGGCGATGTCCCGGTCGTCGGGCACCTGCAACACGATGGGCACCGCCTCCACCATGGCGAGCATGGCGGAGGCGCAGGGGATGGCGCTGTCGGGCAATGCGGCGATCCCCGGTGTGGATGCGCGCCGCCGCGTCATGGCGCAGCTTTCGGGGCGGCGCATCGTGCAGATGGTCAAGGACGACCTGAAACCGTCGGACGTGATGACCCGCGCGGCGTTCGAGAACGCGATCCGCGTCAACGGCGCCATCGGCGGGTCAACCAACGCGGTCATCCACCTGATGGCCATCGCGGGGCGCGTCGGGATCGACCTGACGCTGGACGACTGGGACCGGCTGGGCCGGGACGTGCCGACCATCGTGAACCTGATGCCGTCGGGCAAGTACCTGATGGAAGAGTTCTTTTATGCCGGCGGGCTGCCCGTGGTCATCAGACGGCTGGGCGAGGCCGGGATGCTGCACAAGGACGCGCTGACCGTGTCCGGCACCGCGATCTGGGACGAGGTCAGGGACGTTCGCAACTGGGACGAGGACGTGATCCTGCCGACGGAGAAGGCGCTGACGCCGCAGGGCGGGATCGCGGTGCTGCGCGGCAACCTCGCCCCCGGCGGCGCGGTCCTGAAACCCTCCGCCGCTAGCCCGCACCTGATGACCCATCGGGGCCGGGCCGTCGTGTTCGAGGATATCGACGACTACAAGGCGCGGATCGAGCGCGAGGATCTCGACATAGACGAGACCTGCGTGATGGTGCTCAAGAACTGCGGCCCCAAGGGCTATCCCGGAATGGCGGAGGTCGGGAACATGGGCCTGCCGCCCAAGGTGCTGAAGAAGGGCATCACCGACATGGTGCGCATCTCCGACGCGCGGATGTCGGGGACGGCCTATGGCACCGTGGTCCTCCACACCTCTCCCGAAGCGGCGGCGGGCGGGCCGCTGGCTGTGGTGCGCGAGGGCGACATGATCGAACTCGATGTGCCGAAACGGCGGCTTCACCTCGACATATCGGAGGAGGAACTGGCCGCACGGCTCAAGGACTGGCAGCCGCCGGCGACGCGGCCGGACAGCGGTTACGAGCAGTTGTTCTATGACCGGGTTCTGGGCGCCGACACGGGCGCGGATTTCGACTTTCTGATCGGCTGCCGGGGCGCCGCGATTCCGAAGGACAGCCATTGATGGCGCATTCCCTCGCCCTTGTCGGGATCGGAAAGATCGCCCGCGACCAGCATATCCCGGCGATTTCGGGCAATCCCGACTTTCACCTGTCGGCGACGGCCAGCCGCAATGCCGAGATCGGCGGGGTGCGGGCCTATGGTGCGCTCGCCGATCTGCTGGAGCGGGAGGCGGAGGTCACTTGCGTATCGCTCTGCACGCCGCCGCATGTCCGCCATGACGACGCGCGGCGCGCGCTGGAGGCCGGGCGGCACGTGATG
>JBKECG010000477.1:0-7626 GCA_047974395.1 Pikeienuella sp. | reverse complement strand
AGAACCACATGGTCGCGGGTTCGGATTATTCCGAACTGGAATGGCTCGCCGGCTGGATCGCGCTGCGCAAGCTGAACGATCCGGGCCGCGCCGCGACCCATTTCCGGCGCTTCATTCCCTCGGTGGAGACCCCGATCAGCCTCGGGCGCGGCTATTACTGGCTCGGCCGGGCGCTGGAGGCCGGGGGCGACCAGAGCGGCGCCATGGACGCCTATCGGACCGGCGCGCGGCATCAGACCAGCTTCTATGGCCAGCTTGCGGCCGAACGCGCCGGGGTCGCGACCGATCCCGCCATCGCCGCCGGACCGGACGGAAACTGGCGGAGCGCCAGCTTCGCCAACCGTTCGGTGACCCGCGCGGCGCAGCTTCTGGCGGCGGGGGGCGATCAGCGGCGGGCGCACTGGTTCCTGACCCATATCGCCTCCACCCAGTCCAGCTACGCCGATCTGGCGGGCGCGGCCGATCTGGCCGTCTCGGTCGGCCGGCCCGACGCCGCGGTGCGCATCGCCAAGATCGCCGCCCGCAAAGGCCATGTGCTGCGCGGAAACTACTATCCGGTGACCGAGCTTGCGCAATTCAACATCGCCGGGGTCGAGCCGGCGCTGGCCATGGCCATCGCCCGGCAGGAGAGCGAGCTGAACCCCCGCGCCGTCAGCCCCGCCGGCGCGCGCGGGCTGATGCAGGTCATGCCCGCCACCGCCAAACGCGTCGCCGGCTGGATCGGACAGCCCTATTCCTTCGACCGGCTGGCCGGCGACTGGCGCTATAACGCGACGCTGGGGCAGACCTATCTCGGCCGGCGGATGGATGAGCTGGGCGGCTCCGTCGCCATGGCCGCCGCCGCCTATAACGCCGGCAAGGGCCGGGTCGACAACTGGATCGCCGCCTATGGCGACCCGCGCGCCGGCGCGGTGGACTGGATCGACTGGCTGGAGACGATCCCCTTCGACGAGACCCGCAACTATGTCCAGCGGGTGCTGGAGGGGCAGCAGATCTACCGCAGCCGCATCTCCGGCCAGCCGGTCGCCTTCCGGCTGAAACAGGACGCCATGGGACGCTGAAGGGACGGAGGCCGGAGCATGCGGCATTTCACCAGCGCCGACGGGCTGCGACTCGCCTATCGGGATGATCCGGGCGGGCGGGGGGCGCCGCTGCTCTGCCTCGCCGGGCTGACCCGTTCGGGGCGTGATTTCGACCATTTCGCCGCGGCGATGAACGGGCGGCGGCGATTGATCCGGCTCGATTGCCGCGGGCGGGGCGGCTCCGACCATGACCCGGATTTCACCCGCTACAACCCGATGGCCGAGGCCGGCGACGCGATCTCGCTTCTCGATCACCTCGGGGTCGAAAGCGCGGTGGTCGTCGGCTCCTCGCGCGGGGGGCTCCTGGCGGCGGTGATCGCCGCGACCCGGCCCGAGCGGCTGGCGGGCGTGGTGCTGAACGATGTCGGCCCGGTGCTGGACCCGGAGGGGATCGGCAAGATCATGGGCTATCTCGGCGTCGCCCCACGGGCGAAGACCATGGCCGAAGCCGCCGAGGGGCTGAAGGCGATCCATGCGGAATCCTTCCGCAATGTCGATGCGGATTTCTGGGCCGACTGGGCCGAGCGGAGCTATGTCGAAACCGAAGGCGGGCTGGCGCTCGCCTATGATCCGAAGCTCCGCGACGCCACGCTGGCGCAGGCCGCCGCCGCGGCCGAGCATGAGGGGGGAGCGGATCTCTGGCCGCTCTTCGCCGCGCTCGACCTGATCCCGACCCTCGCGCTACGGGGCGAGAACTCCAACCTCCTGAGCGCCGCGACGCTGGCGGAGATGGCGACGCGCAAGCGCGACCTCGTCACCGCGACCATCCCCGACCGCGGCCATATCCCGCGGCTGGACGAACCCGCCGCGCTGGCGGCGATCAACGCATTTCTGGACCGGCTTGATGACTGAAACCGTGAATATCGACGATATCCGCGCCGCGGCGAAGCGGCTCTCGGGCGCGGCGCGCAGGACGCCGCTGCTGGAATCGGACACGCTGAACGCGCTCGCCGGCCGGCGTGTGCTGGTGAAGGCCGAATGCCTCCAGCGCACCGGCAGCTTCAAGTTCAGGGGCGGCTGGAGCGCGCTTTCCGCGCTCTCGCCGGAGGCGCGGACCAGGGGCGTGATCGCCTATTCCTCGGGCAATCACGCGCAGGGCGTGGCGCTGGCGGCGAAGCTCCATGGCGCGCCCGCGGTGATCATCATGCCTTCGGACGCGCCGCAGGCGAAGATCATGGGCACGCGCGGCTATGGCGCCGAGGTCGTGCTCTATGACCGCTGGAAGGAAAGCCGCGAGGAGATCGGCGCCGCGCTGGCCGAGGAGCGCGGCCTGACGCTGATCAAACCCTATGACGAGCCGATGGTGATCGCCGGACAGGGGACATGCGGGCTGGAGATCGCCGCGCAGGCGGCCGAAGCCGGGGCGACCCGCGCCGATGTTCTGGTCTGTTGCGGCGGCGGCGGGCTGACCGCCGGCGTCGCGCTGGCGCTGGAGGCGGCGGCGCCGGGCCTGCGCGCCCGCCCGGCGGAGCCCGAAGGCTTCGACGACACCGCCCGCTCGCTGCGCTCCGGTCGGCGGGAGAAGAACGAGCCCGGCGCCTCGATCTGCGACGCGATCGTGACGCCGCAGCCGGGGGAGCTGACCTTTCCGATCAACAGCCGGCTCTGCGGCCCCGGCCTCGTCGTCGGCGACGAGGAGGTCCGCTGCGCCATGGCCACGGCCTGGAAACACCTGAAGATCGTTGTCGAGCCCGGCGGCGCCGTCGCCCTCGCCGCCGTGCTGTTCCGGCGCGAGGAGATCGAGGGCGACGCGGCGATCTGCACCGTCTCGGGCGGCAATGTGGATCCCGGCCTCTTCGCCGCGACGCTGGCCGATTACGGCGAGGCGCCCTGAAAACACCGAAGGAAAACGCCCATGACGATCTCGCAGATCAACCATCGCCATCAGAACCGGATCGCCGGTATCGTCGAGGAGGCGACGGAATGGCGGCGGGATTTTCACGCCCATCCCGAGATCGGCTTCGAGGAGATCCGCACCGCCGGAATCGTCGAGGCGAAGCTGCGCGCATTCGGCGTCGATGAAATCCATACCGGGCTCGGCCGCACCGGCGTGGTCGGGATCATTCGCGGCGCCGGGCCGGGGCCGATGATCGGGCTTCGCGCCGATATGGACGCGCTGCCGATGCCGGATCACAAATCCGCGCCCTACAAATCCACCATTCCGAACCGGATGCACGCCTGCGGCCATGACGGCCATACCGCGATGCTGCTGGCGACGGCGAAGATCCTCTCCGAGACCCGCGATTTCAACGGATCGGTCGCGCTGATCTTCCAGCCCGCCGAGGAAGGCATGGGCGGCGGGCGCGAGATGGTGGAGGACGGGCTTTTCGACAAGGCCCCCTGCGACAGCGTCTGGGGCCTCCATAACTGGCCGGGCCAGCCTCTCGGCGGTTTCGCCGCGCTTTCGGGGCCGGTCATGGCCGGGGTGGATTATTTCGACATCGCCATCCGCGGCCAGGGCGCCCATGCCGGCATGCCGCATGAGGGCGTCGACACCGTGCTGGCCGCCTGCCACATCGTCACCGCCTTCCAGTCGGTGGCGAGCCGCAACGTGCCGCCGCACGAGACCGTCGCCATCGCGGTGCCGCGCTTCAGGGGCGCGACCGCCTATCACGTCCTGCCGGACGAGGCGGTGATCGGCGGCTCGGTCCGCTATTTCGACCCCGAGGTGCGCGAGGTGATGGAGCGTCGGCTTCGCGCCCTCGCCTCCAGCATCGCCGAGGGCTTCGGGGCCGAAGCGGTGATCGACTACCGGCGCAATTATCCGCCCACGATCAACCCCGCGCCCGAGGCCGATATCGCCGCAGGGATCGCCGCGGAACTGGTCGGTGAAGCCAATATCGTCCGCGATGTCGAACCCTGCATGGCGGCGGAGGATTTCTCCTTCATGCTGAACCAGCGGCCCGGACATTATATCTGGATGGGGATCGACCAGCCGGGCCACACCACGGCGAAGCTCCATCACCCGGAATATGATTTCAACGACGCGGCGATCCCTTACGGCGTCGGCTACTGGCTGACGCTGGTTGACCGGCTGTTGCCCAGGGCCTGACGCGCTTGCCTGCGCCGGCGGGATTCGGGGATGGCGATTATCGCAGGGGCGCCGCGCTGGTCGCGGCGGGCGCCCTGCTCTATTCGCCCGACAGCCTGCTGATCCGGCTGGTCGGGCTGGAGCAATGGCCGACCATGTTCTGGCGCGGGCTGCTCGCCGGCGCGACCATCACCGCGCTGCTGGCGGTCCTGCACGGGCGGCGCTATCCGGCGCGGCTGGCGGCGCTGGGGCCGCAGGGGCTCGCCTTCGGTCTGGTCTATGTCGCGACCACGTTCTGCTTCGTTCTCGCGGTGCGCGAGACCAGCGTCGGCAACACGCTTTTCATCGTCTCCACCTCTCCGGTCTTCTCGGCGCTGATCTCCTGGGCGGCGCTCGGCGAGCGGCCGGACCGGCGCACGATCCGCACCATCATCATCGCTCTCGCCGGGGTCGCGCTGATCGCCTTTGGCGGCGAGGCCGGCGGGCCGAATTCACTGAAGGGCGATCTCGCGGCGCTCGGCGCGGCCTTCTGCCTCGCCGCCTCCTTCGTGATCTCGCGCCGCGCGCGCCCGCTGAGCATGACGCCGGCGCTCGGCCCCGCCCTGCTGACGGCGGCGGCGGCCGCCGCCTGTTTCGTGACCGATTTCACCATCCCCGAAACCTCGCTGGCGCCGCTTCTGGCGATGGGGCTGCTGGCCATGCCCGCCGCCACCTGGTGCCTGACGCTGGGGCCGCGCCTGATCCCGGCGGTGGAGGTGAGCCTGATCATGCTGATCGAGGCGGTGGTCGGCCCGCTCATCGTCTGGTGGGCGCTCAGCGAATATCCGGGCGACATGACGCTGGCGGGCGGGGCGATGATTCTCCTGGCGCTGGCCTGGTCCGGGATAGAGCGGCTCCGCGCCCGCTGATTCGCCGCGGGCGACGCGCCGGGACTGCGGAAAATCTCTCTTGTTTTCAAGAAACTCGCCCTGTCACGGGCCAGTCACGCCAATGGTTAAGAATTTCCTCATTGGGGGCTGGAAAGCCAAAAAGGGGTAGTCGCTGAATTTTCATCCGGTCAGATCGCCGGCCGTTGGCTTCGTCGATGGAATTGTTTCCGTGGCCGAAGATCCAAAGACAGGCGGCGCGGCGGCGTTGGGGTAGCCATCGCGTGATCTGATTCAAACTGTGGCGGCGCATGCCGCCCGAACCCCGGCCGAAAGGCCGGGGTTTTTCATTTCCGGCGACGCATGCGGCCATGATTTCACCAAAATTCGCCACCGATCAGCCGGTAAACAATTGTTATTATTGAATGGTATCCGAATCCCCCATCGCCCGGAAATCCAGAAAACACCCAATTCACGCCTTGATGTGAGAAAAATCATCGAAATTCACGCCCGTTCCGGTGAACTCTCACGTACGGGTCACGGACAGACGGTAGGTGTTGTTGCACCGGATGATTGGTCCCGGCGAAGCGAAGGTTTGGTGCAGTATGTTTCAGATGCGTATTGGAAGGCGGGTTCTCTTTCCGGCGTCGGGCGGTGTGAATTACATCGCGTCGTCCTGAGACAGACGTCGGAAAGAACCCGTTGTGGGGTGGGGGTGTATTTGTACGATCTGTCTGTCTCGCCTCGTAGTCCGTCGCCCTCAGGGGCGCTCTCTCTCACTGGCCCCCGGCGTTTTTGCGCCGGGGGTTTTTTCCTATCCGTCGATGCGGATCGCGGCGTTGGCGGGGTCATAGGGGCTTTCCTCCACCACCTCCGCGTCCCATAGCTCGCGGAACATGCGGAGCTTCAGCTTCGTCCCCGCGGCGGCGAGATCGGGGCGGACATAGCCGATGCCGATCTGCTTGCCGAAATGCACAGAATAACCGCCGGAGGTCAGCCGGCCGATCTTTTCGCCATCGGCGAAAAGCGCCTCCCGGCCCCAGGGGTCGGCATCCGCCGGCCCGTCGATCAGCAGGGTGACGCATTTCGCCCCGACGCCCTTCGCCAGCATCGCTTCCTTGCCGCGGAATTCCTTGTCGAGGTCGATGAACCGGTCCAGCCCGCTCTCCAGCGGCGTCGCGTCCCGGCCGAGATCGGCGCCGAAGGCGCGATAGCTCTTCTCCTGCCGCAGCCAGTTCTGCGCCCGCGCGCCGCAAAGTTTCAGCCCGTGTTTCGCCCCGGCCTCAATCAGCAGGTCGAAAAGATGGTTCTGCATCTCGATCGGGTGATGCAGCTCCCAGCCGAGCTCGCCGGTATAGGCGACGCGGATCGCCTTCACCGGGACCATGCCGAGGTCGATCCCCCTGGCCGACAACCACGGGAACCGCTTGTTGGAGAGCGCGCTCGCCGGATCGGCGTCGATGATGATCTCCTTCAGGATATCGCGGCTCTTCGGCCCGGCGATGGCGAAGACGCCCCATTGGGTGGAGACGTCATGCACCTCGATCCAGCCGAATTCCGCGCGTTTCGCCGAAGCCTCCTTCACCAGCCAGTCATGATCATAGGCCTGCGCGGCGCCGGCGGTGACGACATAATATTCGTCCTCGGCCTCGCGGACGATGGTCAGCTCGGTCCTGACCGTGCCCGCATCCGTCAGCCCATAGGTGAGGTTGATCCGCCCGACGCGCGGCAGCCTGTTGCAGGTCAGCCAGTCGAGGAAAGCCGTCGCGCCCGGCCCCTTGATCAGGTGCTTGGTGAAGGCGGTGGCGTCGAAAAGCCCCGCCGCCTCGCGCACCGCGTTCGCCACCGCGACGGCGTGTTCCCACCAGCCGCCACGGCGGAAACTGCGGGCGGCGTGATCGTCGAAACCTGCGGGGGCGAAATAATTCGGCCGCTCCCAGCCGTTCACCTGCCCGAACTGCGCCCCGGCGGCCTTCATCCGCTCATAGCAGGGCGCGGTGCGGAGCGGGCGGGCGGCTTCGCGCTCCTCATCCGGGTGATGGAGGATGAAGACATGCTCGTAGCATTCCTCATTCTTCTTCTGCGCGTATTCGCGGTTCACCCAAGGGCCGTAGCGGCGCGGGTCGAGCGACCACATGTCGATCTCGGCCTCGCCCTCGGTCATCAGTTGCGCAAGGTAACGCCCGGTCCCGCCAGCGGCGGTGATGCCGAAGGAGAACCCTTCCGCGAACCAGAAATTCGAAACCCCGGGCGCCGGGCCGACCAACGGATTGCCATCGGGCGTGTAGCAGATCGGGCCGTTGAAATCGTCCTTCAGCCCCGCGCCTTCGGAGGAAGGAATGCGGTGGATCATCGACATGTATTCCGCCTCGATCCGCTCCAGATCCAGCGGGAAGAGATCGGCGCGGAAACTCTCGGGCACGCCGAACTTGAACCGCGCCGGGGCGCCCCGCTCATAGGGGCCGAGGATCCAGCCGCCGCGCTCCTCGCGCACATACCATTTGGCGTCGGCGTCGCGCAGCACCGGATGCTCGCCATTGGTCTTGCGCCATTCCTGAAGCGCGGGATCGGGCTCGGTGACGATATACTGATGCTCGACCGGCATCGCCGGAATATAGCAGCCGATCATCGCTGCGGTGCGCTGCGC
>JBKECG010000447.1:0-2454 GCA_047974395.1 Pikeienuella sp. | reverse complement strand
GAAGGGGATGTCGAGATAGGGAAGGATCTTCCCCTCGGCCATCAGCGGGATCAGCCCGTCCACATGCGGGTAGGGCTAGATGTAATGGAGCCGGACCCAGACGCCCAGCTCCCCCAGCGCCGCCGCCAGATCGACCACATGCGCCCGGCGCGCGGCGCCGCGCCAGACGCTGGCCTCAAAGCGGATATCCTTGCCATCGGCGGAAGTGTCCTGGCTGATGACCAGCAGTTCCTTCACCCCCGCTTCGGCCAGCCGCTCGGCCTCGCGCAGCACCGCCCGCGCGGGGCGCGAGCGGAGCCGACCGCGCATGTCGGGGATGATGCAGAACCGGCATTTATGGTCGCAGCCCTCGGAGATCTTCAGATAGGCGTAATGGCGCGGGGTCAGCCGCACGCCGGCGGCCGGGATCAGATCGACGAAAGGGTCGGGCGCGGGGGGCGCGGCCTGATGCACCGCATCCAGCACGGCTTCGTATTGATGCGGGCCGGTCACCGCCAGCACATTGGGATGCTGCTCGCGGATCAGCGTCTCTTCAACGCCCAGACAGCCGGTGACGATGACGCGCCCGTTTTCCTTCAGCGCCTCGCCAATGGCGGAAAGGCTCTCCGCCTTGGCGCTGTCGAGAAAGCCGCAGGTGTTGACGATCACCGCCTCCGCGCCCTGATAATCGGGGGAAAGCGCGTAGCCCTCGGCCCGGAGCCGGGTCAGGATGCGCTCCGAATCCACCAGCGCCTTCGGGCAACCGAGAGAGACCATGCCGATGCGCGGCTGGCCGGGGCGCGGCGTCTCGCTCGCTGCGATGCGCGGAGCTAGATCGGGGCGGAGATCTGGCGGATTGAGACTCATCGCGGCGCTATAGCCGAGCGGCGGCTGATAGGCCAGCGGTCAGATTCAGCGAAGCTTCCTGTGGATCTCGGCCGCGAGGGCCAGGATCTCCTCCGCCGCCTTGGAGGCGCGCGCGGTCTCCGTCACCGCGGCGCCCTGGGCGAAGGCCGAGGCGAAGGCGATCCGGTTGCCGATGCGCCGGGTCAGCAGATCGGCGCCCGTTTCCTCCAGTTTCTCGGCCATCTCCTCGACCGCGCCGCCGCGGGGCGGCACGCGGTTGAGAACGACCCGCGCCTCCGCCCCCTGTTTCGCCGCCGCGACCAGCGTCGCCCGCGTCGCCCAGACATCGGGGGCGGAGGGCTGGGCCGGCGCGATCACCAGATCGGTCTCGCGCAGCACCCGGTTCAGCATCACATCGGCGGCGCCGGGGCAGTCGATCATGATCAGGTCGGCGTCGCGCGCGGCCTTGCCGATATCGGTCCCGACCCGCCATTCGCTGGATTCGATCAGATCCATATCCGCCTCGCCGCGCCGGCGGATGCGTTCATCCATCCAGCCGGTGAGCGTGCGCTGGGGGTCGAGGTCGATCAGGCCGATCCGGCGTTTCGGGCCGAGCTTGCCGCCGCCTTCGCCAAAGGCGACCGCAAGCTGCGTGAGGAGGGTGGTCTTGCCGGAGCCGCCCTTCTGCTGGGCGAAAGTCAGAACCTTGGCCATGTCCGCCTCGCGCGTGAGAGTTCATTTTCCATAACAGAACTGTTGCAGTGCAGCAATGAGCCTAGCGCCGCTCTTTCCGGCGCGCCGGGTTCCGATAGGCGCCATTGATGCGCGCAAAATGCACGCAGCGCGCGAATCGCCGCGCTGACCTTCTTACCGCTCCGGCTTTGATTCGACATGGGGCGCTTGCTTGGGGGCGGCGCAGAGGATTCCAATGAACGGCGTCCGCGAGACGGTAATCAGACTGATAGCGATTAGCGCCGCATGGAGAGCGGAAAGCCTGACGGCCGCAAGACGAGGCAATCATGATTCGCTATTCGCAAATCTGCCAATTAAATGCATGTTATTCAACCTGATAGTGATCTGATCAGGCCCCTACGTCTATGGATGGTTGCGTGGGCGCCATTCATGTTAGGGAATATGCATCTGATAATTAATGGATAAATAACGATTTTAGCGTGCGTCCGGGCCGGTGAAGAATAACCAGCCGCGCAAGTGAGAAGTGACGGGAGAAGTTCAGGAAATAGTGTAATCTGAATATACGAACCGCGACGACGGGTCCGGTCCCCTCCACAACAGGCCGCGATCTGAAACCATCCCACCCCACAGCGGGATTGGAAGTCCTGAACCGAGCGATCACCGATCGCGATTTACGGCGTTCCGGGAGCTGCCCCACACCCCGGAACGCCGTTTTCATCCGCAAGCGACATTCCGCCCGAGGCGTGGATCGAATCCCATCAAGGGCGAGAACCTATACCTTCGGGCCCGGCCTGCGCAACCGGGCGGCAGGGGGCGGTCAGTCGTACGCGCCTCTCCTCAGCGCTTCCTGACGCAACTCCGCCGCGATCCGGCCGACACCATGCTGCGTCTTGCGCCATCTGCTCGGGGCGCGCAGCAACTCGAACACCGCGAGAT
>JBKECG010000443.1:0-6219 GCA_047974395.1 Pikeienuella sp. | reverse complement strand
CGGCGGTTTGCAGATCAAGCATCACCAGTCTCATATTGTCACTTAGCTAAATGACTATATGATGGGGTCATGGACCGATCAACGCAGATCAAGGCCATGGCCAGCGAGTCCCGACTGACGATCCTGCGGTTGTTGGCGGAGCCCCGGAAACATTTCCGCCATCAATGGTCGGCGGACCCGGAAGAGTTCGGCGTGTGCGTGACCCTGATCGCCGAGGCGCTGGCGGTCGCCCAGCCCACGGCCAGCAGGCATCTGGATATCCTCAGGCGGGCGGGTTTCATCACGGTGCGAAAGCACCTGAAATGGTCCTATTGCAGAAGGGATGAAGCCGCGATCGGCGCGTATCTGGGCTGGTTGGCCGGGGAATTGTCCGCAACCGCCGCGTCGCGCTGACGGCCCGAATCCGGCCGGTCCCGATTTCTCTTTTCCGGGGCTGCGCAAACCGCGCCGCCGCCGGGCTTGCGCGCCGCCCCGGCGACGCCTAGAGCCGGGCGATGGCGCAGGATCGTCCCCTTCTCGGCATTCTTCTGATGCTCGGCTTCTGCCTCATGGCGCCGATGGGCGACGCCATGGCCAAGCTGCTCGGGGCGACCATGCCGCTCCTGCAATTGCTGATCTTCCGCTTCGCGGTTCAGACGGCGATTCTCGCGCCGCTCGCCTTTCGGGCGGGGGTGATGCGGCTTTCGCGCCGCGTCGTCCTGCTGTCGGCGGTCAGGACCGGGCTCCATATCCTGGGGATCGGGGCGATGTTCCTGTCGCTGCGCTTCCTGCCGCTGGCGGATGCGGTGGCGATCGCTTTCGTCATGCCCTTCATCATGCTGCTTCTGGGCCGTTTCGTGCTGGGCGAGACGGTCGGGCCGCGCCGGCTCGCGGCCTGCGCCGTGGGGTTCGCCGGCACGCTTCTCGTGGTGCAGCCGAGCTTCGCCGAGGTCGGGGCGCCGGCGCTCCTGCCGCTTTTCGTCGCGCTGGCCTTCTCGCTCTTCATGCTGACGACCCGGCGGGTCGCGAAAGAGGCCGACCCGATCGCGCTCCAGTTCGTCTCGGGGCTGATCGCCGCCGGCGGGCTGCTTGCGGTCTGGGCGGTTCTGGGCGGGATTCATCCCGATCTGACCGTGATCGCGCCGGGCGGGCGCGACATGGCGTTCCTGGTCGGGATCGGGGTTCTCGGCACGCTCGCGCATCTGCTGATGACCTGGTCGCTGCGCTTCGCGCCCTCGGCGACATTGGCGCCGATGCAATATCTGGAGATCCCTGTCGCGACGATGATCGGCTGGCTGGTCTTCGGCGATCTGCCGAACGGGCTGGCGGCGGTCGGTATCGCGGTGACGGCGGCTTCGGGCCTTTACGTCATCCAGAGCGAGCGTTCCGGCGCGGGCCGGGCTTAGCGCGGGCTGCGCTTGGCGAGGATGCGCTGCAGTGTGCGCCGGTGCATGTTGAGCCGGCGGGCGGTTTCGGAAACATTCCGGTCGCAAAGTTCGAAGACGCGCTGGATATGCTCCCAGCGCACGCGATCGGCGGACATCGGGTTTTCGGGCGGCGGCGGCTTCACCGCGCTCTGCGACAGCAGCGCCGAGGTCACGTCGTCGGCGTCGGCCGGTTTCGAGAGGTAATCCGTCGCGCCGATCTTCACCGCGGCGACCGCGGTGGCGATGGCGCCATAGCCGGTCAGCACCACGATCCTGGCTTCGGCGCGCGCGGCGCGAAGCGCCTCCACCACGTCGAGCCCGTTGCCGTCCTCCAGCCTCAGGTCAAGCACCGCATAGGCCGGCGGCGCCGTCTCGACCTGCGCCAGCCCATCGGCGACGCTTTCGGCCAGAACGGGCTCGAACCCGCGTTTCTCCATCGCCCGCGCCAGGCGCCGGCGGAAAGCTTCGTCGTCGTCGAGGATCAGGAGCGACTTGTCGGGCCCGATATCGGCGGAGACGTCTTCTGCCATCCTGTTTTCCTAACTGCTTCTTTCGGCGGCACGCCTGCGCGTTTCATAGCCCGGTCGCGCGCGGCGCGCAAACCGGTCCGGTGAAGATGGGTTTTGCGCGATCCGGCGCGGGCGGTTCAGGCGCCGCCCTCGACCGCGCGAAGATGGCAGGCGGTGGTTTCGGCGATGGTCTGCGGCGTGTCGCCGCGCCGGAAGAAGGTCAGAAACCTCTCGCCCGCCGTCATCAGGTAGATATAGGCGCTATGGTTCATCAGGTAATATTCGGGATCGTCCGAAGCGGCCCTAGCGTAATAGACCTTGTAGGCCGCCGCCGCCGCCGCCACCTGCTCGGCGGAGCCGGTGAGGCCAAGCATCGTCGGATGCAGGATCTCGGTATAGTCGGCCATCACCGGCGGCGTGTCGCGCGCGGGATCAATGCTGATGAAGACCGGCTTCACCACAAGCCCCTGCGCCGCCAGAAGGTCCACCGCCTGCGCCATGTTCGCCGCATCCACCGGACAGACGTCGGGGCAGAACGTGTAGCCGAAATAGACCAGCGTCGGCCCGTCGATCACCGCCGCCTGGTCCACCGTCTCGCCGGTTTCGGAGACGAGCGTGAACGGCCCGCCGATGGACGCGCCGGCCAGGCCGCCGCCGCAATCGGCGGCGTCGTCTTGCCTGGTGGCGGCGTAGAACGCCCCGACGCCGAGCCCCGCCGCGACAAGGACCGCCGCGGCGATCGCATAGGTTCTGGTTGTCGGCATTTCCGATCCTCCATGCGCCTCGGCTCCGGGATACGCGCCGCGCGCCTCTCGCGCCAGCCGGGCGCGTCGATATGCAGCGGCGCCGCCGGGGCCGGGTCTGACATGGCTCTCCGAAGCGCAAAACACTATGGGCGCGCCCCTTTCGCGGTGCTACCCATATCCGATGACCACGGGATTTCTGCAGGAGATGATGCGGGCCGAGGCGGCCGGTCGCTGGGTGCGGCTGGAGACGCTGACCACGCTTCGCTGGCTGGCCGTCATCGGTCAGGCGACGGCGGTGATCGCCGCCGGCCAGTTCTTCGATCTGGCGCTGCCGATGGCGCTTTGCGGCCTCGCCATCGCCGCTTCGGTGGTGTTCAACGTCATATCGACGCAGCTTTTCCCCTCCTCGACGCGGCTCGGCCAGCGGGAGGCGACGCTGTCGATGCTGTTCGATCTGGGGCAGGTCTCGGCGCTGCTGATGCTGACCGGGGGGCTGGCCAATCCCTTCGCCATGCTGCTTCTGGCGCCGGTGACGATCTCGGCCTCGGCGCTGACGCTGCGTTCGACCCTGATCGTCGGCGCGGCGGCGCTGGCGCTGATCTCGCTCATGGCGCAATGGAGCCTGCCGCTGACCTTTGTCGGCGGCGAGGTGCTGACCGCGCCGCCGATCTATATTTTCGGGGTCTGGAGCGCGCTGACCATCTCTGTCCTGTTCATGACCCTCTATGCGCGGCGGGTCTCGGTCGAGACCTATCGCATGTCGCGCGCGCTCCGCGCGGCGGAGGCGGCGCTGGCGCGCGAGCAGCGGCTGACGGCGATCGGCGGGCTGGCGGCGGCGGCGGCGCATGAGCTGGGCACGCCGCTGGCGACGATCAAGCTGGTTTCGGCGGAGCTGGTGGACGAGCTGGAGGCGCATCCCGCCCTGCGTGACGACGCCGCGCTGATCCGCGCCCAGGCGGAGCGTTGCCGTGAGATCCTCGCCGATCTGGCCCGCGGCGGGCGCGATGACGAGCAGGTCAGGCGCGCCCCGGTCTCGGCCGTGATCAACGAGGCGGCGGCCCCCCACGCCGATCGCGGCCGGCGGATCATCCTGCGGCTCGACGGCGCCCCGATAGAGGAGGCGGGCGCCGAACAGCCGATCCTGCGGCGCAGCCCGGAGCTTGTCCACGGGCTGCGCAATCTGGTGCAGAACGCGGTCGATTTCGCCGAGGCGACGATCTGGATCGACATCGCCGTCGCCGGCGCCGCCTTTCGCATCACCGTCGGCGATGACGGGCCCGGTTTCCCCGAGGACATGCTCCAGCGGCTTGGCGATCCCTATGTGACCTCGCGCCCGCGCGCCTCGGCGCTGCCGGGGCGGGCGGGGGCGGAGGACAAGCCGCATACCGGGATGGGCCTTGGTCTTTTCATCGCCAAGACGCTGCTGGAGCGCACCGGGGCGCGGGTTTCCTTCGCCAATTCCGGCCGCGCCGCCCGGCGCGAGAATCGCGGCCGCCCGCTGGAGGCCCGACGCCCGCCCGGCGCCGTGGTCGCCGCGGTGTGGCCCGAAGGCGCCATCATCGCGCCAAAAGATGAAGCCCGCGCCCCCTTGGGGCCAAACGCCCGTTTCACACTCGATAATGTTTGACATATATAACTCTTGGGTGGTGGGCGAATCTATGATTCTCTCATAAGTTTAAAAATGAGCGTCGGGCGATGGGGGATCTGAACCCGGCGTGAATCGAATGAGGGGCGTTCGATGTCGGAACTGGGTGGTTTCTGGCTGCTCGGACTCATGGTCCTTGTCTGTCTGATAGCCGGGGGCGGCTATCTTGTCGGCGCGGCGGGATTTGCGAGGCGCGTCCGCGCCGCCGGTCCGGGCGCGATCATCGGGGCGGCCGCGCCCATGCTCAGGATCAGTCGTGACGGCGCGCTGGAGGCGACGGCGGAGGCGCGCGCGCTGCTCGGCCTCGCCGAGGAAGGCGCGCTTTGCCGTTTCACGCTGCTGTCCGGCATCCGGGCCGGCCGCAAGGGCTTCGACGCCGCTCTCGCCCGGCTGATGAATGACGGCATGGCGTTCCGCACCGTGCTGGAGACCGGCGAGGGCCGGATACTGGAGGCGGTCGGCGCGCCCGCCGGCGTCGATGTGGCGGTGACCCTGCACGACCAGACCTGCGCCGCCCGCCGCGCCCGCGAGGCCGAGATCCGGGCCGAGAGGGCCGAGCGCGCGCTTGCGGATCTGGAGGCCGCGCGCGCCGCGGCCGGCGTCGTCGCCTGGCGGCCGGCCGAGGACGGGCCGGGGGACGAATACGGGTTCGCCGCGCTGCCCCGGAGGGCGCGGAGCGCGCTGGAGATGGCCGCGCGGCGCGGAGAGGCCGGGCGCCTGACCATAGGCCCGGCCCCCGGCGAGAAAGCGGCGGAGTTTGATCTTGTCGCTACGAAGGCGGGTCTTTTCGTCGCGCGCGACGCCGCGGCGACGGCGGCGGCGGAGCGGGCGATGAGCCGGTTCGTGGACACGATCTCCGAGACCTTCGCCCATCTCAAGGTCGGGCTGATGATCTTCGACGCCGACCGGCGGCTTTCGCTGTTCAACCCGGTCGGCGCGGCGCTTTGCGGCGAGCGGCCGGAATGGCTGGCGCAGAACCCGACCCTGCGCGCGCTTCTTGACCGGATGCGCAAGGCGCGGGCCCGGCCCGAGCAGGCCGCCTACCCGGCCTGGCGCGCGCGCCTGCTCGCGCGCGTCGCCGGAGAGGTCGCGGAACCCTTCGAGGAGACATGGCATCTGCCCGACGGGCGGACGATGATGGCGATTTTTCGCCCGCACGCCGCCGGCGGGCTCGCCTTCGTGATCGAGGATGTCACGGAATCGCTCGCGCTCAGGCGGATCAACGCCGTCGAGCGCGCCGCCCGCGACGCGACGACGGAGATGCTGCGCGAGGGGATCGCCGTCTTCGGTCCGGACGGGCGGCTGCGGATCAGGAACCGCGCTTTCGAGCGGCTTCTCGGCTTTCCGGACCGCGCGCCGGCCCCGGGCTCCCATGTCGACGACGTCGTCGCCATCTGCCGCGGACAGGCGCGCCCGCATCCGTTCTGGCCGGCGATGCTGGCGGCGGCCTCCGGCGGGGGCGAGCGGCGGGTCGATGCGGAGAGACTGGAGATGAAGGACGGCCGGTTCCTCGCGGCGCGGGTCTCGCCGATGCCGGACGGCGCGACGCTGGCGGTCTTCTCCGACGTCACCGCCAGCCAGCGGATGGCCGGCGCGCTGCGCGAACGCAACGAGGCGCTGGAGCAGGCGGAGGAGATGCGCGGCGCGCTGATCGACCAGATCTCGCACCAGATGCGCACGCCGCTCAACTCGCTCTTCGGCTTCGGCCAGCTTCTGGCGGAGGGCGTCGTCGGCCCGCTCAACCCGGTGCAGACCGAATATGTGCAGGGCGTCGTCACAAGCTCGCGCGAATTGCTGAAGGCGGTGGACGCGATGGCGGATCTGGTCGCGCTCGGCCCGGGCGCGCCCGAGGAGCGCGCGGTCGCCTTCGGCCCGGCGGTCTCTTTCCGCGATTCGGTCGCGCTCGCGTTCAG
>JBKECG010000255.1:0-5146 GCA_047974395.1 Pikeienuella sp. | reverse complement strand
ATGCTGCGCGACAGGCGCGAGGACGGCGAATATGTGATCCCGAAGATCATCTACGCCGACGCCTATTCCTCGGAAATGGTCGCCTTCGCCGATCTGGTGCTGCCGGACACGACCTATCTGGAGCGGCATGACTGCATCTCCCTCCTTGACCGGCCGATCTGCGAGGCCGACGCCGCCGCCGACAGCATCCGCTGGCCGGTGGTGGAGCCGGATCGGGATGTGCGCGGCTTCCAGTCGGCGCTGATCGACCTCGGCGTCAGGCTGGAATTGCCCGGGCTGGTGAATGCGGACGGGAGCCGCAAGTTCCGCGACTACGCCGATTACATGGTCAACCACCAGCGCCGCCCCGGCGTCGGCCCGCTCGCCGGCTGGCGCAACGAGGACGGCTCCGGCGACGGGCGGGGCGATCCGAACCCGCGCCAGATCGAACGCTATATCGAGAATGGCGGCTTCTGGATCACCCATGTCCCGGCGGAGGCGCGCTATTACAAGCCCTGGAACGCCGCCTATCAGGACTGGGCGGTGGCGAAGAGCTTCTATGACAAGCCGCAGCCCTATCTCTTCAATATCTATCTGGAGCCATTGCGGAAATTCCAGCTCGCGGCCGAGGGCAAGGGCGAGCGACAGCCGCCCGATCATCTGCGCGAGCGCATCCGCGCCGCGTTCGACCCGTTGCCGATCTGGTATCGGCCTTTCGAGGAGCGGGAGGTGGATCTGGAGGCATATCCGCTCCACGCCCTGACCCAGCGGCCGATGGCCATGTATCATTCCTGGGGCTCGCAAAACGCCTGGCTGCGGCAGATCCATGGCCGCAACCCGCTCTATGTCTCGGGCGATATCTGGCGCGAGCACGGGTTCGAGGAAGGCGGCTGGGCGCGCGTGACCTCCCCCCATGGCGAGATCACCGCGCCTGTGGCGCTGATGGAGGCGCTGAACCCGAAGACGATCTGGACCTGGAACGCCATCGGCAAACGCAAGGGCGCCTGGGCGCTGAAGCCCGACGCGCCGGAGGCGAAGAAGGGATTCCTGCTGAACCACCTGATCAACGAATTGCTGCCCGACAGGGGCGACGGGATGCGCTGGGCCAATTCCGACCCGATCACCGGGCAGGCGGCCTGGTATGATCTCCGGGTCAGGATCGAGAAGGCGGAGGCGGCGACGCAATCGCAACCCTCGGTTCCGGCGCAGGCCTCGCCTGTGGGAGAGGGGCCGCTTCGCGTCAGCTATGGGGGGGACTGGTCATCACCGATCTGCCCGCCTGCGGCGAGGTGAAGCTCGGCCTCGTCATCGACCTCGACACCTGCGTCGGCTGCCATGCCTGCGCGGTGAGTTGCAAGGAATGGAACACCGGCGGCTATGGCGCCCCGCTCTCCGACACCAACGCCTATGGCGAGGGGACTGTGGGGACCTTTCTCAATCGCATCCACACATTCGAGGTGAAGGGAGAGAGCGGCCCGGCGCAGGTGACGCATTTCCCGAAATCCTGTCTCCATTGCGAGGACGCGCCCTGCGTCACCGTCTGCCCCACCGGGGCTTCGTACAAGCGCGAAGAGGACGGGATCGTGCTGGTGAACGAGGAGTCCTGCATCGGCTGCGGGCTTTGCGCCTGGGCCTGCCCTTACGGTGCGCGCGAACTCGACGCGGCGGCGGGGGTGATGAAGAAATGCACGCTCTGTGTGGACCGGATCTATAATGAGAACATCCCCGAGGTGGACCGGATACCCTCCTGCGTGCGCGCCTGCCCTGCCGGGGCGCGCCATTTCGGTGATCTCGGCGACCCGGAAAGCGAGGTCTCGCAACTGGTCGCCGCGCGGGGCGGGTTCGATCTGATGCCGGAACAGGGGACGAAACCGGTGAACAAATACCTGCCGCCGCGGTCGAAAGCGGATCGCAGCCCGGAGCCTTTCGACCTTGTCGCGCTGGCGGAGCCGGAGGCGAGGGGCTTTCTCGGCTGGCTCGACCGCGCGCTGGAGCGTCTCTGAATGCATCCGGCGCCTTCGATCATCCTCTTCACCACCGCCTCCGGGCTGGGTTTCGGCATGATGTTCCTGCTGGGGATGGGTTTCGGCCCTTCCGGGCCGGTTGCGGGGCCGGTCGCCTGTTTCGTCGCGCTGGCGCTGACCGGGCTGGGGCTGGCGGCCTCGGCCTTTCATCTCGGCAATCCGCAGCGCGCGCTCCGGGCCTATACGCAATGGCGGTCGAGCTGGCTCAGCCGCGAAGGCTGTGTCGCCACGGCGGCGATGGCGGTCTTCTTCGCCTATGCCGCGCTCTGGGCGTGGGAAGGGGCGCCGATGCGGACGCTCGGGCTGCTTTCGACGGTGCTGGCGGTTCTGGCGGTGATCTGCACGGCGATGATTTACGCGCAGCTGAAGACCGTGCCGCGCTGGTCCATCCCCTTCACCCCGGCGATGTTCCTCGGCGCGGCGCTCGCCGGCGGGGTGCTGGCGGTCTCGCTGGCCGAGGCGCTGGCCGGCGAAACCCCGCCCCTGATCATGGCGCTGGCGCTGCTGGCCGCCATGGCGGCGGTCCACGCCTATCGGCGCGCGGCGAAGGCGATCACGCTGGCCGGCGCGGGGTCGAGCCCGGAGACGGCGACCGGGCTCGGCGCTTTGGGCCGGGTGCGGCTGCTGGAGCCGCCGCACAGCCAGCCGAACTATCTGATGAAGGAGATGGTGTTCAGCGTCGGGCGCAAGCACGCCGAAAAGCTCGGGCTGATCGCCGCGCTGGCGGGGCTTTTCGCGCCGCTTTTCCTTTTCATCCTCTTCCGCGATCCGGCCGCCTACGGGCTGCCTTCGGCGCTCGGCCCCGTCGGGCTGGCGCTGGCGCTGGCCTGCCATGTGGCGGGGATGCTGGCCTCGCGCTGGCTGTTCTTCGCCGAGGCGGAGCATGTCGTCGGCCTCTATTACGGCCGGCGCTGAGAAGCCTCGCTGTAAAAGCGCGTCAAATTCGCCCTTTCGGTCGTTTTCGCACGCCCGGAAGGCGGGTTTTCCTTGCCCGCTGTCATATCCCCGTCATTATAACGCGCGGAAGGCGGCCGTCGCCGCCAGAGAGACGAACAGGGAGAAACGCATGAAAACCGTTGCGCGCTTCACCGCCGCGGCTGCGCTCGCGCTCGCCGCCAACGCCGCTTACGCGGCCTGCGATTCCGGCGAGACCGAAATCAAGTTCAGCCATGTCACCAATGTGGACAAGCACCCGAAGGGCTTGGCCGCCGCCGCCTTCGCCGCGCGCGTCAACGAGGAGATGAACGGCAAGGTCTGCGTCACCGTCTATCCGAACTCGCAACTCTACAATGACGATCAGGTGCTGGAGGCGATGCTGAACGGCGATGTGCAGATGGCCGCGCCCTCGCTTTCGAAATTCGAGACCTTCACCAAGCAGTTCCAGATTTTCGATCTGCCGTTCATGTTCAAGAATATCGAGGCGGTGGACGCGTTCCAGGCCTCCGACGCCGGCCAGGCGATGAAGGAATCCATGACCCGGCGCGGGCTGCTCGGGCTGGAGTTCTGGCATAACGGGATGAAGCAGTTCTCGGCCCGCAAGCCGCTTCTGGTTCCCGGCGACGCGCAGGGGCTGAAATTCCGCGTTCAGCCCTCGGATGTGCTGGTGGCGCAGATCGAGGCGCTTGGCGGCTCGGCGCAGCCGATGGCCTTTTCCGAGGTCTACGGCGCGCTCCAGACCGGCGTCGTCGACGGGCAGGAGAACAGCTGGGCCAATATCTACGGCCAGAAATTCTTCGAGGTTCAGGACGGCGTGACCGAGACCAATCACGGCGCGCTCGACTATCTGGTCGTCACCAGCGTCGACTGGTGGGAAGGGCTGGACCCGGCGATCCGCGATCAGATCGCCGCCATCCTGCATGAGGTCACCGCGGAGCGGAACGCCGCCGTCGGCGAGGTGGACGCCGCCGCCCGGCAGGCGATCATCGACGCCGGCGCCGAGATCCGCGAGTTGACGCCCGAGCAGCGCCAGCAATGGGTCGATGCGATGAAACCGGTCTGGGACAAGTTCGTCGATGGCGTCGGCGCCGAGAATATCGAGGCCGCGCAGAAGATCAACGCGGAGCTCTGACCCCCGATGCGAGCAGCGGCCCCGGCGCGCCGGGGTCGCGCCCCCTGACCCGGAAAACGCGCCATGAGCAGTTCCCCGACCCCGGCGCCGAGGAGCGCCCTCAGCCGCATCGTCAACGAGCTGGAGGAGACCGTGATCGCGGTTCTGCTCGGGCTGATGACCATGCTCACCTTCCTCAATGTCGTGCTGCGCTACGGTTTCAACGCCTCGCTGATCTGGGGGCTGGAGCTGGTGCTGATCCTCTTCGCCTGGCTGGTGCTGTTCGGGATGAGCTATCTGGTCAAGACCACCGCGCATCTGGGCGTGGATGCGCTGATCAACATCCTGCCCGGCCGCGCGGCGCGGATCATGGCGCTGCTCGCCGGGCTCTGCTGTCTGGTCTACGGGCTGTTGCTGCTGAAGGGGGCCTGGGATTTCTGGGCGCCCTTCGCCGGGTTGGAGGTGACGACCGGGCGCTGGTTCCCGACCGGTTTCGACGGCTCGACCCGCGACCGCGCCTTCTACGAGACGGACCAGGTGCCGATGATCGGCCTTTTCCGCTGGCTCGAAGGCGCGATCAATCAGGGCGAGGCCTATGAGAAGCTGCCACGGGTGATCCCCTATCTGATCATGCCGCTCGGCGCGGCGCTTCTGGTCTTTCGCACCGCGCAGGCGATGGCGGCGATCTGGACCGGCAAGGTCTCGCGGCTGATCGTCAGCTACGAGAATGACGAAACCGGCCGGCGGGAGGGTTGAGCGATGGATGTCGTCATCCTTTTCGGTCTGGTGATCGCGCTTCTGCTGATCGGCGTGCCGATCGCCATCGCGCTCGGCCTTTCCTCGATCCTTTTCCTGCTGACGCTTTCCGACGCCTCGCTCGCCTCGATCGCGCAGGCGCTCTATCAGGGCATGGCCGGGCATTACACGCTGCTGGCGATCCCGTTCTTCGTGCTCGCCTCCAGCTTCATGTCCACCGGCGGGGTGGCGCAGCGGATCATCCGCTTCTCCATCGCCTGCGTCGGGCATTTCCGCGGCGGGCTGGCGATCGCCGGCGTTTTCGCCTGCATGATGTTCGCGGCGCTTTCCGGCTCCTCCC